>JAKUOQ010000003.1 GCA_022450865.1 Nitrospinales bacterium | reverse complement strand
TAGAACCACCAAGCTCCAGACTTTTTTTGTCTGGGCTAATTTTTTCTTGAATCAAGGTTCCTAAATCCGGGTTCTCCGTATACTTTTCAAAAAACCGGAGAAAATCTAGGCTATCATCAATGTCTTTCGCTTCCGCCATTAATCTATCCTTTTAATTAAGAGGTCTTAATTATATCACTATTGCAAAATGCCTCTGCCTAAAAGGACTGTAGATTTGGGGTTGGGTTATAGGAAGATAAATTAATTAAAATTAACGGATACTGCTTTGGAAACACCCTTTTCCTCCATGGTGATTCCATAGAGAGCGTTGGCAAAAGTCATTGTTTTCTGATTGTGAGTGATGATGATGAATTGGGTATTTACAGCCATTTCTTTCAGCATCTCCTGAAAACGCACAACATTAGCCTCATCGAGGGGAGCATCAACTTCGTCTAGCAAACAAAAGGGGCTGGGACGAACCTTAAATACGGCAAACACCAGGGCGATGGCTGCCATCGATTTTTCACCACCGGAAAGAAGTGACAAGTTTTGCATACTTTTTCCTATTGGGTTGGCGGTAATCTCTATTCCTGAGTCGAGAGGATTGGATTCATCCATTAAGGATAAATTGGCCTTTCCACCTTGAAACAGGCGGGCAAAGACTTCTTTGAAGTTTTCGTTGACCTTATTAAAGGTGTCCAAGAACCTTTCCTGAGTTGTGCAATTAATTTTTTCAATGGTTGAATGTAACAACTCAATAGACTCTGCCAAATCGTCCTGTTGTTCCTTAAGAAAGGTATAACGTTCGTTGGTTTTTTCAAATTCCGACAAAGCTGCCAA
The DNA here is from genome assembly GCA_022450865.1 of Nitrospinales bacterium. GTDB lineage: Bacteria > Nitrospinota > Nitrospinia > Nitrospinales > VA-1 > UBA8687. The sequence goes on along the minus strand of JAKUOQ010000003.1, from coordinate 60,537 downwards.
ATTTACCTCGCCCAGTCGCGCTAGTTTTTCCTTTAAATCTTTGACAGATTCTTCAATTTCATTTTCAACAATTTTTTCATCATGGGCAGCAGACAACTCTTCGCGAGTCGCATTAAAATCTTCGTATGCACGTTCTTCAATATGTGCATTTTGTAATTTTATTTCAGAACGTTTGATTTCTATCTGAGATAAAATTTCTGTAATCTCCTGAAGTTTTCTGGACAACTCGCGGATATTTTGATCCGTTTGTTTTTGCAAATCTTCATTTTCTCTAAGATTTTCTTCCTCTTTCACTGCTCGATTGCTCAGGGTATCCTTTTCTTTGGTCTGTTTCAAAACATTACCTTCCAACACTGACACATCGTTATCGATTTCAATTATTCGATTCTGGTTTGAAACCATATCTTTCTCACGGTTTTCAATTTGTTGTTGAAGGTTTTTTTGTTGTAGTGTCAGACGCTTAATCTCCGTAAGTGTATTTTCCCGTCGCCCAACCAAAGAAGTGATTAAAACTTTCAATCCACTAATTTCCATCAAGTTTCTTTCCAGGGTCTTTCGACTTTCTTCCAGCTCAATTCGTTCCTTTTCTAACGATTCTTCTTCGCCCCGACTCTTTTGTTCCATTTCCAGCAACTGTACACTTAGCGAACCTTTTTCATTTTCCAAGCCTTGCAGTTGTTGGATCAAGGACATAGACTCGGTATCCAAGTTCGAAGCATGGTCATCTAGCCTTAGTACTTCCTGCCGTAATTGTTCCAAGTCGCGTAGACTATTGTTGTTATCCAATTCCTTTTGGTGAACTTCTTCATTTATTTTTTTGAGACTTGTTTCCAGTTCAACTAATGCGTATTTATCAGATTCTATCTTTACCCGTGATTCTTCTAGCTTTACCTTTAGTTCCTTTACACTTTCGGAAAGACTATCAATCTCCCTGTTTCTTGCCAGCAATCGTGAAGATTCATTTTTGGCCGAACCACCTGTGATAAAACCATTTGATTCAATCATGTCACCATTTAAGGTTACAACTGTACCCTGAAACTCAGGGTTCTGATGAAGATGCATCGCCACATCCATATCCTGCACGATGACAACATTCCCTAATAACAACTCAATGACCGGCCTGTAATCTTCACCGCATTTGATGAAATTGAGAGCTTTTCCAACAATACCTTGTGTGCCATTTAATTGTAATGGGGCGCTCGGTGTCGATTTTGGATTTAAAGGAACAAACAAACCTCGCCCAGACTCACTATTTTTAAGAAAACCAATGGCTTCCATCGAGTCAGAATAAGAGTTGACGATGACACTTTGTAGTTTGTCGCCCAAAGCTGTTTCTATTGCAGTTTCATATTCCGCGGGAGTTTGCAAGACATCAACAAGCACTTCGCGAATTCCAGGAATCCTTTCACCATTTTGTTGGCTCATAAGGGATTTGATACCTTCATTAAATCCTTCAAATTGCGTTCGCAATTTTTCCAATGAATTCAACAGTGAAGCCTTATTAAAGTAGGCCTCCTTTCTTTCGCCGTGCGCATCGGCCTGCTCCTGCGCCTGATTCGAGCATTCTAGAACTTTTTGTTTTAGCTTTTCCTGTTGCTCCTTGAGTTGTTGCAGTTCATTAATATTACTTTGGTGCGTTCTTTCGCGTTCTTGCAGAGTTGATTGATTATTCTGGATTAAATTTAGAATTCCTGCTTTTTCTTTTGCAAGATTTTGTTTGCGTAAATCAATACCCTGGCATTTAGTTTCAAGTTCGGTGAGTTTGTTGTTTGAACCCGCTGTTTGCTGGTACAATTCAAAAACCTTTCTTTCCCCAACCTGAACTCGGTCCTGAATTGCTTGAAGAGCATCGCGTTTTTGTTCGCTAATTTCTTTTAATTGTTCTAGGTTTTTTTCTTGATCATTGATTTCCTTAGAAGTATCGCTAAGCTTTATTTGTTGATTGTCTGTCTGCCGCAATAGACCTTCAACCTCCTCCTTCATTTGGGTAATTTCGCCACCGGCAGTCTCAATATCTTCTCTCGCCTCAGCTTGCTGTTCATTTTTGAAAGCGATGGTTTGTTCGTTATTGCTAATTTGAGCAGTCAGCTTGTGAATATCTTCACGCATGCTATTCAATCGGTTCAGCGACTCTTCTATTTCAATATTGAGTTTGAGCAGCTGATTTTCGAAGGTGGCATACCGCGTACTCCATTCTGTTTTCTTTTGTGTTTGCTCTTGGAGTTCCTGCTCTATAGTTTTTAGCTGCTCCTGAAACCGTTTGATTTTTACCGCGAAGAGCTGTAAAGAAAGTTCTTTAATTTCTGCTTTAAAATTTTTATAACGCTCTGCTTTTGCAGCTTGGCGTTTCAAGGACTCAACCTGTCGATGCAGCTCCTGCACAATATCAGCGACACGTTCCAAATTTTGCCGTGAACTATCGAGCTTTCTGACAGCATCATTTTTTCGACTTTTAAACTTAAGAATACCAGCAGCTTCTTCAATCATAATCCGTCGCTCTTCCGGCTTCGAGGTGATGATATCCTGTATATGGCCTTGCTCGATAATTGTAAGAACCTTCGGACTAATTCCAGCATCCAGAAGAAAATCTGTGATATCTTTCAGGCGACAAGGGATTTGGTTGATATAAAATTCACTTTCACCAGACCGGTGGTAGCATCTAGTCACCTTTACATCTTCAGCTATATTTGGAACCCCTGCAATACGGATTCCAGCCGGAACATTTGATAGCGTAATTGAAATTTCGGCACGGTTTACCGGTTTGCGGCTACCGCTGCCATTAAAAATAAGATCGGTTATCCGAGTGCTACGTAAGGTTTTGGACCTTTGCTCGCCGATGGCCCAACGGATGGCATCGGAAACATTACTTTTCCCGCAACCGTTGGGACCAACAATGGCAGTGAAACCATTTTTGAACTCAAGGTTGGTGGAGTCAGCAAAAGATTTGAAACCTTCTAATTCCAAGTTTTTCAGATACATTTGACGCTAAAACCCTGTAAAAATTATGTTTTAGTAATCCATAATAACTTGAGAAAGGTTATCCCAATCCCAAAGTATTGTAAAGGGAAATTATACAATCCTTGGTATACTAGAAATTTTAAGGCCCAATATATTGTGGTATTGGAAAATGTCCAATAAATCATTGATTTTTAGGCTCTAGCCTAAAGCCCAGAGATTCTAAGGCTTGTTTTCCCATCTTTTTTTAGGAAATGACCGTAAGGAGATTAGGTTAATGAAGGTTTATTCTTATAGTAAATGCGGAACCTGTAGAAATGCCATTAAGGATCTAGAAGCAAAAAAAATTAAATTTGAGGTGATTGATATCACTGAAAATCCACCAAGCAAAACCGTTCTCAAATCTGCGGTCAAAGCAAAGGGGCTGCAAAAATTATTTAACACCAGCGGCGTTCAGTATCGCGAACTCAAGATAAAAGATAAATTGAAATCGATGACCGAAGCGCAAGCGATTGACCTGCTTGCTTCAAATGGTCGCTTAATTAAAAGACCGATTGTAGTGGATAAAGATAAAATAACGATTGGCTTTAATGCCGATGAGTATAAACAGGTTTGGGGAAAATAGTCGTTTCATAAAATGGATTTAATTTTCATTACAAACAAGCTAAAGAATCAATTCCCACTTAATCAACAGGCGGTAGAACCACACCCCAAAAAGGCGGCGATTCTGGTCATGCTTTACCCCAAGCATAATGAAACCTATATATTGATGATAAAAAGAGCGTTACACCTTAAATCTCATGCAGGGGAAATAGGTTTTCCCGGCGGGGTCTATGAGAAAGATGAAGACAAAAGCCTTTTAGCAACTGCACTCCGGGAAACCCAAGAGGAAGTAGGAGTCCAAGTAGAAGCCTCGCAAGTGATAGCACAACTTCCCATTGTAAATACTAGATTGGGATTCGAGATTACACCTTTTGTTTCTGTATTCTCAGCAGCTATGGAATTTAAGCTGCAAGAAGATGAGGTCGAAGAAATACTAGAAATCCCATTGACCTCTTTACTAGCCACGCAACAACGGGATGTTAGTTTTAGCCCAGAACAGGACATGGTGATGTACTGGTTTAAACAAAATAGGGTTTGGGGAGCTTCTGCACAAATTTTACGAGAAATTTAGTGTTTGAATGTTTACTAACTTTTAATTGTTTTTGATCCTTAAATGAAACCAGATTTCTAATCAGACTGTTATAATAAAAACGTTTGATTATTGAAAAACCCAACCTAATAGAATTCTTTGACAACTTCTATAAATTCCAAAGACCGGTTAATTTTTGCACTGGATGTACCGGATAAAAGAGAGGCCCAACGCCTGGTAAAGCTACTGCATAATTCTGTCGGCTGCTTTAAAGTGGGGCTGCAATTGTTCGTACAAGAAGGTCCTGATATTTTAAAACTAATAAAAGATCATTCAACAGCAGATATTTTTCTGGACTTAAAACTTCATGATATCCCCGCGACGGTTTGTGGGGCTTTAAAGTCTGCTGAAAAATTAGGCGTGAGATACATCACTATTCATTCGATGGAAGGTGAAGCAATACTTGAAGCATCGAAAGAGGTTAAGGGTTCAGGTCTTGAAGTATTGGCTGTTACCTTGCTGACTAGCATGGGCGAGGAACAACTAAACGCTTTAGGCTTTGAGCACGGTACTAAAATTTGCGATGTCGTTTTGGATAGGGCATTGCGAGCTAAACAATCTGGATGTTCCGGTATCATTTGCTCAGGGGAAGAAATTGCCCAAGTAAAACAAAAATGCGGAGAACATTTTAAAGTTGTTGTACCAGGCATTCGACCAGAATGGAGCCAAATCTCTTCGGATGATCAGAACCGTATTTCTACACCTAAAAAAGCCATTAAAGAAGGTGCTGATTTGATAGTCGTGGGTCGTCCTATCCGTGATGCCGACGCACCCAAAGAAGCTGCTCGGAAAATTGTTTCAGAGATTGATTCCTTTATCAATCCATAATAAATTTTCACCTATAAAATTCAAAATTCCCATATGAATATATTAGGCATTTCCGCTTTTTACCATGACTCCGCTGCCTGCTTAGTGCGTGATGGTGAAATTATTGCTGCCGCACAAGAAGAAAGGTTTACACGAAAAAAACACGACGCATCATTCCCTGATAATGCTATCGAGTTTTGCCTAAAAACTGGAGGAATCCAAGTATCCGACTTGGACTATGTGGGGTTTTATGACAAGCCCTTTATAAAATTTGAGAGAATACTTGAAACATATTTGGGAATCGCACCAAAAGGATTAAAACAATACCTCTCTGCCATCCCTGTATGGTTAAAAGATAAATTATGGACTCGAGGCAATATTAGAAAAAACCTCGGTTACGACGGTCCTGTTATATTTTCTGAGCACCACGAGTCGCATGCTGCTAGCGCATTTTTCCCATCGCCTTTTAAAGAAGCTGCAATTCTCACCATGGATGGAGTGGGCGAATGGGCCACAAGCAGCCTTGCTTTAGGGAAAAATAATAAAATCGAATTACTGCAAGAGCTACACTTCCCCCACTCTATAGGATTACTTTACTCTGCTTTCACCTACTACCTGGGATTTAAAGTCAATAGCGGTGAATATAAGGTTATGGGATTAGCACCCTATGGAAAACCAATATATTGCAATTTAATTCGTGACCATTTGATCGACCTGAAAGACGACGGTTCGTTTCGCATGAATATGGAATATTTCGATTTTCTGGGCGGAATGACCATGACCAATGAAAAATTCGCAGCTATATTCGACCACCCAACCCGAAAGTCTGAGTCACAGTTAACACAGAAAGAAATGGATATTGCTGCCTCCTTGCAGGAAGTGACAGAAGAAATTATGGTAAAAATGGCTCGTCACATCTGCCAAATAACAGGTATGAAAAATTTATGTCTTGCTGGTGGAGTGGCCTTGAATTGCGTTGGCAATGGAAAAATTCTAAAAGAAAAAATTTTTGAAAATATCTGGATTCAACCTGCTGCTGGTGATGCAGGTAGCGCGTTGGGCGTTGCACTCTGCTGCTGGTACCAAATGCTGGATAATAAAAGGGTGACCAACGGTTGCGACTCAATGAAAGGCGCTTATCTCGGTCCCCATTATAAAGACAGTGAAATTAAAAATTATTTAGATACAGAGAACATTCCTTATCGAAAATTAGGAGAAATCGAGTTATCGAAAACGATTGTCACTGATTTGAAAGCAGGTAAAGTGGTGGGCTGGTTTCAGGGCCCAATGGAGTTTGGCCCCAGGGCGCTAGGCGGCAGAAGCATCATTGGAGATCCGCGAAACCCTAAAATGCAATCTATCATGAACTTAAAAATTAAATATCGTGAATCATTTCGTCCTTTCGCCCCTTCTGTTCTTGCAGAAAAAGTAAATGAATGGTTCGAGATGGATTCGAAAAGTCCCTACATGTTATTAGTTGCAAGAGTGCGGGAAGACAAACGAATTACCATGACTGAGGAGCAGAAGAAACTGTTTGGAATAGATTTATTAAATGTGCCAAGGTCGCAAATACCTGCAATTACCCACGTTGACTATTCTGCTCGAATCCAAACGGTTCATAAAGATACTAATAAAAGATTTTACGATTTGATTAGCGAATTTGAAAAAGAAACGCAATGCCCCGTGTTGATCAATACCTCCTTTAATGTTCGGGGAGAGCCTATTGTTTGTACCCCAGAACAAGCTTTCCTTTGTTTTATGCGGACAGAAATGGATACTTTGGTGCTAGAAAACTTTGTCATCGACAAAAAAGATCAGAAACTACTCATTGAAGATGAAAACTGGAAAGAAGAGTTCGAACTCGACTAATCCATTAGCATGAGAGGCAATGATTTCATTCATTCACAGCGAGTCATACGTTTAACCTTTAAATAGATTTTTTATTACTTCCAAAATTAGTGGGTTGAAAGAATTTGATAACTGTGCCCAATTACTCCAGAACAAAGTTTTTTTTTATAGCTTTAGCTGTTCTAGTTATCTATAGCTATGGTTGGAGGGTAACAGAAATTAACTTGGGTGATTTGTTTCGCGATTTCCATTTAGTAAAACCTCTTGTCAAAGAACTTACGCAACCTGATTTATTTTCCCGAGAAAAGAAAAGCCAGACTACGGAAATCGAGTTTTTTTTGAAGGCAGATTCAAACAACAATCAAACCTCATCCGGGTCAAATGAAAAACGCCAATTGGTTTTATCTCAAAGTTCGGGGCAAATTGGGGACCGATTGACGATAACAGGACGTCGCTTAAAACCCAATTCTGGAGGCACATTATTTTGGGTCAATGAGATAGAGCAAGAATTTCCCCTAGGGAAGTTTAAAACTGACTCGACCGGTAAATTTCAAAAAGATATAACCGTGCCACCAAGTGCCCGAGGAAATCGGCAAATAGTCAAGGCTATTGTAAGTTGGCCTGAAGGATCTTTGCAGGCCAGTGAAACCTTGCGCCTGACATTTGATAAAATGGTAGAAACTCTTTTTCTTGCTTTGATGGCGACCACCTTCGCAATATTAATTGCAGTTCCTTTGAGCCTCTTGGCGTCCAGAAACCTAATGACAGAAACCCTTCTGGGAACGATGGTTTACTATGTCATACGAACAACACTAAATTTGCTGCGGTCTATCGAACCCTTAATCATGGCGATCTTGTTCGTGGTTTGGGTTGGCATAGGTCCTTTCGCAGGAGTTTTGGCTCTAGGAATTCATTCCATTGCCTCCTTGGGAAAACTTTTTTCTGAGCAAATTGAGAGTATCGATGCAGGTCCTGTTGAAGCAATTACCTCAGTAGGAGCGAAGCCCCTTCAGGTAGTGCTATTTGGGGTTTTGCCGCAGGTGATTTTGCCTTTTCTGGCACTTAGCTTTTATCGTTGGGATATCAACGTACGGATGTCAACAATCATCGGTTTTGTAGGCGGAGGCGGGATTGGTTTTCTTCTGCAACAATGGATCAATCTTTTGAAATACAACGAAGCGGGTACGGCATTACTTGCTATCGCGATGGTTGTAATTACCCTCGACACTCTAAGCGCAAAAATCCGAGAAAAAATTAAATAAAGGCCAGAATGTATTTTACCTTGAATGGATAAGGTGTAATCCCAAAGGCTAATTTAAAATCTTATTTTTTTTTCTTGTTCCACTTATAAGGAGGAGCGAGGTGATTGAAAATTTTAATAAACTGATTTCCCGATTCAGGAATTTTAAGAACTTGTTTTGTTAATAAAATTTCTTCTGAAGTATATCGATTGCCGTAATATGCCAGGTTGGCATCTAAATCAGCAGTTATAACGGTGCCTTTTAAAGAGACTCCGCCAAAAACCCCTTTGCTTCTGGAATAGGAATAAATTTCTCCCTGCATAAATACGTCAGTAGCAGCTTCGGCGTGTCGCCCTACCGGTCCTGCTGAAATTGAAATATCAGCCCCTAAGGAAAGCTTCTCATTTAACAACCCTTCGAGTCCCCTTTGTGACATAACTAGGAGAATTAGATCAATGGCTTCTGCCCCGACCTGGAATCCAAAACTAGCACCTGTTGTATATAAAAAAGCAGGCGGTCCCCATTTGCCGGTGTCTGATGCGCGAACAGATGCAATCCCTTTTCCATATCGACCACCTAGAAAAAAACCCGCTTTAAGCATTGTTGGGAATACAATGATAGCTTTGGCTTTAGATATAAGACTCATAGGAATCTTCTGATCCGGTGATTTCTGAATTTCATCCAGAATCATTTGTGATGTGCGAAGAACTTTTCTTTGTTTGTTGCCATCCTCTTGAGCCCAGGCTACGCTCGAAACCAATAGAATTAAAATAATACTGGACGAAAATAATTTCATGGGACCCTCAAATTAGTTATCTACTTTTACTATAATCAATTTATGTTTCTAACTCAACATCTTTGAAATATAGACAAATTAAAATAAACTTTGCTCTTTTCTCTTTACCGCTTTACCATGCGCGGTGATGATCAAAGAAAATGTTATAAAATTTTTAGGGATCAACGGAATACTTTCTAAAAAACTAGAAGGTTTTGAGCACCGTCCCCAGCAAGTGAAAATGGCTCAAGCAGTCGAAACAGCTTTTAGCGAAGCGAAGCACCTTATTGTTGAAGCAGGAACGGGGACGGGGAAAAGTCTTGCTTACCTTATCCCGGCGATTCTTTGGGCAGTAGAAAATAATAAAAAGGTTGTAATTTCTACTTATACCAAAACCCTTCAACAGCAGATACTCAATCACGACATTCCTTTTCTTCGAGAAAAACTCGGTATTTCTTTTCGTTATGCTCTATGCATGGGCAATGAAAACTATCTTTCCTTGCGCCGGCTGGAACGCTCAGCTCAGACAGGTTTATTTAATAAAGCCGATGAAGAAGAACAGCGGAATGGAATTTTTAGCTGGGCTGCAAAAACTGAAACGGGTTATCGAAGTGACCTGCCTTTTGAAGTAATGCCACAAGTCTGGGAAGAAGTGGGAAGACAAAAGGATCTCTGTCTAGGGAAAAATTGCAAAACTCATTCATCCTGTTTTTATTTTAAAGCCAGAAAGAAATGGTTTGGGGCTCATTTATTAATTGTGAATCATCACCTCTTTTTTGCAAATGTCGCAAATTCTGGTGCCGTATTACCAGCTTATGACGCGGTGGTGTTTGACGAAGCGCAAAATCTGGAAGACGCCGCTACTCAATTTCTAGGACTGGAAATTTCAAACTCGAACCTTTTTTATTTTCTTGATCGATTACATAATCCACGTACCAAGAAAGGATTATTAACACGACTAGATCATGCCATAGTGCCCCACGTTAGAAAACTTGCCATGACTGTTCGACAGGCTATCGAAGCATTCTTTACACATTTTTTAGAAGAGTATGGTGGAGAGGATCGCGTGGTTCGTTTTTACAAACCGCCTGTTCTAGACAATGGAATTTATGTTCCTATGGAAGCACTCCGTGAAAGCTTAAAATCTCTAGAAGCAGGATTGCATTCTGAAGAAGACAGGATCGATGTAGCAGCGGCAGCTGAAAGATGTTTTGAATTTAACAATACTGTATCGGCCATTCTCAACCAGAATATGCCGGGATATGTTTACTGGATTGAAATCGTAAAAAGAAAACGAATTACGCGCGTTGTCTTGAGAGGTGTTCCCATTCATGTTGCAGAAGAACTCCACACACAAGTTTTTGATAAATTAGATCGTATGATCATGACCTCTGCAACATTAACCACCAGCAACAATTTTAAATTCATCAAAGAGCGTTTGGGATATCACCCTACTGAAGAGTTACTTCTTGATGCCCCATTTGACTACCCCAGTCAGACATTATTGTATGTCCCTCGTGACCTTCCTGAACCGGGAAGTGAAACTGGGCCCTATGTGGAAGAACTTTCAGATCGATGCAAGGAACTTATTATGGCATCGGGTGGAAAAACTTTTATTTTGTTCACCAGTTACGCATTGCTCAATCAAATTTATGAAAAACTTGATGATTTAAGCCTTCCATTTCCATTAATTCGGCAAGGAGACTTGCCAACAACTTTGATGATAGATAAGTTTAAAGAAAAACCTTCGGTAATATTTGGAACCAATTCTTTCTGGCAGGGTGTGGATATACCGGGGAAAGCATTGCAAAGTGTTATCATCACCAAACTACCATTCGATGTCCCTAAAGAACCCCTAACAGAAGCTCGAATAGAAGAGCTTAAGAGCCAAAATATTGATCCCTTTTCACATTATCAAATTCCACGAGCCATCATTCAGTTAAAACAGGGATTCGGAAGATTGATCAGGAAAAAAACCGATAAAGGTGTTGTCTCCTTGCTTGATTCGAGGATTAGCAGAAGGGGTTATGGAAAAAAATTCATCGCCTCGCTTCCCGTTTGTCCTGTGGCCAACCAAATAGACGAGGTAAGAAACTTTTTTTCTGAGGAAAATTCATTCTGAGTTGACTGGATATAAGGTGTATCAGGTAAATATAATATTACAGTGTATTTTTGTAATGCTATCAAAGTGTTTGAATATCCCTTATTCATGTTTTAGCTATTTTTGCTCAATAGAATCCATAGATGACCGAGGTCTAAAATTACTGAATCAGCGATTTGTCGGTGTCAAAAGAGGTGTATAAACAAAATTTGCGAGAATAGTTAATTTATCACGTTGGATATTTTTTGGAAACGGATAGAACGGAGCGGCCTCTTTAACTGCTTTGAGCGCCGCAACATCAAGAATCTCATGCCCAGACTGCTCAACTAAATGCACTCCCATTAAATTCCCATCTTTAGAAATACGGAACGTTAACGAGAGGTCACCGCTGATGCCTTTTTGTGCCGCAGTCAAAGGATAAATCCAGACTCGTTCAATTTGATGTTTAATACGAGCAAAATAGGAAGCATATTTCACCTCCTTTGTATCCAGGGATACAGGTTCATTATCATCGAAATCCTCCAACAAATCTGTATCCATAGAAGCAAATTGTTCTGTATCTAATCCGTCTAAAAGAGCCAGTGTGTTAACTGCACCTTCCTTTTTCATAGGTGAGGATTTCGGTTTTTGAGTCTTATCAGAAGTTATAGATTTGAAGGTTCCTACATCTGACTCAGGCAACGGTTCTTTTCTAGGTTTTATGTAGGGTTTTTTCTGCAAATATTTTTCAGGGGCAAGATTTTTGGTTTGAGTTCTACTTGACCTGGTTTTACCGATCGCTCTTTTAGGTTTGGGAACGGCAGTTTTTTTTCTTCTATAAATTTTTTTAGAGGTTATTTTTTGGTTTGAATGGGACCTGCGATCAAATTTTGCAAGAAGGTCATCCCTTTTTGGTTTTTCTGGTTTTACGGGAGGTTTTGGGGTATCAATATTTTGTTTTACCTTTGAATCCATCGGGTTTTTTGTTTCAAAATATTTCACCTGAATTGGAGGAGGGCCTTTAACTGTTTTCTCTTGAACAGGTGTCAACATATGGGCAATGAAAAATGAAATATGGATACCCAAAGAAAGCAAAATAAATCTGGATAGCTGAGTTCTATTTAGTGGATTATTTTTGGCCCAATCTATTTTTCTTTTGCGCAAAGTTAAAACCTGAAAAATATCCTATTATGAAGTTGACCTCATTTAAATATTATAGCGCAGTTTTTAAACCATTCATAAACCCAGAGAAGGGCTATTAAGGTACTTCGTCTGGTGTAGAATTCAGTAGTTTGCACTTTTGCTTATACCAGCGATAGGCCTGCTCGACTTCAGGTAAATTTGCGTTAGGAGAAACATAATTCCCACCCGAATCAAAAGGTTCGTAATCCATTTCCAAGGTCTTGTAAATATGGTTCAGGTAGGAGGGAAAATTTCGGTACATGGGGATTTTCTTTCTTAAGAAAGGCATACCTTTTTCTCGAAATTTCATCAATTCTTTTCCAAAAGGGTGGATTTTTTCTAGCCCTCCTTCCTTACCTTGATTACTTGCGAAATGAGTCAAGGACTCAAAATCTTCCCAATCTTCCAGAGCATCCACATCTGAAACAAAAGATGGATCGTCATGCAAGTTAGTAGTTATTGGTATATTAAGGAGATTTGAAATACTTTTATGGAAATTTCTTCTCGACATTCCAAATTGATATTTATCCTCTGGAGAAATTTTTTGCACATGAGATCGAAATGTAAAAGCATGGTCAACTAAATACGGCAACGCTTTGAAAAAACGAACGGGATTTTTCAAAGCCATTTTTATTCCGGCATGAATAATTTGACCATCTTTTCTTGAGGAGTGTAAGTAATCAATAATTACAGGATCCATCCTCTCAAAGTTGATCGGGTATAAATTGGGTTCCTTTAATTCATGCAAATCACCTCCATGGTCATTGAGAATCCGGTAATGATAATTTCTTTTAACAAATTCACTGTCTGGTTTTTCATTAAACTCGGGGAACATATTTTGACGTGAATTCAACCAAAGAATAATGTTGTGGCTCTTGTTGCCCTTAAAACTCAAAACTTTTTCAAGGTCATATAGAAAAGGTAGATCACCGGGCTGAAATAAAATCAGTTCGTTATCTTCAATTGAAAGCTTATTTCTACCTAAACTCAAGGTGTGAAGAAGGTTGAGGTTTTGGTCATCTTCTCCTACAAATTGTATTGTTTTCCCACGAGTGTCAACTGTGTTCAAAAAAAGTTCTAACACACGCTGAACTTCAGTTGATCCTACAACAACAATTTCCTTAAGACTTGAACATAATAAATTCCCTAAGGCATAACACATCACTGGAATGCCATGAATTAAAAATAAAAATTTTAGACGATCGATTTCATCATCTTTAGAACGCAGGATGAGATGGCTGACACCATTTCTGCCCGCTGCTATTTCACTTTTTGCTTTTGTAATACTGAGATTATCAGCCAACTTTCGGGAGTCATATTTGTTGTGGCTGAAACTGACAATGCATTTTTCGATCTGAATTTTATTTTTTGTTAAGACCATAAATATAATTGATTGCTAAGTTGGAAGTATACAGGCTTGATCTTAGAATAAAGAAAAGTTCAGATATTCATAAAACCTAGACCTTACGTTCCTAGAAAAATAAGGAAAAGTGATACGATTACTATGTAAACGTCCATCCTATAATAATGTATTGGATAACCCTAATAAACCTTTGCGAAAGTTGACTTGATTTATAATTTTGGGATTATCTTTGATAACAGTAAATAAATTTTGTGAAAAATGCCATGAAGAAGAGAAAATTAATTATGCACAAATAATCCTGTTTGCTAGAGCATTTTTCGGAAAGAATCACAGTGAAATCACCTATTAGGTTGGTCGAAATAAGAATAATGAAGCCAGCCTATTATTTTTCAGCTCCTAGAAGTTGCTCTTGATAATTTATCTGGTTGGGAACCCGAACTTAAAAAAATACGTAATGTTGATTATGAGACTTTTAAAAAGAAAAATTAACACTTGTTGTCTAAAAAATGGTCTTGCTAGGTTGAGCCAACTTTCAAAGCTTGAATTTCCAATGATCCACTTTCGGTTATATGGAGCGTCAACTTTTGCTACGCTTTAAAGTGAAACTGATTTGACCCCTATTTTTGATCTACGCTAGAATTTTGACGTTTTTGAAGAGACCTGGAGTATATATAAATATTTGTTTTATTTGACAAATTTGATTCTGTGGATATAATATTTTTTGACCATGGAGACAAACCTTGAATTAGAAAGTTTGAGCATTATCGGCGAAAGTAAGCCTATCCGTGATGTTTTTGACGTTGTTGCACGTGCTGCCGGGTCCCAAAGTACCATCATGATTTACGGTGAGAGTGGCACGGGAAAAGAACTCATCGCTCGAGCCTTACATATGAACAGTCCGCGCGCTTCTAAACCTTTCATTGCTGTTAACTGCGGTGCCATTCCTCACGAGCTTCTTGAAGGCGAGTTATTTGGTTACGAAAAGGGTTCGTTCACCGGAGCGGTCAACACGCGTATTGGCCGAATGGAATTAGCGAATCAAGGGACTATTTTTTTTGATGAAATAGGCGATATGCCGACTTCCTTGCAGGTAAAGCTTTTGCGGGTTCTGGCGGAAAGAGAAATCGATCGTATTGGCAGTACGAAACCAACCCCCATCGACATACGCGTAATTACCGCTACCCATAGAAACCTAGAAGAGTCCGTTAAAGAAGGTAGCTTTCGTGAAGATCTTTTTTATCGACTCAATATTATTCCAATCAACCTTCCCCCTCTGCGTGAAAGAAAAACAGATATCCCCCTTTTAGCGGACCATTTCTTAAAACAGTTCAATAGAACCGCGATACCCAAAACCATCAGTGATGAAGCGATGCAATTTTTGGTGAATTATTCCTGGCCTGGAAATATCCGTGAATTGGCAAATTTTATAGAACGTATGGTGGTGTTGAGCATTGGTTCAACTATTACCCCGCGTGATCTTCCAGAAAAAGTGCTCGGTGATACACCTAAAGAAAAATGGCAACCTTTGGAAGAAGATGAGGAAGGTAATCCTGCGCAGATTTTGCAGCAATCCCTAAGACAATCTTTTCATGTGGGAATCCCAGAAGAAGGCATCAACCTTAAAAAAATGGTTGAAGAGTTCGAAAAAGAATTATTACTCGAAGCATTGGAAAAAACAGGTTGGGTGAAAAACAAAGCCGCAAACCTGTTAGGCCTCAACCGCACCACCCTCGTGGAAAAACTAAAAAAAATGAAAATCGTAACCCCTGCACGGTAGGTCTTTGGTCGGGCACTTTTTTTAGCTGATATAACTAACTTAAGGTTTAGGATGGGATGCTTGTTTAAAAAGCATCCTTTTTTGCATCATAAGGCCCGGACCGGCAAAACAGCCTGCGGAAAAGATTAATAATATTTGGGATGCTCGGTGATAATATAGTAGAAGTCGATTTCTGGAGAGACAGAAAAGATTCCGAAACTACAGCTAAAGGCTTGATGATACGGCTTGTCTTATGGGTGTCAACAAACTTATCTCTTCGAGGCATAAAGAAGTTTAATGTGGGAGTATTATACTGCGTCCCACATACTAAAGAGTTAGCCTTCGATACGGGCGTTAGCGAGTTCCTGGCCGACTTTGGTAATGTCTTTCACAAATTTTTGGAAAGCATGATCGGTATCTTTATGCTGGGTTTGTTTAATGATCTTCTCTCCATCGGCATCAATTATAAGGTCCAAAACATTGATCCCCGGTGTCACATGATGTTTTCTGATTTCTACTCTGATTTCATTGATTTCCATGGATCTTTCTCCAAGCGAAACAGTTACTAACGACAAGCAAAACAAAGCTGCTTGTTGTAGATAAAATTAGGAAATAAATTAATAGCATTTCAAAGGAATGGGGTCAAGACTCTTTATTCTTATAAGCTTAAGGTTTTGCTCCTTCTAGGGGACAGGGACAGTGGGCTATATAGAAGAATCGAGGATGTATCTCCGGGATTGCTCGTCCTGGGTTTGCGATGCCAGACCGCAGATGAATACTTGGAATCTTAAGAATCTCTGTTGCTGTTGCCTCCTCTTCCGCCTTAAGCTGGTGCTCCAGACCAGATTCCTCCTAGGTTAGACTGTCAATTTTAGGGTTCAACCCATTAGAAGCACTAGCCAGTTGATTGCTGGTGGCACCGACCTGAGACTGGGCAGAGTTTAATGTTAGTACAGTCCTTCTAATATTCTCTACTATAACAAGGTAGAATTATTGCTAGGGGTCTTCCAGAATAGTAATTAAGGGAATAAGATGACGTTATGAAAAAACTAAAACAAATTATTATTCTTTTTGTTATTGCCGGTTGTCTGGGGGCATTTTTTTATTTTGACTTAGGTCAATACCAATCCCTTGAGTATATAAAAGAACAGCAAGCTAATTTTTCAGAGTTTTATAAAGAAAACACTTTGTTTGCGATTAGCTTATACATGGCAGTTTATATTGTCTCAACTGGACTTTCTCTACCCGGCGCAGCATTTCTTACCTTATTGGGTGGAGCATTATTTGGATTGCTGGTTGGAACGATTGTTGTTTCTTTTGCTAGCACCATTGGGGCAACGCTTGCCTTTCTTGTGTCACGTTTGCTACTTCGTGATTATGTACAAAACAAACTTGGAAGTTATTTAAAACCATTCAATGATGGGATTAAAAAAGATGGAGGTTTTTATCTATTTACACTCCGTTTAATCCCTGCTGTTCCATTTTTCGTTATTAATTTGGTCATGGGTTTGACCCCCATAAAGGCGGTTACTTTTTATGGAGTCAGCCAATTAGGGATGTTGGCAGGGACTGTTGTTTTTGTAAATGCCGGGACGCAACTTGCACAATTAGAATCTCTAAGTGGGATTGTTTCTCCAGAAATAATTTTTTCTTTTATCTTATTAGGGATTTTCCCTTTTCTAGCCAGAAAATTTTTAAGCTTTTATAAAGGAAGAAGAGTTATGAGCAAATTTAAAAAACCCAAATCTTTTGCTTACAACATGGTGGTAATCGGTGCGGGGTCGGCAGGATTGGTTACCAGTTACATTGGAGCTGCAACCAAAGGGAAAGTGGCATTGATAGAGAAACATAAAATGGGAGGGGACTGTTTAAATACCGGATGTGTTCCCAGTAAAGCCCTTATCCGTTCTGCTAAATTCATGGCCGATGTAAAAAAATGTCAGAAGCTAGGCTTTAAAAGTGCTCATATCGAGTTTGATTTTGCGGATGTGATGGAGCGGGTACAACGTGTTATTAGAACCGTGGAGCCGCACGACTCTATAGAACGGTATACATCTCTGGGGGTAGAATGTTATGTGGGGGAGGCAAAAATAATTTCTCCTTATGAGGTCATGGTTAATGGAAATACTCTCACCACCCGCAACATTGTTGTTGCCACGGGAGCACGTCCTTCCATTCCCCCCATTGAAGGAATCGAAAATGTTGAATACCTGACTTCAGATACCATTTGGAATATTCGCGAACAACCCAAAAACCTGCTTGTTCTAGGGGGTGGACCCATTGGATCTGAGCTCGCCCAGGCATTTTCCCGACTGGGCAGCAACGTGACACAGGTCGAACGTAATGAGCGGTTGGTTTCCAAAGAAGATCCAGAAATATCGCAAATGGTTTTAGAAAGTTTTCAAGATGATGGGATTAAGGTGTTGGTAGGGCATACCCCAAAAAAATTTTTTAAGCGCAACGGAAGAAATTTTCTGGAATGTGAAAATAACGGCAACGGAGTTGAAATCGAGTTTGATACATTACTGATTGCCTTGGGTAGAACAGCCAACACAATGGGATTTGGATTGCAAGAGCTAGGAGTAAAATTAACTGCACAGAAAACGATTAAAGTGGATGAATACATGAAAACTAATTTCCCAAATATATATGCCTGTGGAGACGTTGTCGGGCCCTATCAATTTACTCACATAGCTGCTCATCAAGCTTGGTATTGCGCTGTTAACTCTATGTTAAGCCCATTTTGTAGATTCAAAGTCGATTACAGTACTGTACCTTGGTCGACTTTTACTGACCCTGAAGTGGCGCGCTCGGGTATAAATGAAATTGAGGCCAAAGAACAGGGTATACCCTATGAGGTCACCACTTATAAAATCGATGATCTGGACCGAGCCATTACTGATGAAGCTGCGCATGGGATCGTTAAGGTATTGACAGTGCCGGGAAGGGATAAAATAATTGGTGTAACCATTGCTGGATTACACGCAGGAGATATTATTTCAGAATATGTAGCCGCTATGAAAAATGGATTTGGTATGAATAAAATTCTAAGCACAATCCATATTTATCCTACCCTGGCTGAAGCAAATAAATTTGCTGCAGGGAACTGGAAAAAAAATAATGTTACTAAAAAAGCTTTAGCTTGGGGAGAGAGAATCAATCGATGGAGGAGAACCTATGCCTAAAGTTCTGCTTTCTTTTTATTTCATATGCCAGTTTTCGTTTTGATTGTGCCTTGGGTCTGCTAATATTCTTTCCAGATAAATTTTTTTCAATATAGATTCCTTATGATTTGTATCCCCATTGTCGGTGCCTCCATGCCCAAAGCATTGGATCAAATTGCAGCAGCTGAAAAGGTTGCTGATATTCTTGAGTTGCGCCTTGATTTGATTGATTCCTTTAATCTTAAAGTTCTACTAAAAGCAGCCACTAAACCCGTAATTGTCACTAACCGGAGTAAATTGGATGGGGGGCAGTTTAAGGGCAACGATGAAGAACGTTTACAAGCATTACGCGATGCTCTTGCGGCAGGGGCCAATTATGTAGACATCGAAGTTTCTACTCCACGTGAATACTTGCAACCTTTCTTAGAGGGTTATGAGACTTCACGTATCATTCTTTCGTATCACGAATTTTCTAATACTCCCGATGATTTAAACCCACTTTACGACACTATGAGTGCTTTACCTGGAGAGATTTTAAAAATTGTTACCTATGCCCGCGATCTTGGCGACAACCTAAAGATGCTCCAACTTCTTGAACGTGCCAAAAAGGAAAATAAAAAATTGATAGGACTTTGTATGGGAGATATGGGAGAGATTAGCCGAGTGCTTTCTCCTCTGTATGGAGGGTTTCTCACTTTTGGTAGTCTGGAAACCGGACAGGAAAGCGCGCCTGGACAAATACCAGCAAATGTTCTCAAGGAAATTTACCGAGTTAATAATAAGCGCAAAAACTTCAAGGTTTATGGGGTCATTGGCAACCCAGTTTCTAAAAGTATGGGTTACCTGATTCATAATCGTGCTTTTCGTGAAATCAATTCAGATGATATTTATGTATCATTTCTAGTGGAAAATGTAGAAAATTTTTTTATTACGTTCAAAGATTTCTTTTCAGGGCTGAGCGTGACCATGCCGGCAAAAGAAAAAATTATGCCGTTATTAGATAACGTTGACAGCACAGCGCGAAGTATTGGGGCTGTCAATACCGTTGTTCAGGAAGAAGGAAGATGGGTAGGTTATAATACAGATTGTTCGGGTGCTATAGCGGCCCTTGAAACATACACTTCTTTGAAAGATAAAAATGTTTTGATTATTGGATCAGGCGGTACAGCAAAGGCCATAGGCTATGGAGTAAAAGAAAAAGACGCAAGGTTGACGGTCACTTATAATCGTAATAAAGAAAGAGGCGAAACCTTAGCTCAGGAGTTAGGCTGCAAACTTGTTCATTGCAGAGACGCGGGCACTCGGTCCATAGACATTCTTATCAATTGTTCGCCAGTTGGAATGAATCCCAATATAAATGAAACGCCTTTTCTAGCCAGAGACTTTAAAGAGGGAATGGTTGTATTTGACTCGGTTTATAATCCACTAGAGACAAGACTATTGCGTGAGGCCAAAGCAGCAGGATGCACCGTTATCTCTGGAAGTGAGTTATTTATCAATCAGGCGGCGCAACAGTTCGAATTGTGGACTGGGAAAGTGGCTCCCATTGACGCTATGCGCCAAGCGCTGATGGAAAAGTTGACCTAACCATTGGGGCCGTAACGGGGGATAGTGGGATCGATCACCTGTGACCATGCATCGATGCCGCCAACCAAATTGTGAACTTTTTTGAATCCGCTTTCGACCAACTCTTGTGCCGCCGTCTGCGAACGCTCGCCGTGGTGGCATATCACCACGATTTCTTCCTCAAAAACAAATTCCTGCTGACGATCCACGACTTCGCCTAGAGGGAAATTTTCTGACCCTTCAATGGCGGCGAGAGAAAATTCCCAGGGTTCGCGCACATCCAGTAAAAATATATCTTCTCTGCTATCCAGCTTTTTTTTTAGGTCAATAGGTTGTAAAGGGTTAACAGAGTTCACAGTTTTTTTATTGAAACCCGACCATCGGCCAGTAAAAAACGAGCAGGATTAAAAAACAACCCAATCCGAGTAAACTTAGAAGCGAGCCTGACCATATCATTTCTTTTAAGGTCAGAAATCTTGATGAATAAGCCAGTGCCGAAGCGGGAGTTGCAATAGGCAATATGAAAGCAAAGTTGCTTGGCAAAATTACAGTCATGGTTGCTAAAGCGGGATGTATTTCATAGGCCGGGCTCATGCTGATAGCTGTAGGTAAAAGAATTGCGATGACAGCCGAATTACTCATGAACGTAGTTAATAATGTAGACAAAAGGGCGATAACCAAAAGAAATGTAATTGGAGAATCGACTATTCCCGAAAACAGTTTCTCAGCAAGCCACAATGCAGCACCTGTCTCTGCCATGACTTCACCCAAACAGATTGCTCCCCCATACATCAGAACGATGGCCCAATTAATATGGGTTTCTACCATTTTCCAGGTGATTAAATTCAGGACAAACAAAAGGACAATGGATATGATGGCTATATTGGCGATTCCTAATTGATCACCAAAAACAAACCAGCAAAAAAGTGTCATCAACATAACAAGGGCAATGCCTTTTTCCTGAAAGGTCAGTTTTCCCATGATCTGAGATTTATGTTGTAAGGCTTTTCTTGCGGCTTCAATATCTTGAATATCAGGAGGAAATAAAAATTTCAATGCCAGCCAACCTCCGACAAACATCGATAGCACTAATGGAAAACTCAACTGGGTGTATTGAAGGATGCCGATGGTCTCAGTTCCGGCAGTAGACTTTTCTAGCATTTCGACAGCCAGCGGAACTCTTCCTCCACCGAGAACGGTCATAGCCCCACCTATGATGCATCCCCAAGCCATGGCGAAGTACATACTCTTAGCAAAGACCGAGCTTTCTCTTTTAAGGTTCAGCGACTGTGTAATTTCGTGAATGATGGGAAACAAAATTACTGCCACCGCATGTTCTGACATAAAGCAAGAACTGATTCCAGCAAAACAATAAATAGAAGTTATTAATTGTGACGGAGTGCTGCTCCAATTCTTCATAACGTAGATTGATATTCTTGTGCTGAGTCCGCAAGAAACCATGGAGGCGGACAGAATAAAGACCCCAAGAATAAAAAATACCGCCTTATTACCAAAATAAGAGTATGCCTGTGAAGCTTCCATTACCCCTAAAAGAGGGACTGCGGCGATGGCTAAAAGACTGGTTATAGATAATGGGATCAGATTGGTAGACCATAGCAACACGCAAAGCACGAAAAGGCAAAGGACCTTGTAGCCTTCAAAAGAAAGATCACTGGGGCCTTTCTGGATCAGTAATAACGCAAAAATCCCAAAGAACAGAGCCAAAAACAGGTATCGACGCAGCCGATCAAATAGCACAATCCAAAGTGGGCGACGGTCCACGAAAATTTGATTGGGTTGTGAATGAGATTCAGCCATGAGATTTGGGTGCTAAAAATATTAAAAGGGTAATTTTATACAAATTGGTTTGGCCTGCGATGATAACCCGTAGATACCCTAAAGGGCTATAAGAATTTTACAAAAGGGAAACCAAAGCAAGGAATTAATGTCTCAAGTCCAACGGAATGGTGCCCTTAACTATTGGTTTTTAGTGGGTATTTAATACAGTTTTTGTTTCAGATTGCTATTGAGTTTTGAGTGTATCGATCATTTTAAAATCAATATAATATAAAATTTTTTGGGGTTTCTGAGTTTTCAATGGTATCTTTGTCTAATTACACTCTTTTTTAGATTTTCAAAAGTAAACTCTAGCATCCTGTGGGTTTTATAAGAGTGTTTTGAATGGATAAAAAAACAACAAATTGTTGGAAAAATCAGTATTTAAAACCACACCTTAGCTACTTTGAAAGGCTTTACTGAATGGGTATGACTATTACAGAAAAAATACTTGCTGCCCACGCGGGGAAAACTTCTGTCGCCCCGGGCGACAATATATGGGTAGATGTAGATGTTTTGATGACGCACGATGTTTGCGGGCCAGGTACTTTTGCAATTTTCAAAAAGCAGTTCGGTGAAAATGCGAAGGTATGGGACCGCGATAAGGTTGTTATCATTCCCGACCACTTTATCTTTACTAAAGACACCCACGCTAATCGGAATATAGACATCCTGAGGCAATTTGTAAAAGAACAGGATCTGCCACATTATTACGATGTCGGAACAGATAACTATAAAGGGGTCTGCCATCTGGCTCTGGCTCAGGAAGGATTCAATCGACCTGGAGAAGTTTTATTTGGGACCGATTCCCATACTTCGACATCAGGAGCTTTTGGTATGTTCTCAACCGGAATTGGTAACACGGATGCTGCATTTATTCTGGGTACAGGAAAGCTTTGGGTTAAAGTTCCAGAATCCATGTGTTTCGAATTTACGGGAACATTTCCCGACCATATTATGGCAAAAGATGTCATTTTGAATGTGATTGGTGATATTGGTGTCGATGGTGCTACATATCGGGCTATGGAATGGAGAGGCGATGCAGTGATGAAGCTTTCCATGGAAGAACGCATGACCCTATGCAATATGGCGATTGAAGCCGGGGGTAAAAATGGCATTATCGAAGCGGACGAAGTAACGATAGACTATGTTAGGCAACGCACGGATGCACCTTACAAAGTTTATCATTCCGACGAAGACGCGAAATATTTCTTCAAAAGAACCTACAACGCAAATGAAATGGAACCCATTGTTGCAAAGCCGCATTCCCCAGACAATAAAGCCAAGGTCAGCGAATGTGAAGATGTAAGGCTAGACCGTGCCTATATCGGGTCTTGCACAGGGGGCAAGTTGACAGACTTTATGGCTGCAGCAAAGCTACTTAAAGGCAAAAAAGTACAGATCGACACTTTTATTGTTCCTGCGACTCGCGAAGTGGAAGAAGACCTTCATAAGGAAAAAATTGATGGGGAATCTCTGATCGATATTTTTAAAAATTCAGGTGCTTATCTGGGAGAACCTTCCTGCGCAGCTTGTCTGGGTGGACCCAAAGATACTTTTGGGCGTGCGAGTGATAATCAGGTAGTGATCTCCACGACCAATCGGAATTTCCCTGGGCGGATGGGGTCGAAGCAAGCTCATGTCTATCTGGCATCTCCATATACTGCAGCGGCATCGGCTTTGACCGGACATATTACAAACCCTGCTGAATTTGTTTAATAATTAACCTTACTACCATGAAAAAAATAATAGAAGGTCTTGCATATGTGTTGGGTAACGATATTGATACCGATCAGATAATTCCTGCTGAGCATCTGGTATACAGTTTGAGCGATCCAGAGGAGAAAAAGAATTATGGTAAATTTGCACTTTCCGGGGTTCCTGGCGATCAAGCGGGGCTGCCAAAGGGCAACGTACCCTTTACGGAAGGCGAAAATTTTGAATCGAAGTATTCAATTGTGGTGGGGGGAAAAAATTTTGGTTGTGGTTCCTCTCGTGAACACGCACCTGCCTGCATGGAGATTGCTGGCGTGAAGGCAGTGATTGCACAATCGTATGCACGGATTTTTTACCGTAATTCTGTGGATGGAGGATTTTTCATTCCTTTTGAATGTGATACACGCCTGGTGGAAGATATAAAAACCGGGGATGATTTAAAGATTGACCTGACCGAGAATACCCTGACCAATAAAACCCAGGAGAAAACTTATGATCTGAAATCACTCGGTGAAGTCATAGAGATCATTGAGGCTGGAAATATTTTTGAATATGCCCGAAAAACCGGGATGATTGCTTCATAGCGGTGGAAGTTGCCCTGATGTTTTCGAGTGAAACTTCTTGTTATCCATTCCTACCAATTGCAAACTCGATTTATCTACATTTTTAAATGAAACGAACCCAAGAAACGTAATTTTTGTGGGATGCGAAAAGCCTTATTTTTTGTTAAATTGATAGCTTAATATCATGGAGAAAGTAATGGGTTCTAATTGGAGGCATAGTTTTATCAAACCTATTTTTATAATTGTTGCTTTCTGCATATTCATTACAGGGGCTATATCTAATGCGATAGGCTCTGAGCAGGACATGATTCTTATTCCAGCAGGGCCTTTTAAAATGGGAAGCTCTGATAAGGATATCCTGTGGGCGGCCAAACGGTTTCATTCTGAATCTTTGGATTGGTACAGGGACGAAACCCCGCTTCACGAAGTGACTTTGCCGGGTTTTAAAATTGATAAATTTCTTGTGACGGTTCGTGATTATGAAATATACCGGCAAGTGACCGGTAAGGCCGCGCCACGCGAACATGACAATGCAAGATTTAATCAACCCAGGCAACCCATAGTTGCGCTACCTTGGAAAGAAGCACGAGACTATTGCCTTTGGGCTAAAAAACGTTTGCCCACAGAGAGAGAATGGGAAAAGGCCGCAAGAGGTACAGATGCCAGATACTACCCTTGGGGAAATGAAGCAGATGCTCTCAATACGAATATAAGAGGAAAAGGAGATATTTATAGATATAGCAACCCAGTGGGGGCAATGCCTGAAAACGCTAGTCCTTATGGGGTAATGGATTTGGCGGGAAATGTTTGGGAATGGACGGAAGACTGGTATCAGCCACATCCGGGCAATCAATATGATAATGATTTATATGGAGAACAGTTTAAGGTCATGAAAGGCGGGTCGTGGAATTCAAACCTGGACTTAGCTCGAGGCTCAGTGCGTGGTAAGGCATTTCCGGACGATATAAAAAATTATATTGGGTTTCGTTGCGTGGCAACGAATTAATTGTGGAGGATTTTATTGTGTTGATAAGAAAAAAAATAGTTCAGGTTATTTTAGTTTTAGGGTGGTTGGTATGGTCGCTTCCGGTTTTTGCAGCAGGTGGCCATGAAGCAAAATCCGGTGAGCATCCTGGTAAACAAGGGAGTAGTCATGGTGGACCATCTGGAGGCAAACACGGAGGGTATAGTGGAGGACATGGAGCTAAAGGAAAACACGGTGGTCATGGATATGGTCGTCGCAAAGGTCCGCCAAAAGATATCTCTGCACATATTCGAGAAAGGCTGGATGCCGATGGCAGTAAAATAAATCTCAATGGTTCTCAGATTGGGGTGAAGGGAATGAAAATTCTTGCCAGCACTCCTGAGTTGAAAAATGTTGTTTCCCTAGCGCTGCAAAAAAATAATCTAGGAGATGAAGGCGTGCGAATTTTATGCGGATCAGACACGTTTCAACATGTTAAAAAACTTTCTCTGTGGGGCAATGATGTTTCAGAGAAAGGTGCAAAAATGATATCTGAATCTTCAAACCTACAAAATCTGACTGAACTCAAGTTGACTCGCAACAAAGTAGGGGATGAAGGAATTGTTGCAATTGTTGGCTCGCAAAATTCAAAAAATATTACTTTTATGGATTTAAGCGCAAACCAGATTAGTGATAGGGGGGCAATGGCAATAGCAAATTCACCCCATCTTGTAAATCTTAAAACTCTGGATTTATATAATAACCAGATTACAGAAAAAGGGATGGAAGCTCTATTAAACTCCAAGACTTTAAAAAGCCTGGAATTACTTATATTGATTCGAAATGAAATTAATCCGGAATTGTCCGACGACTTGGCAAAAAACCAGAGCCTACCAAGTTTAAGGCGATTGGAAGTGTTTTAGGAAATAGCATTTTGTATGAAAATTATTTTTTGGCCATGAGCAAGGTTTTTAATTAAGACTTGTGAGCGGCCAAAAAGAATTATCGATTTATTCAAGATATTTATCTGTGGTTACCTGTATCGGCGGTCATTATATTGGTCAATTTTTTCTACGACCTGAGTAGTCCCCCGCATTAAAACATCTAGCATATCTTTCAATGCTTCAAGTTCCTCGCTAGGATTTTCCGCGTTCTTAAAATTGACGGCTTCTTCTGTTATTTCCTTAACGATTATTTCAATAAGTTCGTGTTTATCCATAAAATTCTCTAGTAGTTAGTTCTTCCGTGATTATAACGGTAAATCAACTCGAAACGGGTGTCCGTTTGGACTTGTTATAGTAAAATTTAGCGGAAAATAAAGAGAAAATTATGCTTGAATCTCTTAAGCTTTTGACGGTTATGAAGTTATAGTGCTGGGACGGGACGGAATCGAACCGCCGACACGAGGATTTTCAGTCCTCTGCTCTACCGACTGAGCTACCGTCCCAGCAAAGAGCGAAACCTATCATACTCCCTAACTGCTGTCAATTTCTTGGGGCATAAATTATTCATTGCTAAGAACTATATTGTTATAACGATCGAAATATAGTTTTGGTATCTTGCTTTTATGATTAGTGAAGCTAATAAAAATTGCTTGTGATATCTTTGTATTAATTAGCTCCCCTGCAAAATTATAAACTTATTATTGAGATGGAAACCAACGATACCATAGCCGCTTTGGCAACACCGCCAGGAGAAGGAGGAATAAGCGTGATCCGCATCAGTGGAGAAAATGCTCTCACTTTTGCTCGTGGTTTGTTTCATTCTATATTTGATATTTCGAAAAATATTCCCCCGGCTCAAAAAGTTTTGTTTGGCGAAATACGTGATCCAGAATCAAATCGTGTGATTGACGAGGTTTTGTTCACCTGGTTTAAGAAACCCAACAGTTATACTGGAGAAAATGTGGTTGAAATAAGTGGTCACGGTGGCACCCAGGTATCGGCCACATTATTGGAGTTGATTTTAAGGCAGGGTGCAAGGTTGGCAGAACCTGGAGAATTTACACGCCGGGCTTTTATCCATGGCCGCCTTGATCTCACTCAGGTCGAAGCCGTAGCCGATCTTATAGGCGCTGCATCAGATAGAGCGTTGAATTCTGCTGTTTTACAACTCAAGGGTGCGCTATCCCGGCGGATCAACAATTTATTAGACCAACTGTTGGCAGTGCAGGCGCAGTTGGAAGCAGCGATTGACTTTTCTGAAGAAGGGTTAACCTTCCAAAGTCGTGAAACTACGGGTCAGCAAATTAAAGAATTAAAAAATGAAATTTTTTCTCTAGTCAGTTCTTTTCACCAAGGCAAAATAATTCGCGAAGGCTTACGCATTGCTCTTGTGGGTAAACCTAATGTTGGGAAATCGAGCTTGCTCAACGCACTCTTGCAGGAGGACCGAGCCATCGTCACAAGTATTCCAGGAACAACCCGTGATACTCTGGAAGAGCGAATACGTGTTAAGGACATTCATATTGTAGTTACCGACTCGGCAGGCTTACGTGATAACCCCGAAATTGTTGAAGAACAAGGTATCCAAAGAACCCGTAATGCATTAGCGCAATCTGATCTTGCGTTGGTTGTGTTTGATCCATCCCAATCATTCGATGGCAATGATGAATTACTGATGAATGAAGTCGGTGATAGGCCAAGGTGCACGCTGCTAAACAAATCTGACCTTGAACAGAAATGGGAGAAGAAAAAAATCGATAAATTCCTTAAAGGTGAAAAGCCGATTTCGATTTCTGCAAAAACCGGAGCCGGTATGCCAGATTTAAGTGAAGCTATTTATAATTTTGCGGTAAAAGGCGAACAGGCAGGGGAATCCATCTTTATTACCCGTGAACGTCACCGGGATCATTTACAGCAGGCGGCAACAGCATTGGATGCTGCATATACAAATATGAACTCCGGTTACTCTGAAGAGCTCATTGCTGTTGATATTAATTTGGCGATGGAACACATTGGTTCGATTCTTGGAAAAACATTTGCGGAAGACTTGCTTGATAAAATTTTTGGTGAATTCTGCATTGGCAAATAGCAGCAACCTACAGTTGCCCAAAGTTTAGGATTTTTTGAGAAAGCATTTCCGAATGAATAAACAGGAGGGGCGCATTACTTCCATCTTCCAAGGATTGCTACCTTAAACTAAGACATTCTAATTAATAGCAACAACTTTCTATTCTCCACGGTACAATTCATAAGAGATAGAGTAAATTTTTGGGTTTCGTTATGTCAGATAATTCAAATAACCTATTTTGTTTTGGTATGGGTTTTACTGCGCAAGCTTTGGCGAAAAGAATGCGCAGGCATGAATGGGGTGTTGCGGGCACCTGCCGTTCAGTAGATAAAAAAGAATTTTGTGAGAGTTTGTTTCCCCTTCTATTCGATGGAACCCAAGCCACGGAAGAAATTTGTGATGCCCTTAATAAAGCAACCCATTTACTAATTTCTATTCCACCACAACCTTCAGGGGATGTGGTTTTGAAAAATTTTGGTTCGAAGATCGCTGAATGTGAAAAATTGAAATGGATTGGATATATTTCATCAACAGGGGTTTATGGTGATACCCAAGGCAAGTGGGTAGATGAATCTGCATCTACGCAACCAGTAACAAAACTCAATATGCTTAGAGTAGAAGCCGAAAATCAATGGTTAAATATGGCAAAAGAATATGGTTTACCGGTTATGGTATTTCGCTGTGTAGCGATTTATGGCCCAGGTAGAAACTTACTAGCCTCTGTTCGACAGGGACGAGCACGGCGCATTGAAAAACCGGGTCTGGTTTTTTCTCGCATCCATGTTGAAGATTTAGCACAAACCTTGGAAGCATCTATCAAAAACCCAAAGTCTGGGGAGATTTATAATGTAAGCGATGACCGTCCCTCTCCGCCATCCGAAACCGTTGAATATGCCTGCAAGCTTTTGAATGTTAAGCCACCTCCACTAATTCCTTTTGAGTTGGCAGAGTTGTCCGAAATAGCACGTGGCTTTTATCTAACCTGTAAACGGGTGGGTAATAAAAAAATTAAAGAAGAACTGGGAGTAAAACTCAAGTATCCCGATTATAGAAGTGGGTTGGACGCAATTTTTAAAGCTATGTAAATGCCGAGTTTCAATTGGCGTATATACCTCAAGCCAAAAAGATGCTGTCACTGTGTTTCGTTAACTTATCAGGCTATTTAGTAAGTTAAAGTCCGGTGGGGTAATGCAAAAATTCACTATCGATAGCGAATTTTTCTTTAAGATGTTTACCAATCGATTTCACGCCTCCTGTTTCTGTGCCGTAGTGACCTGCAAAAATTAGTATGCAATTTCCTTCAATGGCCTCATGAAAATGATGATTGGCGCCTTCCCCGGTGATATAACAATCGAGTCCTTCCTGAATTGCTTGTTTGACGATGTCTGCAGCACCTCCAGTGACTAGACCAACCGTTTTCACTTCTCCCTGCCCAATAACTTTTACTTGAGAGCCGAGTTTTTGCTCGAGCATTTTTCCTAAGTTTTCTGCTGATGTAGGGGAGATCGAACCCTTGAATCCAATTTTTATACCATCGTATTCTCCAAAAGGTTCAAGATTTTCCAACCCGATCAAATCGGCCAGTGTTCGGTTATTTCCATAAACTGGGTGCAGATCTAGGGGGATATGCGCGGAGTAGAGCCCGAGGTTTGCCTGTATCATGGCTGCAAGTTTTTCGTAATGTTGACCCCGAATTGGTTGCAGTCCGGACCAAAACGCTCCATGATGTACAAACATCATCTGACATTGTTTTGCTATGGCGAGATTAATCGTGGCTTGACATAAATCGACCGCCAGCCCAATTTTTTTTATTTCACCGCGATTTTGAATTTGTAATCCATTCAGTGCCTGCGGTGCATCTTGAATAGAATTTATTTCCAGAAGGTTGTCGAGATAGTTGCTGAGTTGTAGAATATCCATGTTAGAAAGTATAACTTCTTATTGACGGTAGAGCCAATAGTGATCAATTTTATTTTGCGCAATTTGTGGCAGCGAATCATCCTGCTAATATTTATTTCTATCATTTCGCATGCGATCGTTCACTTGGCACCGGGCGAGCCAGCTCTTGTAGATCCCTCTAACCCTCGCATGAAACCGGAAGACATCCAGCGCATACGAGCAGCCTTTCATTTGGATGAGCCCCTGCATATTCAATATGTCTATTGGGTGAGAGATCTGTTTACGGGGGAATTGAAATCTTTTAAGGACAATCAACCGGTCATGGGGAAAATATGGGAAAAGTTCCTCAATTCTCTCCCACTGTTTTTAATAGCAACTTTTATAACCTGGTGTTTGGCATTTCCAATAGGTATTCGAGCGGCGGTTTTCCGCGATTCAAGCTTTGATCGATCCAGTACTTTCCTTTCTTATGCCTTAATTTCTATTCCTGGATTTTTCCTTTCTTATTTAGTAATCATTTTTATGGTGAAGACTTTTAATATTCCTGTTCTAGGAATGCGGACTTTTGGATTAGACGGAGCGACATTTTTATTCCAAACGATGGATCGTATATGGCATTTGACCATTCCTGCGTTGATGTCTGCAATTGCAGGCACGGCAGTTTTATCGCGTTATGTTCGATCACAAATGTTGGAAGTTATTCATCAGGACTATATACGTACGGCTCGTGCAAAAGGGTTGCCTGAAGATCAGGTTATTTATCGTCATGGATTGCGTAACGCATTATTGCCTTTCATCACGATGTTTGGTTTGACCATTCCGGGTCTCATAGGTGGTTCAGTTATTTTTGAACAAATTTTTTCCTGGCCAGGAATGGGGAGACTTGGCTACGAAGCTATATTGGCCAGAGACTTTCCCATAATTTTAACACTTAACTTTATGACAGCTATTCTGGTTCTTGTGGGCACGTTGGTTTCAGACATTCTTTATGCCGTGGTGGACCCACGAATAAAATTTTAATGGTTAAGGTATGACCGAATTGAAAACGACTTTAGAAACGGATTCTTTGCCACCCTCAAAAGGGATATTTCAAGAACGCTGGGATATTCTCAAGAGGGACCGAATGGCCTATGCCAGTTTTTGGTTTCTTATGTCTTTATTGGTATTGGCATTTTTTGGGAAATTATTGACCCGATACATTGTTGTTTTTGATCCCAAAATAGTACGTCTTTCAGAAAAGTTTTTACCGCCCTTGACTGCGTTCACAAGCACGATAACTCCAAAGGAAAATGCGCCAACTTTTGGTATTTATTTGTTTGGTACCGATGAGTTGGGGCGCGATGTTTTTGCGCGAATGCTGGAAGGAACTTCAGTATCGTTGAGCGTGGGGTTTGTTGCAGTAGGTATTATGTTAACAGTAGGAATCTTCTTTGGCGGTATCGCAGGGTATTATGGTCGGGTAAAGGTGGGATTTATTACGGTTGATACGATCATCATGCGGTTTGTTGATATAATGCTCTGCTTCCCCACGTTTTTCTTAATACTTACGGTAGTGGCTTTATTACCCCCCAGCATTTATAACATTATGATTGTGATAGGGTTGACCAGTTGGATGGGGACAGCACGTTTCGTGAGAGCCGAGTTTTTGTCTCTTCGCGATCAGGATTTTGTTGCTGCAGCCCGAAGCCAGGCCATTCCCGAATGGCGTATCATTTTTATTCATATGGTTCCCAACGCAATCGCTCCCGTGCTAGTTTCTGCAACACTTGGTGTTGCTTCGGCAATTCTTACCGAGTCGGCTTTAAGCTTTCTTGGTTTTGGTGTGCAGCCTCCTGATGCGACCTGGGGTAATATTCTTTCAGATGGAAGAAACTTTCTGTTTGATGCGCCCTGGCTCACATTCATTCCAGGTTTTACAATTCTTTTAGTCGTGCTTGCATTTAATTTGTGCGGCGAAGGCTTACGTGAAGCATTTAATCCGAAACTCAAAACAACAACCTGACTTCAAATTCATTTTAGTCTTTGTAATTTCATCACCTACGGGTGTGGGTATATCGAGTATTCGATATAGAACAGAAATATATAGACCTATTGCATTTAGGGTGCCCTTTGATATTTGTTGAGAAGATAAATAAACAGTTTGGTTCAAAGATCATTTTTCGAGATGTGAGTTTTCATTTACGGCCCAAGGAAAAGGTTGGACTGATTGGCGAAAATGGTACTGGCAAAACTACGTTGTTTAAAGTCGTTACTGGCAGTGAGCCTTTGGATTCTGGACAAGTGACATTAAGGAAAGGCCTACGTTATGGCTTACTGGAGCAGGATCAGGAAGGGGGCGACGAATCGGTGTTAGAAAGAGTGGTTCTAGGTGATCCTCACTTCTTGCAAGTGAAAAAAGAAATGGAAAAGCTGGAAGCGGATCAAAAATTTCAGGATCGTTACGGTATGTTGCAGCATGAATTTGAGCGGCTTGGTGGTTATGATCGTGAAGCAAGGGCAAAAATTATTCTTCAGGGATTAGGTTTCAAGTTAGGGCAGTGGGAGAAATCATTGAACCAACTTTCCGGAGGCTGGCGCATGCGGGTAGAGTTATCGAGAATCTTACTACAGCATCCTGATGTATTGCTTCTTGATGAACCTTCAAATCATCTCGATTTACAGTCGGTTGTCTGGTTGGAATCTTTTTTGCAATCATATGAGGGCAGTATCATTCTAATTTCCCATGACAGGAAATTTCTTAATACACTCTCTACCCGTATTTTTGAATTGGATCGAGCGAGATTAACTGTCTATTCAGGCAATTATGATGACTATGAAAAGCAAAAGGAAAGTCAACGAGCACAACTCGAGTCGCAGGCGGAAAATCAAAGTAGGCGTATTGCGGAGGTGGAGCGATTTATAGAAAGGTTCCGCGCCAAAAATACAAAAGCGACGCAAGTGCAAAGCAGGATAAAAATGCTGGATAAAATAGAGCGGGTACAAACCACTAAAAATACTAAGTCGATTCATTTTAGGTTTCCACAACCGGTGAGAACGGGACGGAATGTTTTGGAGATGGATAAAGTGACTAAATATTACGGTGCTTTGAAAGTGTATGAGAATTTTTCCATGACACTAGAAAGGGGATGCAAAGTAGCTTTAGCAGGCGAAAATGGAGCGGGAAAATCAACACTGCTTAAAATGATGGCAGGTGTGCTCCCCCCTGATAGCGGGGAAGTGAGGCAAGGTGTTAAAGTTTCCCGGTCTTATTTTGCGCAGCATCAGGGGGAATTGCTGAATTTTAGTCATACCGTTTTAGAATCTTTGCAGGAGTCGGCTTCTGGTCTTTTACGGACTCAACAACGAAACATTCTCGGTGCATTTTTGTTCTCCGGAGACGATGTTGAGAAAAAAGTTTCGGTATTGTCGGGAGGTGAAAAATCCCGATTGGCTTTAGCCCGAATGCTTTGTGGCAAAGCTGCATCTTGGAATAAGTCCTCGTTGCCAACAGATTCCGAGGCTTCAGCGCCACCTTCATTAATTTTGTTGGATGAGCCGACCAACCATCTCGATATTCGTTCACGAGAACACCTTGCTGCTGTCCTTTCCGATTATGAAGGGAGCCTTGTGATCATTTCGCATGACCGATTTTTTCTCGATGGTTTCGTTAATAAAGTTTGGGATATTTGCAACGGAAAAGTGCGTGAATACGACGGAAACTATAGTGAATATGAATATGCTAAATCAAAAGACGAGTTGGTAGAAGAAAAGGATCAAGCAAGACGTGTCGAAAAAAATGTATCAACCAGTTCTACATTGGAAAAGGAAAGAAAAAGGAAAGAGGCGGAAGAGCGGAACTTGCGCTATAAAAACTTAAAACCGTTAGAGGCTCGGTTGGAAGAAGTGGAGAAACGTTTGGAGACTTTAATGGTAGAAAACGAAAAACTTCAGTCGGAACTTGTTGATTCCGGTATTTATGAGGCGGATCAAAAAGATCGTTTGATGAAAACTATGGAACAGCAGCGAAATCTTAACGGTGAAGAACAAACTTTAATAAAAGAGTGGGATGAGCTGACCCTGTCTATTGAAGAAATCCAAAAAAAATTAAAACCTTAGGTTTCATGAGATACATGCTATTTGGTTTCCATATTAGCAGGTTGAGTCTTTACCCACTTAACAACCCCTTCCCAAATGTACGCAGAGCGATTACCGCGTTTGACGACAAGCCAGCTTTTATTGTTGAACTCGATATTTGTTCGCCGTATGAATTCAAGTTCGACTCCCTCACCCAATTTCGCGATTTGCGGAAAAACAGTTCCAGGGCCTTTTCGAAGAGCAGCACCATCCACTATAACTTTTAAAAACTTTTTGGGGTCCACCAACATTGAGTTTGGAGGTGCAGCAGATTTTATTATTGGAGGAGTAGGTGTGGGTTTTTGGGTAAAAGGCGGTAAAGGTACAACTTCATTACTGGAATCTGAAAATTTGACGAATATGGGATTAGAAACCAAATGCTCTATTGAATTGATAGAGACTTTGATCCTGTAATAGGCGCGTTCCCCTTGTTTGTTGCTGATATCTCTCCACGTTAATTTATAGGGTAAGGACACGGTTTCCTGTTTTGCCAGTATACCGTTTCGTATGATTTGAATTTGTGCAGTATTATTTTCACCCTTGATAGATCTTAGTTTAATTTTTAGGGTAGGAAAATCGGTTAAGGTCAGCTCTTGCCCCAGGGTTGCTTGTCGGCCAGTTTTTTGATCTTCAATGAAGAACTCATCTAGAGACAATCGGTTGGCAGCATTTTGTCTGACGGCATACATCCTGCCTTTTCTCATGGCGTCTAAAAGGGTGCCGCGTTTTTTTTCGCGAACAAGAAAAACAGTTCTTACTGATCCTAATTTATTGTCGTTCTGATCTTCGCATAGGTGGTTGTTGCCGCCGTATCCCCATACGGGTTTTTGGCGTTGACCCCGTAAGTATTCCATAAGAACCTGATCCCATTGTTGTCCTGCTTCTATTTGCTGAATTTGATGATCACCGATTACCTGAAAACCGGTATAATTTTTTGTTTTCAGCAAGTCCTCAGGATATGGAAGTGTTTTCAGCTTAGTTGTTCCATGCCGGCGAATGCCAGAATTACTTTCCATATGATTCCAGAAAACCATTGCTCCTTTCGAATTCGCATAGTCGATCATGTTTTGATAGGGTTTCATTCCTTGATCACCATGATAGGCATCGAAAGGCGAACTTTGAAATGGATGATTGTTGAAGGTCATTAAAAGGAATAAGACCATCAGAGGAGCAGTTAAAGCACGAACGTATCCCTTGTATACTGCCGCAACACTCACCATAAACAAGAACCCCATTATAATGAATTGTTGTAGTAGCGGATCGGTGTAATTTAAAGAGAAATTGCTATTTTGAAGAGGCAGTTGCTCGTATTCTGGTGCGGTAGACAAGCCCACAATTAAAAGGTGCTTATCCCAATTATGTGCGGTCAGGTTTCCATCATAATTACTGCCGGACCAATAATAAAAAGGACTGGTTTCTACACCAGGTATGAGAATGGTTTCTTTAATCTGACGATCATTATCTTTGATTTCAGATATGAAGCCCGAAGCACCACGTCCAAGTACAGAAGGGCCTTCCGTCTTATTTTTAAATATGCGCTCAAAGGGTTTGGGACCGAACTCAATTGAATTTCTGGCATAGTCACCAAAAATAACAGCGTCAATTCCAAGCCTTTCCGATTGCTTGGCAATATCTTTTATGGATGCACAGCCATTACTGAAATTAGTTTTAATATCTGCGATTCCATCGAGTTGCATGTAAGTAGCGAAAGACAGAGAGGGAAAAGTCAATGTAAACCAAAATAATAGCAACGAACCCCAACGATAGAGCTTTGAATATCTAAGTAGATGAAAAGGCATCAGGCTAAGGTTTCTCCTAACCAACGACAACTTTTAGTAATTAAGTGCCGTTAATCAATGGATTTTAATTCAGATTATTTACTTAAGTTAAGTAACCAATTAAATTTCTGATCTTAAATTTTATAATGTCCTTATAAAATATGATATACTTAAACAGTTGAGAATACACCCCTTAGCTATTTGATTTTTGCATCTGAATTAAGAGGAAAAATAACAAACCGGACATTTTCTTTTATCTTTCTGCAATATTTTTGCAAAAATCTTAATTGAAATACCTCAATCGGTTTGAAAGACCAATTATTTTTTACTTTATGTGCCCGCCTAAAATACTATTGGATATATTTTTATGACTGTTAGAATCCTTGTAGCTGATGACAGTATTACAATTCAGAAAATTGTTGCGATGGCTTTTGAAAACGAAGATGCAGAAGTAGAGGGCATCGGAGATGGACAAAAAGCCTTTGATAGGATTCCAGAGTTTAAACCGGACATAGTTTTAGCAGATGTGGATATGCCTGGGCTTAATGGATTTCAGTTATGTAAAAAAATAAAAGGAGCATCTGATCTTAAAAATATAAAAGTAATGCTTCTTGCTAGCGATTTTGAATGTTTTGATGAGGAGCTCTTTAAAAAATGTAGGGCTGAAAACCACATTTCCAAGCCCTTTAAGTCTGTTGACATTGTTGAAATGGTGACACGGGTTATGGAAGAAGGCGACACGACAGAGGATGCAGATGAGCCAGCATTGCAAGAAAATATTGCCGAAGAAGGACCAAGTAATGATAGCGTACCCAGCCTGGAAGAACTTCTAGAGTCTGTCGAAAAACTTTCCATCGACTCCAAAGAAATTTTGGATACTGAGGGACTCATAGAAGACATTGAGGATGCCCCCCTGCTTGCTGAGGTTGAAGAACCAGAAATGGAAGAGCAAACTTTTTCAGAAGACGTTTATGCTGAAGTACAACCGAGAAAGAGGGAAAATCCGGACGATCTAGATTCTGCCTTCAAAGAAATTGTTGCTGGTGATTCAAAACAGCAATCGGTTGCTTCATCCAATATTAAAGAATCAGAGATGTCTGTTTTAGGAGGTATTATTCCTGAGCCGGAAGAGCCTCTGGAAAGAGTAGCGCCCGGAGCTTTTTCAGAGTCTGAAAGACGGCCTCACCCTGCTGAAGAGATTGATGAAAACCAGAATTCTATTACTGGTTCATCTTCATTTGAGTCGACTCATTATCAAGGTTCCCATTTGCAAGAAAGGGAATATGAAAATAGTCGCGGCGGTTTGGATAAAGTCACTGGAGAGCAGGTCAAACATATTCTTGAAAAGTTACTTGATTCTTCTATGCAAAACGAAATGACCGGTCTTTCGGAAACTATTGTGAAAACAATTCGGGAGGTAATCCGCGAAATTACTCCGGAAATTGCCAGATCCGTTATCCGTGAAGAGATTGAAAAAGTCAAAAAGGTATAGAGAACCCCTATTCCAACGGATAGAGTATTCAATAAAAGTTTTTATTTTAAATATGAACAAGCCATGGAGAAGAAAACCCAATTGTGGGGTTTAATATCTTTCTTTATCGGTAATATTTTGGTACAAAGCTCTCTCTCCTTTCAAATAAATTAAGCATATTTCGGGATGCCATAATTTACTTTCAATTCCGAGCGAGGTAATAGCTTTTCTGATGTCAGTAATTTTTGAATGATTCAATTAGACAAACAATACGAACCTGGTGAAGTTGAAAAACGCTGGGGAAGATTTTGGGAAGAAAAAAATTTTTTCCACGCGGATGAAACCAGGGAGTCTCCTGCATTTTCAATAGTCATTCCACCACCCAATATCACAGGTCGATTGCATATTGGTCACGCCTTCAACAATACCCTTCAAGACATTCTCACCCGTTGGAAAAGGATGCAAGGCTGCAATGCACTATGGCAACCCGGTACCGACCATGCTGGAATTGCTACTCAAAATGTTGTCGAAAAACAACTGCATGAGGAGGGAACGGGCCGTCAGGATCTGGGTAGAGAAGCATTTGTCAAGCGTGTTTGGAAATGGCGTAATGAATCTGGCGGAACCATTACCAACCAACTAAAAAAACTCGGGTGTTCGTTAGACTGGGAACGCGACCGTTTTACAATGGATGAAGGATTGTCAAAAGCGGTGCGTGAAGTTTTTGTTAGCCTCTATGAAGAAGATCTTATCTATAAGGGTGACTATATAATCAACTGGTGCCCGCGTTGTCATACAGCACTTTCCGACCTTGAGGTAGAGCATCAAGACACGCAGGGATATTTATATCATTTAAAATATTCTATTAAAGATAGTGAAGATTTTCTGGTCATAGCTACCACAAGACCGGAAACAATGTTAGGTGATACAGCGGTTGCTGTTAATCCTGATGATGAGCGTTATCAGAAATACAAGGGTAAAAAACTAATTCTGCCTGTTTTGAATCGTGAAGTCCCGTTAATTGAAGATGATTATGTGGACACATCATTTGGTACGGGTGCATTGAAAGTGACTCCTGCTCACGATCCAAATGATTTCGAATTAGGAAGAAAGCATCAATTAGAAACAATAAATATCATGAACCCAGATGGAACCATGAACTCCCTCGCAAGCCCTACTTATGAAGGATTGGATAGGTTTGAGTGCCGAAAAAAACTGATAAGCAATTTAAAAGACTCAGGGGTCCTGATTAAAATTGAAGACCTAAACCATTCGGTGGGTCATTGTTACCGGTGTCGGACCGTAGTGGAACCTTATTTATCTAAACAATGGTTTGTGAAAGTTAAGCCTCTCGCCGAACCCGCAATGAAAGCGGTGCGGGACGGAAGCATAAAAATAGTTCCCAAATTCTGGGAGAATACCTATTTCGAATGGATGGAAAATATTCGTGATTGGTGCATCTCACGACAGATATGGTGGGGGCATCAAATTCCAGCTTGGAATTGCAAGGCTTGTGGTGAAGTGGTAGTCGCAAGGGAGACACCAAACTCCTGTTCGGCTTGTTCTTCGACCGACCTGGTTCAGGAAACGGATGTGCTGGATACTTGGTTTAGTTCTGCTTTATGGCCATTTTCTACTTTAGGTTGGCCTGAAAAAACCGATAGCCTCAAACGCTTTTATCCCACATCGGTGCTTTGTACTGGATTCGATATTCTTTTTTTCTGGGTTGCCCGGATGATTATGATGGGCTTAAAGTTCATGGGCGATGTTCCTTTTCGCGATGTCTATATTCATGCTCTGATCCGTGATGCAGAAGGGCAGAAAATGAGCAAGACCAAGGGAAATGTAATTGATCCTCTAGAGGTGATGGAGCAATATGGGACTGATGCCTTGCGTTTTACTCTTGCCGCTTTTGCTGCTCAGGGAAGAGATATCAAACTAGCAGAAGATCGTATTGAAGGTTATCGTAATTTCTGTAATAAATTGTGGAATGCCTCGCGGTTTGTATTCATGAATTTGGAGGACTATAAAGGCTCCTGTGCTCTTGATGAAAGGTCAAAGTTTTCAAGTGCAGATCTTTGGATATTGAGTCGACTGAATCGGGCCACGAAAGACGTCAATGAGGCTTTAGAGGCTTTTAGATTTAATGATGCGGCTTTGACCGTCTATAAATTTATTTGGAACGAATATTGTGACTGGTATATAGAGCTTACTAAATCTAAGTTGGTTGATCCCGGGTCGCAAAGGGTGGCAGCGCAAAATATGCTGATCCATGTTCTGGACTCAGCCCTCAAGCTTTTACATCCCTTTATGCCATTTATTACTGAAGAAATTTGGCAAAAGCTTCCTCAGAATGAAGATAGCATCATGGTAAGCGCGTTTCCGGAATACCGGGAAGCACAAACTAATGAAGCGATTGAAAAAGAAATGGCAGTGATAATGGAAGTCATTACTGGTATTAGAAATATCCGTGGGGAAATGAATTTGAATCCAGGGTTGAAACTAAACGTTTTAGTTAAAACCCAGAACTCTGCAATACAACAAACATTACAATATCACGGGGAATATGTCAGGGAATTAGCCCGTGTGGAACAGTTGGAAACAGGCCCGAATATTGAAAAGCCCAAGGTATCCGCGTCTTCGGTTCTCGGAGAAATGGATCTGATCATCCCCCTTGAAGGGAAGATGGATTTTCAGGAAGAACTTAAGCGTGTAGAAAAAGAGTTGAAAAAAATTGAAAAAGATCTAATATTTCTAGATAAGAAACTCTCCAACCCGGATTTCGTTAAGAAGGCGCCTGTTGATATTATCGAAAAGGACGAGCAGAGAAAGAAATCTCTTTCCTTAAAACAGGCAAAGCTTGAAATTCATTTGAAAACCATAGAGCAAGGTTTATGTTAACCGCCCAGGGGAAATTATTCGTTTCCTACTTCTTTTTATTTTATGGATGCTAAAATAGGTACTCTAGATCGAGGTGAAATTTCTGAACAATCTCAATGGGATTTGTCGGGATTATATTCATCTCACGAAGAATGGAATAAAGATCTCGAAGCGCTGGAAGGCGATGTTCCAAAATACGACAACTTCCGGGGAACGCTTTCACAATCTTTTATCAAACTCAAAGAGTGCCTTGAGTTTGATATGAACTTTTCCAGAAGGCTGGAAAAGCTTTATACTTTTGCCCATCTTAAAAATGATGAGGATAAAACCAATAGTTTTTATCAGGGAAATTTTGAAAAGTCGATGAGATTACTCAATGAAGCCGCGAGAGCATCCAGCTTCATTCGTCCAGAGATCATGGCTATTCCAGAGGAACAAATCGACCAGTTTCTTGAAGAGAAGGAAATAGAGTTTTACAGGTTCTACCTCGAACAGCTTTTACGCTATCGCGATCACACTTTAACAGATAAAGAAGAGCAGCTTTTAGCGGCTTCAGGAGAAATAAGCCGAGCTGCGCAGGACGCATTTGACATGCTGGATAATGCCGATCTTCAGCTTGGAGAAAT
The DNA here is from genome assembly GCA_022450865.1 of Nitrospinales bacterium. Taxonomy (GTDB): domain Bacteria; phylum Nitrospinota; class Nitrospinia; order Nitrospinales; family VA-1; genus UBA8687. The sequence continues at coordinate 19,750 of JAKUOQ010000003.1, read as the reverse complement.
TGAGGATGAAAATGGAGAACCGCTTCCCTTAACGCATGGAAATTTTCAGAGTCTGATGCAGAATTACGATCGTCGGATTAGAAAGGATGCGTTTCATAATTATTATAAAGCTTATGAGTCGCATCGTTTTACATACTCTACGTTACTTTCATCGAGCGTGAAAAAAGATTTGTTTTATTCGCGATCTAGAAATTATTCTGGCTACAGAGCCAAGGCAATGTTTGCAGAAAATATTGCTGAAGGGGTATACGACAATCTGATTGAATCGGTGCACCAGAATTTAAAACCTCTTTATAAATATTTTGAGTTAAGAAAACGTTTGTTGGGTCTTGATGATTTGCATGTCTATGATTGTAGTGTGCCACTGGTAAAAAATATCAAATGGCATATGCCATATGAGGATGCGGTAGAAAAAATTAAAATTGCACTACAGCCTTTAGGGAATGAATATGTTGAATTAATGGGCAACGGACTTTTGCAAGATAGATGGACGGATCGATATGAAAATAAAGGTAAGAGAAGCGGTGCTTATTCTTCGGGTTGTTACGATTCGAATCCTTTCATTCTAATGAACTTTACAGAGGATAATATAAATAGTGTATACACCTTAGCCCATGAAGCCGGCCATTCCATGCACTCCTTTTATTCCAGGAGAAACCAGCCGTATTTATATTCTGACTACACAATATTTGTTGCAGAGGTTGCATCGACATTTAATGAATCATTATTGACAAAGTTTTTTCTGTCTCAGGATATTGAGCGGGATATGCGGATTTACTTACTTTGTCGTGAAATAGATAATTTCCGTGGTACTCTATATAGGCAAACTATGTTTGCCGAGTTCGAGCACAGAGTTTATGAGGTTGCAGAAAATAACCAACCACTTACAATCGAAACTTTTCAAGAAATCTATAAAGATTTACTGGAGCTCTATTTTGGATCGGGTTTGGTGCTAGACGATTGCCTTTCACTAGAGTGCTTTAGAATTCCTCACTTCTATTTCAGCTTTTATGTTTATAAATACGCAACGGGAATCTCAGCCGCATATGCTTTAGCCGATCGTGTACTTTCCGGAGGCGAACAGGAGTTGGGAGATTACCTTAATTTTCTTAAATCAGGTGGTTCCAAATACCCAATTGATTTGTTAAAGGGTGCAGGAGTAGATATGAACTCACCTGAACCGTTAAATACAGCACTCTTAAAGTTTTCATCTCTGGTAGATGAACTTGAAAATTTAACTCTAAAAAACTAATAAATTATTAATCGTATCAAAATTTAAAAGGAACTTTTTTAAAATGCAGAAAAACTTGAAATCAACCTCAACCTTTTATAAAGGAAAACCGTTTTGAGAAAAACAGGAAAGTTTCAAAAAAACAGCGGCAATAAACCAAAACGGAATCCTAATAACCGCCAGGAAAATTCTTCTTCAAGAAGGTCAAATCAAAACCTAAATTCAGCTTCTGCAAATTCGTCCTCTGGAAACTCGGGTTCTAAGAAAAAATCAATTCACCCTTGGGTGTCTTCTAGCCCAACTTCCTCGCAGGCGCTGACTTCACATATTTTGATGGCAAACAAAAACCAATCGGGAGGGAATTCTAATAACCGTAATAAGCCGCAGGGACAGAAAAGAAGGAATCCCTCACGTCAGCAAAGAGAAAATGGAAGTAATGGTGGATCTAGACCAAGGAATAATATTGACAGGAAACAGAATGGACATCGAAATTCTTCCAATGCAAATGTTTCTGCAGAAGACACTCGCATAGCATCAGGCTCCGAGAAAGAATTAGTGGGAAACCTGGATGCGTTTACTTTATTTTGTGCTTACCACTTGGGCATAGGCCCAAATAAAGAATATAAGCCCTCCAACATAAATGAGGTTGCAAGACGCTTTGGGCAAGATCAGGGAGTTGTTAAACAAGCTCTAAAAGAATGCAATATGGACTCGGCATCTCTGCTTAATAAGGATTTCGATATGGCCTTGGCACAACTAGATATACAGGTTGCTCCCGAAGGTATAGATAAAATGGAACTTGCAAAATCCATTTACGAAGAATTTCTGGAAGCACCCAATATAAAAAGGGATTGGAAAAAAATTATCGAGGAAGATCGAAAAGAAAATAGAAAAATTTTTGGTTGATTTAATTCGTCTTGTTGCTGCTAAACAATATCAAGGTTTAGAGGGTTTGGGCGGAAACAGCTTTGCTCTGTCATCTGTCAAAATGCTTCCCGTAGGCACTCGCCGGAAGTTTAATCCTTTTTGGATAATCTGGTCCTGAATTTTTTTTGCCCTTTCATTTGAACATTTCAAGTCGTTCATCAAAATTGAAAAGGCGAAGAGCTCCCCATCCTTTGATTCAAAAAATCCTGATAACGCGCTGATAAAATTTAAGGTTCCTGTTTTTACCCTTGCCTTGCTGGAACTTTCAACTTTGCGCATTCTATGCTTCACATTCCCATCTACACCCATTACCCCTAGTGCCGTAACAAACTCTGGATAAACACTTAAGTCATTTTTGATGTTTCGCAAAATATCCACTAGGATCATAGGTGATAGGCGATTTTGCCGAGACAGACCAGAACCATCAAAAATTTTGTATTGGCCTGATTCATATCCTAGTTGCCTTATATATTCTTCAAAAACGCTTAGCCCTTTTTTTGTTGAACCTGGTGGCCCAAAACGCTCAGCACCAATGGTTTTAAGAATTTGTTCAGCAACAAAATTATTGCTAAATTTATTCAAGCCACGCAGGGCCAACGCCAGAGGTTCGCCTTCATGCGTGTAAAGTTCCACTGCATTTTCCGGGAGTTTTCCTTTCAGCAATTTCCCGTCGAACTTTATTCCTGCAAGTTCAATATACGATTTAAATATATTTAGTGTGTATTGTGTGGGTTTAGTAATATTCAGAAAATACTGCGCGCGGGGTTGGCCCAGGTTTATTCCTCCTGAAATAGTAATAAGATCATGGTCTTCTTTATCCACCCGGTTTACGATTAATCGTTTCCGTCTTCCTGGTTTCAAGGTCCGTGCGTTATTTTCGAGCTTGATGTACTCGTTTTCAGGTTCGATAACAATTTCTGGCTGATCCCCGACCTTTCGTCCCGGACTCACATAAACCTTTATCGTATTAAAATTAAACGATAACGATCCTAATGGCGCTTCATAAGCTTGTGCCCCTGGATTTTTAATCCAGGTCTTTATCCGTTTCTTTTTGTCGAAGAAAGAATCATCGCCAATTATATTCCCTTTGATTTGTTTTAAGGGAAGATTCCTCAATCCATTTACTAAAAGCCATAGTTGTTCTGTAACCAGTTTGGGATCACCAGAACCTTTTATATATAGATTACCTTTAAGAACTTGATTCTCTAAAATTCCATCAGTATAAATTTGAGTGGAAAACCGATAATTAGGGCCAAGATATTTTAATGCAACTGCTGTGGTAATAACTTTAGCGTTGGAGGCAGGGATAAGTAATTTTTTACTACGAATTTCATACAATGTTTCCCCGCGATCCAAAGAATAAATTTTAATTCCATAATTATTTTTTCGAAGGCAGGAGTTTGAAAGTATGTTCGTGACAGATCTTCGAAACAAAATTACACCTTCTTCATCAACCGAGGCAAACGAAAAGGTTGGAAGAAAGATGAAGAAGACAGCCAGTAGAAAAATAATTGGTTGGATAATGGAAATATGTCTATTCATCGGTTAAAATTTTACTCTGGGAGAACAAAATTTACAATTGACAATTGGCTCTGGATTAGGGAATCTAACTTGTAGTCTGATTTCCCTTTCGTATATAGGAATTCCTTCATGATTAATTTCACTTATATAAAGTACGGTGTGCTGGTAGCCATTATTGCTATTCTTTATGGTGGCATGATGGGCTTGTCTTTTGGGTGTTGTGAAGAAAGCATTAAAAAAACTTTAAATATAAGTGCGCAAGAGGTAATGACGGCTAAGTATGATGGTGATCAAGCTAAAGCAGACGAAATTGTAAAGAAGTCATGGAATTATATGAAGCGCGCCCATCTTCATTCACAGACTATGGGCGTAATTAGTATTGCATTTTCTCTTCTCGTGGCTTGGTTGGCTTATCCCGTGAAAGCGCAACTTGCTATATCTTTGCTCAGTGGCTTTGGTTCATTAGGCTATGGCTTATTCTGGATGCTTTCTGGATATATGGCACCGGGAATGGGGTCCACAGTTGCGGCCAAAGAGTCAGTCGGTTTGATTGCTCAGGCATCAGGAGGTGCTTTCTTTGTTTCTGGATTATTATTGTTTAGCATTCTGATTTATAGAATTTTTATAAATAAAACTTTAACCGAAAAGAACTAATTTGTATGAATTACGATCTGGTAGGAATTGGTAACGCTTTGGTTGATATTGAAATTCAAGTTGATGATGCTTTTATTGAGCAAGCTTCTGTGACCAAGGGTGGTATGACCTTGTCTTCTATCGAAGATCAAAAAAAGATTCTGGAATTTCTAGAATCCAAACCGAAGAAAATTTCTTCTGGGGGTTCTGCTGCTAATACTGTGCATGGTGTAAGTGTGCTTGGAACAAAATCTTATTATCTCGGTCGCGTAGCCAATGATGCCAACGGAAAATATTATACAGAGGATATGAAAAATTGTGGAGTGGGGTTTATTGGCCCAGGTACTGATAAGGAGGGAACGGGAACCTGTGTTATTCTTATCACCCCCGACACGGAAAGAACCATGCTGACCAATCTGGGTGTTTCTTCATCTCTTCACCCAGAGATCGTGGATGAAAGAATAGTCAAAAATGCGCGCGGTGTTTATGTGGAAGGATATTTGTGGACGGGAGATGAAACTCGGGAGGCAGGGTTGCGTATGGCCCGACTAGCAAAAAAAGCAGGGATACCCGTTTCTTTCACTTTGAGCGATGCTTTCGTTGTCAATACATTTAAAGAGAGTCTTGTTGATTTCATCCAAGAGAATGTAGATATTCTTTTTTGCAATGAAGTGGAAGCCCTCGCGATGACAGGAGAGGCGGATCCCATAAAAGCTTTTAAAAGGCTACAGGAGATGGTTGATACAGTGTTTTTAACTCTGGGTTCTAATGGATCTCTAGTCGGTAAAAGAGGCTTGGAACCTATCGAAGTGAAAACTTTTCCGGTCAAGGCCGTGGATGCAACAGGGGCGGGTGACTTGTTTGCAGCAGGTGCTCTATATGGAGTGTTGGGAAATTACTCTCAGGAAGAGTCGGCAATTATTGGCTCTTATTGTGCTGCCCAGGTTGTATCTCATATGGGTGGACGACTTCCAGTTCACTCTCACACGGATGCTGGGAAAATTCTCTTGGAATATAAAAAACTCTATTCCAACGGAGGGGCGTAATGAAAAAAATTCCTTTTTTTCTCTTAATGGTTTTATTATTTTCGGTATGGCTAGGTTGTGCTTCGGTAGGAAAAGATTTTGATAGTGAAAAAGTCAAAGATATTAAAAATAATATTACAACTCAGTTAAATATCATTGACTGGTTCGGGGTACCTTTTAAAGAAGGAAATGAAAATGGGTACACCATGTGGACATACCAGATCGATAAATGGAATTTAGGTGAAGTAGAGTCAAAAGGGCTGGTCATTCTTTTCGATGATAAAAATAAAGTCAAAGCGTACCGTTATGATGACTCTAACTATTAGCTGCTCGGCTTAGAGCGATTTTTTTTAATAATATAGAACAATAAGAAATGCGACAAATTTCTCTCATCGTCTACGATTTCGATGGGACTCTGGTAGATACTCTTTTTGACATTACTGATTCGGTCAATCTTACTTTAGCTGATCTCAGTCTTCCTCAGTTGCCTCGGGAGACGATTCGTAAATATGTTGGGAAAGGTGTGGAACGTTTGATGTCGCAAACGTTAGAAGGTTCTTCTTTCACAGATATTCCCCAAGCTGTTGCTCTCTTTAAAAAGCATTATTCAGAAAACCTAGTCCACCACACCGATTTTTATCCTCACGGCAGGGAAATTCTCGAGCATTTTAAAAATAAAAAGCAGGCAATCTGTTCCAACAAGCCGGAAGATTTTGTACGTCGTATTCTGGATTCCTTGAATAGATTACATTCTTTTGACTTAATAATTGGTGGGGATAGTGTTAATTCAAAAAAACCAGACCCTGAAGGTTTGATTTCTATATTGGAACAATTAAATGTTTCAGCTGATGAGGCAGTCCTTATAGGTGATAGTCCTGTTGACGTTGAAACGGGGAAGAGGGCAGGCGTATACACCTGTATCGCCAACTTTGGTTTAGGGTTTCCAGAGGAAATTGCCACTGCTAACCCTGATTGCTCTATCGATTGCCTTTCTAAACTAAAAGAAATGTTTTGTTAGAAAGGCGATTCCAATGGTTAACCTATGAACATCTGTTGGGTAGCTTTAAGTTTCCTCTTCCGCTAGACGGTTGACTTTATACTAGGTAGTTTCTACAATGCCTCCTTCCTATGGAACCCAAAGGCATTAAAAACATTTATCTTATAGCGATATGTGGCACAGGCATGGCTGCACTTGCAGGATTGCTCAAAAAGGCTGGATATTCTGTCACAGGGTCGGATGCGAATATCTATCCCCCCATGAGCATATTGTTGAACGATGCGGGCATTGAAATTTTTCCAGGGTATAAAAAGGAAAATATTTTTAAGGATATCGACCTGGTCATTGTTGGCAATGCTGTTTCTAAAACCAATGAAGAAGTGCAGGCGGTTATAGAAGCAGGGATTCCCTATACCTCATTCCCGGCAGCTCTTTCCCAGTTTTTTTTAGAAGGGAAAAAATCTCTTGTGGTAACAGGTACCCACGGTAAGACGACAACGACTTCTTTATTGAGTTGGGTTCTTGAATCGTCTAACCGGAAGCCAGGATTTATGGTCGGAGGTTGGTTGAAAAATTTTGATACTAACTACCAAGTTTCTCAGGGTGAGTATTTTGTAACCGAAGGGGATGAATATGATAGTGCATTTTTTGATAAGGGACCAAAATTCCTCCATTACAGGCCTGATGCCTCCATTTTAACGAGTATAGAATTTGATCACGCGGATATATTTAACGATCTGGAGCAGATCAAACAGGTTTTTCGAGATTATGTAGGGCTAATTAAGCCCGACGGCGTTATGCTGGTTAAATCGGATGACAATAATATTCGGGAAGTGATTAAATCTGCCTCATGTAATATAGAAACTTATGGTTATGATGAGGCGGCTGAATGGCGAATCGAAAGTTATCGATTTGAAAAAGGGTTTGGACATTTTTCGTTGGCATTTAAAAACCAACATCGTGGAGATTTTGAATTGGCAATGATAGGTCGACATAATGTGGAAAATGCCGCTGCTGTAGCTGGACTTTGTTTCAATCTTGGATTGACGAAAGATGAGATTAATGAAGGTTTCCGAACCTTTAAGGGAGTTAAACGTAGGCAGGAAATTGTGGGGGAGAAAAAGGGTATAACAGTCATAGATGATTTTGCGCATCACCCCACGGCAATTGATTTAACAATTGATGCGGTAAAAAAGGCTTACCCTGGTCAGAAGGTCTGGGCAGTTTTTGAGCCGAGGTCCGCGACATCGCGTAGAAAAGTGTTTGAAGATTCTTTCCCGAATAGTTTTTTAAAGGCAGATCGAGTTATTTTTTCCAAACTGTTTGCTCCAGAAAAAATAAAGGAAGAAGAGCGTCTTGATATCGAAGGCGTGGCAGCATCTATTTGTGAATTGGGAGGGATAGCCGACTATATTCCGCAAGTAGATGATATAGTAGAGTTCATAACCAAAAATTCAAAAGCAGGTAATGTGATTCTTGTTATGTCCTCCGGGGGTTTTGGTGGAATTCATCAAAAAATATTAGAAAATCTATAGGTTCTTACCTAAATGGATCAGCCTGAATATATGGATAAAAAATACTTTGGACAAATAAAACTAGGACTGATTCAAAGAGGCTTAGCAATTCCAACCTTAATACATGGGCTTTCGGAAGTATCGCGAGGACTTTGCTCTGCAGAGCCAGGTGAAGAGATAACCTTGGCCTTGGCTGAAGATTTTATAGTCAAAACCACGTTGAACCCTCCCGATAAAGATGGCCCAAAGTTGATTTCCCAGCAAGACCGGTTGCGGTTATATATGGAAGAGGGTGAAACGGATGTGAGTATTATTCCTGTCCCTGATTTTCTAAAACAACAGCTAAAAAGACGTACTCCAGTGTCAGAAAATATTTGTCTTGATGGTTATTGTTTTAATGTTTTTCTTCGCGCAATCGGAAAGGGGAAGGAATTAAGCATGCCCATCGAAGCTATTCTTTCTGTTATCCAGGCTGCGTTCGAAGAGGGTGCAGCTGATCTGATTCAATTGAATATGGATTACAGTAATGATGATGACAGAGGTTTTCAAAGATTGGCACCGTTGGTCGAAGCGATCAAAAAACGTTTCAATACTTTTGTAGCCTTAAAAGGATTCCCTCCGTTAAATAAAAACACCATCGATTGTGTTTATGCATCGGGATTTGACATTGTTAACTTTCCCCTTGAAGGATTTTTCGGAACCGCTAAGTCAAAAAAAATTATGGCCGCTGAAAAAACTTATGAAGCGTTGGAGTATGCGTCGAGTGTTTTCTCTCCAGGTACGGTTTTGACTGATCTGATAATGAGTGAAGGTTCTCAGGATAAGTTTAAAGAGGGTATCGATCGTTTGATAAATTCTGGAATCATTCCGCTGATTCTTTTACAGCGAGATAGTATGAAAGAAAATTCCAGCTATCCAAATCTGGTAGAGCTTGCAGAGCATATGGATCAAGCCATTCAGCGTAATCATCTTCCTCTTAAATGGTTATACCCAGCATGCCGATTTCTGAGTCCTTTGGATACACGATTTTTCACAGAAGATCCTTTAAAGGCAAGGCTAGCAGTAAAACCGGTTTATCGTTCTGGGCTGGGTAGAAGAACTTCCGCAGGATTTGCGGCAATAAGACGAAAACTCCGTATTCGCAATGTGAGTGATTCCTTTGAATCTGCTGGCTTATAGTGAACTCAAGATAGTTAAATATACGTTGCCATCAGGTGGCCCAATATCAGAATAATGAAATCCAGATTTTGCTGGCGTGGCAAAAGTCCCTTTGGTAGGCTATTAATATGGATGATACAGTAAAAATTCAGGAAAAAATTCCCGAAGTCCCTCTAAAAAAACTGGAAACATTGTGGCTGCAAGTAGGTGGTACGCTTTGTAATTTGGAATGTTCCCATTGTTTCATCAGTTGTTCCCCAACAAATGAAACTATTGCTATGATGACGTTAGCGCAGGTGAAGGAAAGGCTAAGAGAAGCTAGTGAATTGGGAGTTAAGGATTATTATATTACAGGGGGCGAAGTTTTTATTAATCCAGAAATTTTTGAAATCTTAGAAGCGATTTTAAGCTATGGCCCATTGGATGTGCTAACCAATGGAACCCAGATTACTTCCGAAAAAGCACAACGCCTTAGAGCAATTCAAGATGCATCAAAAAACCTTCTTCGTTTCCGAGTCAGCATGGAACATTTTGATCAAGCTAAAAATGATGCAATCAGAGGAAAGCATGCTTATAAAAAAGCCGTCGGCGGGATCGCATGTTTAGCTGAAGCGGGGTTCTCACCTATTCTCACTATTACGCGCACTTGGGAGGAGGAGTACGATTCTGAGATGGAATTAAAGTTTAGTGAATTTCTTAAGCAAAACGGGGTCCAACAACCGAAAATAAAAATCCTTCCTGAGTTTTTACTGGGGCAGCTAGCGAAAAATAAACGATATTATTCTAAAGAAGAATATGTATCAGAAAAGTGCTTCGAAAATTTTGATATTACCCAATTGCAATGCTCAAGCTCTCGAATGGCAACTGGCGATGGAGTTTATGTATGCCCAATTTTGGTGGATAACCCTAATGCGCGAATGGGGGACACCATTAGTAATACGATGCGACCCTTTCCTTTGGCACATTCAGCCTGCTACACTTGCAGAGTTACTGGAATGACCTGTAAGTCTACCTCTTAAGTTAGAAAGTAAAGCATGGCCTTATTACATTCCACTATGGTTCCTTTGGGAACCCTGGCGGGCAATTTTAAATTGCCTGGCGTTGATGGTGAAGAATACTCTCTGACCAGTTTTTCAGAATACTCTGTGTTGGTAATAATTTTTATGTGCAATCATTGTCCCTATGTGAAAGCCGTAATTCAACGCCTGATAGATTTACAGAAAGAAGTGTCGGATCAAGGAGTGCGGTTAGTGGGTATCAATTGCAACGATGCAAAAAAATATGCAGATGATTCTTTTGAGAATATGAAAAGTGTTTCGAAGGGCTGGAGGATGAATTTCCCGTACTTGCTTGATGAGTCGCAAGAGATAGCCAAAAAGTATGAGGCTGTGTGTACACCGGATATTTATGTGTACGGAAAAGAGAGGAAATTGCTCTATCGCGGGAGAATAGATGACAACTGGGAAAAAGCAGACCAGGTCAGAAAAAGAGATTTAAAACAAGCCATTGATTGTATTCTTGGGAGTAAGAAAGTTCCTGAGGAACAAATTCCATCAATGGGGTGCTCTATAAAATGGAAAGTGTCTTAGGAAAAACGTATGCAAGCTTTGAAAAAATGGTTATTCATCTTTGCTGCAGTAGTTTTTGTTGGCTCAATGTTTGCCGACAAAATTCTTTCTTTTTATGTTGATTGGTTGTGGTTCGAAAGCCACGGTATAGCCTCTGTACTTTGGACCGTTTTGGTTTCGCAATTTGGTTTGGGGTTCCTCGTTGGGATTTTATTTTTCTTGGTAACCTATGGTTTTCTGATCCGAATCTATAAGAAAACATCGCATCTTCCCATATTATTGTCCGATCAGGTCCGGCGTGAAATTCCACTGTTGGATATCATTGCGGAAAACCTGAAGCTGCTTATTTTAATAGCCCCTTTGGTTTTAGCAGTAATGACAGGCTTGGTCATGTCTCAACAATGGGAGGTTGTCCTTCAATATCTTAATGCTTCTCCTTTTGATCTACCAGACCCTATATTCGGTAAAGACGTAGCCTTCTATGTTTTTAACCTTCCATTCTGGTTGATGGTTAAATCTCTAATCTGGGAAATCATGATAGTGATTTCTATTGGTGTGGGGTTAATTTACTTTTTCAAACGCTTCGTTTATGTAGGCCCAACGGGTATTGTCCTTCTCCCAGAAGCTAGAAGAACACTTTCAGGATTGGTCGGTTGTTTTTTTCTCCTTTTTGCCAGCGAGTTTTTCCTTCAACGTTATGAATTGCTGACAAAAGGAAACGAATTGATTTCAGGCATCGGGTTTGCTGATGATTTTGGATCTATTCCCATTCTTTATGTTTTGATACTGGTGTCTTTGCTGGGATCGGCATTCTCTTTTTTTGGTCTTGTCAGGCCTGGAATGAAAAAAATTCTTCTCTCAGTGGTTGCTTTGGCGCTAGTTTATTTTGTAGGTAATGTATACCCTAAGATATTACAAAAATTTGTGGTTGCTCCAAATGAATTGATAAAGGAAACACCTTATATAGAGCGTACTATTTCAGGAACATTGAATGCTTATGGGCTTAGCGATACTGGAACTCATGGGCTTTCCGGTTCTGAATCGTTAACGGCTGAAAGTATTCGCAAAAACGATGCCACTATAGAAAATATCCGACTCTGGGATCAGGAACCCCTTCTCGATACACTTGGACAGATTCAAGAGATCCGTACCTACTATCAGTTTCAGTCTGTTGATAACGACCGCTATCATATTAACGGAAAATATCGCCAGACTTTGTTGTCTCCAAGAGAATTGTTATCCTCAAACCTGCCAAACCGGACTTGGATCAATGAGCACCTAACTTTTACACATGGTTATGGCGTTTCGTTAAGTCCTGTGAATCAAGTAACGCCAGAAGGTCTACCAGTACTATTTATTAAAGATATTCCTCCACAATCAAATATGGATTTAAAGGTCAAGCAGCCAGAAATTTATTTTGGCGAGCTGGCGAATGATCATGTTTTTGTAAACACAGGAACCAAAGAGTTCGATTATCCGGAAGGTGAAAAAAATGTTTACAAAAATTATGAAGGTAAAGGTGGTTTCCCAGTAGGATCTTTTATAAAAAAGGTAATTCTTGCTGCACGGTTCAAAACTTTGAAAATTTTGTTTGCGGATGATATTGAAAGCGAAAGCCGGGTTTTGATGTACCGCAATATAACTGAGCGTGTTCAGAAAGTTGCACCTTTCCTTAGATTGGACAACGACCCTTATTTGGTTATATCAGAAGGACGTCTAATTTGGCTTTATGACGCTTATACAGTGAGCAATCGATATCCATATTCCCAGAAAATTCCTAGGTTTGGAAACTACGTTCGGAACTCCGTTAAAATTTCTATCGATGCGTATGATGGATCTATGAATTTTTATATTTCTGATTTATCCGACCCAATTATACAAACCTATCAGAATATTTTTCCTGACCTATTCCAGAGTTTATCCGAAATGCCAAAGGATTTGCGAAGCCATATTCGCTACCCCTCTGATTTGTTTGCGATCCAGACTTTTATTTATGCGACCTATCACATGAAGCGTCCTCAGGTTTTTTATAATAAGGAGGATCAGTGGGAAATTCCTGAAATAGATGGTCGTGTTATGCAGCCTTATTACACTATTATGAAGCTTCCGGGAGAGGAGCATGAAGAGTATATTCTTATGGTTCCCTACACACCGCGGGGCAAGAGTAATCTATCAGCATGGATGGTGGCCCGCAGTGATGGGAGCAGTTATGGTAAGCTCGATGTTTATATGTTTCCAAAACAAAAACTAGTATATGGCCCTAGTCAAATTGTTGCGCGTATCAATCAGGATGCGGAAATTTCACGTCAGATTTCTTTGTGGGATCAGCGTGGTTCAAGTGTTATTCAAGGCACATTACTTGTAATACCCATCGAAGAGTCTTTAGTTTACGTCAGGCCGTTATATTTGAAAGCTGATTCAGGAAAAATTCCCGAGTTGAAAAGAGTTATTGTGGGATATGAAGACAATATTGCTATGGAACGAACTTTGGATGAAGCATTAAAGAAAATTTTTCCAGGCCTTTCTGGTATTCCATCTAGCATGCCTAAGCAAATCCAGACTGTGACTTCGAAAAATTCTATGCCAATTGAAGAAAGAAATCTTACCTTAAGAAAAGCAGATTACGACAAGATTCAAAAATTTTATAAGAAAGTTTTAGAGTCTCAGGGAGAGCTCGATAAATCCTTAAGTAGTTATAAAAAAGAACTGGAAGCTTTGGGAGAGGTTTTGCAAGAGACACCCATTACTCTCCAATCTGTAAAACCTTCGGGTGAATAGTTTTATTTTGGGAATAGGTTCAACTGTTGGGTGGTAGAAAAGTGGTCGGTTATAGGTACAGGGTAGTTTCCATCAAAACAGGCGGAGCAAAATTTATTCTCACCATTTTGCAAGACTTCCAACATTTTTTTGATGCTCAGATATTGTAGGGAGTCTGCACCTAGATACTTTCGTGTTTCTTCAAGGGAATGAGAGTGAGCAATCAGTTCCTCTTTATGAGGAGTATCGATTCCATAAAAACAGGAATGTAAAATAGGGGGTGAAGAAATTCTAAGATGAACTTCCTTGGCTCCTGCTTCCAGAAGCATTTTTACTATTTTGCGACTGGTAGTTCCACGGACAATAGAATCATCAATGATTGCGAGCCGTTTACCCGAGATAAGATTTTTTACAGCATTTAGTTTGAGCTTCACCCCAAAATTTCTTATTTGGGATTGAGGTTCAATAAAAGTCCGGCCCACATAATGATTTCTAATCAATCCCATTTCAAATGGGATACCACTTTCTTCTGCAAATCCCATTGCCGAGACAACTCCCGAATCGGGAACGGGAACAATCAGATCCGCATCTGCTGGGCTTTCCTGCGCCATGGCCCGGCCCATTTCTTTTCGTGCTGCGTAAACATGTTCGCCGAACAAAAAACTGTCGGGACGTGCGAAATAAATATGTTCAAAAACACAGTATTTGCTTTCTACTTTTTTAAAAGGAAAAAAGGATTGTAGTCCATTTTCATTAATGAGGATCAACTCCCCCGGTTCCACTTCGCGAATGAACTCGGCTTCAATGAGATCCATCACACAGGTTTCTGAGGCAATAATATATGCTCCGTCCAGTTTTCCCAAACAAAGCGGTCTGAATCCGTGAGGATCACGAGCGGCTAGGAGTTCATTTTCTGTCATGAGTACTAAGGAGTAAGCACCGCTTACCTGTCGCAAGGCTTCTGCAGCTCGATCAACGAAATTTTCACTTTTAGCTTGCGCCATCAAGTGAACAATGACCTCACTGTCGTTGGTGGATTGGAAGATGGCTCCCTTGCTACCTAATTCTTTTCGGATTGTCTTGGCGTTGACCAAATTGCCATTGTGCGCAAGAGCCAGAGAACCGGCCGCGTAATTGATCATACAGGGTTGTGCGTTTACCAATTCGCTCTTTCCTGCTGTCGAATAACGATTATGACCAATGGCAAGGGGACCGGGAAGTTTAAGCAGCCGTCCAGGGTCGAAAATATCAGCAACCAAACCCATTCCTAATTCCAGATGCATCTTTGAATGGGTGCTGGCAACAATTCCGGCACTTTCCTGTCCTCGGTGCTGTAGTGCGTAAAGCCCAAGATATACGAGGTTAGCGGCCTCCGGGTGACCGTAAACTCCAACTACTCCGCACTCTTCATGTAGTTTGTCCAGCATAGCGCCCTAAAGAAGTTTTCCAGATATTTTTTATTGATTCAATTTCCTGCTTTATGTATTCCTGACCGTTGATACTAACTGTGAATTTCGATCCTCCCGTTATTCCGATCAAAGAAAAATCTACGTTATAGGATAAAGCCAAGTTTTTAATTTGATCCGTTAATTCTTCTGGGAAAGAGATAACGATTCTAGATTGAGATTCACCAAATAAAAGCGTATCTCCTCGAAGAGTTGATTCCAGTTCAAGTTTTGCCCCTAAAGTTTCTTCCGGAGTGGCAAAGCAAGACTCTGCTACAGCAATAGCCAGTCCTCCTTCAGAGCAATCGTGTGCTGATTGAATAAGTCCTTTCTGTATGAGTTCTAGGCAAAACTCTTGCACTTGTTTTTCGTTCTTTCGGTCAAGAGCAGGAGCCTTTCCTTCGGTTTTGTCGAACAACACCTTCAGGTATTCGCTGCCACCCAACTCTTCCAATGTAAAACCGATGAGTCCAATGCGATGCCCAGGTTTTTTAAATCCCTGCGTCATAATTTTTTTCTGATCTTCAATCAGACCGACTACTGCAACGGTGGGCGTGGGGAAAATAGCTTCCCCTTTAGTTTCATTATAGAGGCTGACGTTTCCGCTGACTACTGGAATATCAAAAAAAAGGCAGGTATCACCAATTCCCTTAACTGCCTGCTCGAATTGCCACATGATTTCTGGTTTTTCTGGATTTCCAAAATTAAGGCAGTTGGTCAACCCAATTGGCTTTGCTCCGGAACATGTCACATTGCGGCACCCCTCTGCAACTGCTATGGCTGCCCCATTATAGGGATCGAGATAACAGAATCTGCTGTTACAATCAACAGATATGGCTACTGCTTTTTTAGTGCCCTTGATGCGTAAAACAGCTGCATCTGAACCGGGGAAAACCAACGTGTCTAGACGCACCATATGATCATATTGTTCATAGACCCATTCTTTGCTGGCAATATTTGGGCAGGCAAGTAATTTTAAAAAAGCTTTGTCACCTCGGGAAGGTTCTGGTAGTTCCGTCAAATTTACTTGGTCAATCTTATCGAGGTATTTAGGGCGTTTTGTTTCTCGCTTAAGATCTAAAGCCCCATCTACTACTGGAAAGGTAGGCAGGTTGACCACTTCCTTGCCTTTAAATTCGATGCGAACACCAGGCTCATCAATCACCTCTCCAATGATCGCAGCATCGAGTCCCCATTTTTCAAGAATGGCGATAGCCTCCCCTTCATGCCCCGGCTCAATCACAAACAACATTCTCTCTTGTGATTCTGATAATAGGATCTCGTAGGGTGTCATACCTTCTTCTCTTAAGGGGACTTTAGATAAGTCCATTCTCACTCCGGCTTCCGAACGATGGGCCATTTCAAATGAGGATGAGGTGAGCCCAGCGGCGCCCATATCTTGCACACCCACAACCCAGTTGAATTTCATAATTTCCAAGCAGGCCTCGATCAATAGTTTTTCAGTGAAGGGATCGCCCACCTGCACCGTAGGTCTTTTTTCTTCTGTTGTCTCATCAAACTCGGATGAAGCAAGAAGGCTGGCACCATGAATTCCATCTCGGCCGGTTTTGGATCCAACATATAAAATACGATTGCCAACGCCACCGGCTTTTGCCAGAAAGATGCCATCCGATTTTGCTAGTCCCAAACAAAAAGCATTTACCAGAATATTGCCGTTGTAACAGGAATCAAAATAAACTTCTCCTCCAACAGTGGGAACGCCGGTACAGTTTCCATAGCTGGAAATGCCATCGACTACACCGTTCAGTAAAAATCGTGTGCGTGGATCTTCCATTTCACCAAAACGCAGGGAATCGAGTAGCGCTATGGGTCTTGCTCCCATGGTGAAAATATCGCGCATGATTCCGCCCACACCTGTGGCAGCACCTTGATGAGGTTCGATGAAGGAAGGGTGGTTATGGCTTTCAATTTTAAAAACCACCGCGAATCCATCACCAATATCTATGACTCCCGCATTCTCTCCAGGGCCTTGCAGCACATTAGGGCCTTCAGTGGGTAAATTTTTTAAAAACGGTCGCGAGCTTTTGTAACTGCAATGCTCACTCCACATCACCGAAAAAATACCCAATTCGGTAAAGTTAGGTGTGCGTCCGATTAAATTCAGAATGCGTCGATATTCCTCTCCCGTTAAACCATGGTCTTTAACAAGTTGTAGAGTGATTTCAGGTTCGTTCTGCATTTTTATATTCTGCTTTGCGAGATAAGAGATTTAAAAATGCCTTGTCCATCTGTATTGGACCACAACGGATCGGCGCACCGTTCCGGGTGCGGCATCATTCCCATCACATTTTTTTGCTCATTGCAGAGTCCGGCAACAGAACCGACGGAGCCATTAGGGTTACTCGATTCAGTGATATTACCTTTCGCGTCACAATATCGAAAAAGAACTTGTCCTCTTTCTTCAATATCGTTTAAAGAAAGAGGATCTATATAATAACTGCCCTGATGATGCGCGATAGGGACTTGTATAATTGGTTTATCACCGCATTGCTGAGTGAATGGCGTATCTGTCGATTCAATACGGACGTATACATTTTTACAGATGAATTTCCGTGTGTGGTTCTGTATCAAGGCACCGGGCAAGAGACCTGACTCAACAAGAATTTGGAATCCGTTGCAAATTCCAAGAACCTTCCCACCGTTCTCAGCAAAAGGGATCACGGAATTCATAATGGGAGAAAAGCGGGAAATAGCACCTGCACGTAAGTAATCCCCATAAGAGAATCCTCCGGGTAGTATCACTAAATCATAGGAGCTCAGGTCAACATCGTCCTTATGCCATAACCAGTGAGTTTCTTGATTTAAGACGTCTTTAAGAATGTGGTAGCAATCGTGATCGCAATTTGATCCAGGAAAAACAACTATTCCACACTTCATATTTGACCGATTCGATTAGTGGATATTATTCAGTAGAGACTAGTTTGAAACGGAAGGACTCAATAACCGTATTTGCAAGGAGCCGTTCACACATTTCCCGGACTCGTATTTCTGCCTCTTCTTTAGAAATAGAATCGAGTTTTACTTCCAGATACTTCCCAATATGCACATCCAGAACCTCGTTATATCCTAAATCATTCAGCGCATGGTGAACGGTTTTCCCCTGTGGATCGAGTACCCCTTCCTTGAATGTTACATGTATTTGGGCAAGCATTTTGCGAACCTTAGCATAGAAAAAGTTTCAATTCAGCAGGCTTTGTATCAGGAATTTAAAAAAATACAAAGACCATTTTTTGACCCACCTAAAAAATTATGATAAACAATGAGTTATTAAAGCATAGAATTTTTTTCTTACCGCAATTCTTTTCCCTAAACCATAAATTACTGCAATAATGTGTGTTAGATTGTGGGTATCATAGGGTCCAAATTGCTGTCGGTAAAAATATCTAGGAAAAATTATGGAGAATAAATGGAAAGACTCATCTGCTCAGGCCGCGATTGAAAAATACAGCGATGTTCATGAAGATATCGCCCTTCGTATATATACCTCGCGATTGATTGGGGCAGATCCTGCACTCGTTCTTCACGGCGGCGGAAACACATCGGTCAAGTCACGTACCAAAAATAAAGTGAATGAGGAAGTCGATGTGCTTTATGTCAAAGGAAGCGGATGGGACTTGGATACGATAGAACCCCCCGGACTTCCCGGCGTTCTTTTGGACCACCTCATTAAATTGAGGGATTTGGATTCTTTAAGTGATGAAGATATGGTCAATGAACAGCGAACGCATCTTCTGGACGCTAATTCTCCTAACCCCTCCGTTGAGACCCTGCTCCATGCTTTTTTGCCGCATAAGTTTATCGACCATTCTCATGCCGATGCCAGTTTAATTATCGCAAATCAACCCGATGCAGAAAAAATATGTCGGAAAATTTTTAGGAACACGATTGGTATTGTTCCATACATTATGCCGGGGTTTGCTTTAGCAAAGGCCGCCGCCGAAGTTTATGAAAAGGATAAGAACGTGGAAGGCCTGATGCTGATCAATCATGGTTTGTTCACCTTTGGCTCGACTGCCAAGGAAAGTTATGACCGGCACATTCATGCGGTGACCCTAGCAGAAGAATATATTGCTAAAAAACAGCCAAAGGCATTTACCCCACTTGAAGGGCCCGCCATCAACGAAGGGGAAAAAAAGATTTTTAATGCATTGGCTCCAATACTTCGTGGTTTATATGGACAAAAGTCCGGAAAATCCTGGGTGGTGTGTCATCGAAAAAACGAGAAAGCCAAAGCGTTTGCATCCAGCGAAGAATGTTCTACTTGGTCGCAAGTGGGTACAGCTACACCTGATCATGTAATCCGTACCAAGCAGAAACCGCTTTTATTGAATTTAAAACAATGGCAGAGCGTAGACTTGTTGCGAGATGAAGTGGCTTCTGCATTAGAAACCTATTACAAAAATTATCACGAGTATTTTAAATTTAATAAAGATGCGAAAGGTGTTGATAAGACAGAACTAGATCCTTTACCCAGGGTTTTATTGGTGGCAGGACTGGGCCTAGTAACCATAGGTAAAACCATTAAGGAGACAAAAATTGCGGCAGATATTTATCTGCACACGATAGACATTATTCATAAATCATTTTCAGTAGGAGACTACGCTCCCCTAAAGTCTGATGACTTGTTCGATATGGAGTATTGGTCTTTAGAACAGGCGAAGCTGGGAAAAAGTAAAGCTTCTGTGCTTCAAGGGAAGGTGGCTTATATTACCGGAGCGGCATCGGGCATTGGTTTAGCTACAGCAAAATTATTTGCTGAGCAGGGGGCGAATCTTTATCTTGCGGACTTGTCCGAAGATAAGCTCAATAAAGCGGCAGATGTGATTCGCAGTAAGCATAAAGTTGGTGTCACTGCACGGGTGTTGAACGTAGTTGATGAAAATGCAGTGCGACAGTCATTTGCAGAAGTGGTCGCCAATTATGGTGGTGTTGATTTTTTAATATCCAATGCAG
>JAKUOQ010000029.1 GCA_022450865.1 Nitrospinales bacterium | reverse complement strand
GCAAAATAAGACTCCTTTCCAGAGATGAAGAAATAAAAATTGCCAAAGCCATTAAACAGGGAGATCCAAAGGCCATTCAGGAAATGGTTCGTAGAAACCTTAAATATGTTGTCACGGTTGCCAACAAATATCGAGGGTTTGGCATGTCACTGCAAGACTTGATCGAAGAAGGTAATATCGGTTTGATTCAGGCCGCTAAGCGCTTCGATGTATCCAGAAACGTAAAGTTCATCACCTATGCGGTTTGGTGGATTAAACAGGCAATCATGCATTCCCTTGCAGAACAGTCTGGCACGGTCAAACTACCAGTGAAACAAGCGGGAAAAATCTCCAAATTCAATAAAAAAAGTCAACAAATGTGCCAAGATATGGAACGCGAACCGACACAGTCGGAAGTGGCAAAAAGTTTAGGCTACGACGATGAAGAAATCAATTCCATTATGCGTGCCTATCGCACTCATCTTTCTCTCGACACACCGCTTAAAAATGATGACCACACCCCTTATCTCGATCTTTTAGAAAATCAAGACCTCATACCCTATGACGATCAAATTATGAAAAAGTTATTGAATGAAAAAGTCGATCAAATGTTGGAAGACCTTTCCGAGCGAGAAGCCACAATTCTTAAGATGAGGTTCGGATTTTTCGGCGAAGTCAAAACATTGGAAGACATCGGTCGAGAAATTGGTCTCTCACGTGAGCGCGTTCGTCAAATTGAAAAACGTGCTAAGGATCGACTAAAATCCAAACTACAAAATGAAGCATGGGTTAATGAGGATGAGTAAACCGATATGTTTGTAGAAATTTTTATACTCTGTCTGCTTGCTTACCTATGTGGTTCGATTCCATTTGGTATGCTGATTGCCAAGACACAAAACATCGATATACGTGAGCATGGCAGTGGTAATATAGGAGCTACCAATGTTACGCGTATAATAGGCAAAAAATTAGGGTTCATTACCCTGATTGGGGATGTACTAAAAGGATGGGTAATTGTTTTTCTTGCAAGCCAGTGGTTCGAGAAACCCATCTTTATTGCTTTGGCTGGATTTATGGTATTTTTTGGACACCTTTATTCCATTTTTCTCAGATTTAAAGGCGGTAAGGGCGTTGCAACTGGATTAGGAATTTTCAGTTTTATTATGCCGCTGCCCACCCTATTTTCCTCAGGGATTTTCATTTTAAGCCTTAAAGTTTCAGGTTATGTCTCGCTGAGCTCGATTTTAGCAGCCATCTCCTTACCCATTCTGGGAATCTTTTTTAAAATTCCGTTACCTTATATCTATCTGGCAAGCATTGTTGGTTTGTTCACTCTGCAAAAGCATCACGAAAATATAATTCGTATCGTCCAGGGAACTGAAGCGAAGTTTTTAAAAAAATAGGATTTGACAATCTAAATTGAGGAAATATAATTGATTGCTTGGGAACTCCGAATATCCCTGAAAATCTGAAAGAGCGCGGGAGTAACTCAGTGGTAGAGTGCAACCTTGCCAAGGTTGAAGTCGAGGGTTCGAACCCCTTCTCCCGCTCCATTTTTCATCGTTTTATCTAGAGCGGGGCACCGTCGCCAAGTGGTAAGGCCGAGGTCTGCAAAATCTCTATCGGCGGTTCGAATCCGCCCGGTGCCTCCATGTTTCTTACAAAACCCGGTTAAAATGGGGTTATAGCCATATAGAAAAGTAGCATGAAGAAGGTGAAGAATAATCGGGCCCCTTAACTAGAGATTAATGCATCAACAAATTTTTTCGAATCAAATACCTGCAAGTCTTCCGCTTTTTCCCCCACTCCAATAAAATGAATCGGCAGTTTTAATTCTCCGGACAAATTAAGTAGTACACCCCCTTTTGCGGTTCCATCAAGCTTCGTCATCACAAATCCATCTAATTCCAATGCTTCATGAAAATGCTTGGCCTGTGAAATGCTGTTTTGTCCTAAGGTGGCATCAAGAACCAGTAAAGTTTCATGAGGTGCACCTGGTAATACTTTTCCTATAACCCGTTTTACTTTTTTAAGCTCTTCCATTAAATTCTGGTTTGTTTGCAATCGTCCGGCAGTATCTATTAGCAACACATCTACATTCCGTGCAACAGCAGCTTGGACTGCGTCGTAGGCTACCGCAGAAGGATCAGCACCATTTTTCTGACTAATGCAGTTAATGTCTGCTCGCTCTGCCCATACTTGTAACTGGTCAATAGCAGCAGCCCGAAACGTATCACCTGCTGCCAACAAAACCTTTTTTCCTTCCTTCTTCCACTTTTGCGCCAGCTTACCTATGGTTGTAGTTTTGCCTGATCCGTTAATACCTACCATCAAAATAACCAGAGGTTTATTTTTACTAAACTGTATAGGTTTGTTGTTTTGTGACAGGACTTTAAACATCTGCCCTTTCAAATGCTGTAAAACTTCATCATTTTCCCGAATACGATTTTGTGCAACATCCTTTTTTAAATCTTCCAAAATAAATGTGGTGGTTTTCATACCGACATCGGCTATAAGCAATGTTTCTTCCAGCTCATCGAGCAATTCAAGACCAACCTTTGCCTTTCCCTGAACAATATTTTCTATCCCCCCGGCAAAACTGGCACGGGTTTTCTGCAATCCTGCCTTGAGTCTGACAAAAAATCCTGATTTTGGTTCTTCTTCGGTTTGTTCAGTTTCTTCCATTCAACCCTCTATTTTACAAATTATTAACTTTATCATCACCATATGTATGTAAGTTTTCGCTCATAACCCCATCACACAATTATTATATTCACTGCAAATACATCACCATTAATGCCTAATTTTTCTCTATCTCTGGTAACTGTTCGATAGACTTCTCTTCCGTTAAGTATTTAAGCAAATACTTATTTGGACGAACCCTTTGTAACCGTATGAGGTTTTGGATTGATCATATTTTTCTTAGTAAGAATATCGATCAGGTTTTTATCCCGGCAGGATGTGGCAATATCAATCAATCCATCACCATTGAAATCGCCAATAGCCATTCCCTGTGGATGTTGATCTACCCCGTGGAAAATAGGCGGGTAAGTAAAGGTGCCATCGCCCTTACCAAGAGAAACGGATATCTGGTCATCAGTAGAATTGGAAACCGCAATATCCTCAAAACCATCGCCGGTAAAATCTGCAGCAACTACAAATTTAGGAAAATTTCCTGAGGCAAAATCTCGTAAACTGGTGAAGGTTTTATCCTTATTGTTAACAAGGGTGGTGAGGGCATGAAGAGAGTTGCTCGAAGTTACAATATCCAAATAACCATCATTATTTACATCTATGTTCACCACAGTGAGTGGCTGTTTGCCTCCCTTGAAAACTTTTGAATTTTCAAACTTTCCATTGCCTTTGCCCCATAGAACCTGCACTCCCGTATTTCCTGATCCTGCAAGTCCTACTGCGATATCAATATTTTTGTCCTTGTTATAATCACCAATAACAATTCCTGTAGGCTGGCCATTGACATTTATCGTAACGGGCTGTTTGAAAAATCCATTTCCTTTTCCCATTATGATTACCACCTGAAAATAACGCATGGTAACTGCCATGTCTAAATTACCATCGCCATTAAAATCACCTGAAATCATATTTAAAGGAATTTTTCCTGGCTTTATAATTTGGCTTGTTTTCTGAAAACTCCCGAGCCGAGTGTTTAAGAATACCTGTATCGTCTGGTCAGCATAGTTGAGTTCAGCGATATCCTTATAACCGTCATCATTAAAATCCCCGGAAACCAAACATATAGGATCTCTTCCCGTTTTGTAAACTAGTTGCTCATTAAATGTTCCATCTCCTAATCCCTTAAAAAAAGAAAAAGAATGCCCACCGCTATTTGCAACAACAAGATCTAAAATTTTATCGCGGTTAAAATCATCTGTGATTAGAAAAGAAGGTTCCAGTCCGGTTTCCAAAGTATTGCTCAATGCAAATATACGAGGCATTTTTTTTCGAGCTTTGGGCGGGGGGCAACCAAACAAAACAAAAATCAGAAACAGACAAATTAAGGTATGGAATTTCTTCATAAAGGTCTCAAGTAAAACAGGACAATATTATAGGAGAAAAAGTAAAACAATTCTAACAACTTATACTTAATCAAACTTCTTGTTTTTTCTAAAAAACATACTTTGCGCTCTCAAATATTCAAGCATCCCCTTGATGGACCAATAACCGTTTGTGCCAGCAACTAAAACGCGAACACCCTTGGGTCAGGGACTGGTTGAGAGTCTATCCCTGTATTGGTAATTGACTTCTTCCGGGTTCATACCTGAAATATATTCCTAAATGGGCAAATAGCAAAGCTCTACCTCAAAAAAAGTCAAAATATATTTTTTATCGAGAAGTGGCTTTGCCGAAAAAGAAGGGGTTATGCATTTTCTCTTGTATGACCGTGGTGGCCGGTCCGTGCCCTGGGAAAAGCCGCGTTTCATCAGGAAGTGTTAACAGCTTTTGAGTAATCGATTCGAAGAGTGTTGACCAAGATGAGTTGGCTCGCCCCATCGAACCTGCAAAAATAGAATCACCAGAAAAAACAGTGTCTCCAACCTTATAAGATACCCCTCCAGAAGTATGTCCAGGAGTAAACAAAATTTCTATATTTATTTTTCCAAGTTTTAATATTTCACCATCCGCGATATATTTATAGTTACGGCTTCCCGAAGGTTTGGGTTCTTTTTTATCTATCCATACGGGGCAGGCAAACGCTTTATCCAGCTTTTGTAATCCTCCCGCATGATCGAAATGCGCATGCGTCAAAAGAATTTTTTCTGGTTTCAAGCCCAACTCCGTAGCCTTTTTAATTACCGCATCAGGGTTACCTCCAGTATCAATAACAGCAGACGAACGAGTTTCCCGACAGATTAATAAGTAGCATTTAACTGGATAAGATCCTACCAATAGATTGAGACAAACCACCTCAAATTTCTCTGGGTCGGGAGTGGGGGGAAGGGGTACCCAATTGCCTCTCGCAAGATCAATCAAAGAAGGTGGATGCAAATCCAAGACATGTGCCAGATTTATAATTGTGTTGTCATCTGGGACCGTTTCATAATTTTCTATCTGGGCAATAACATCAGGACTGACTTGAGCAGTCCGGGCCAGATCGGCCTGAGACCAGTCTTTACCATCTCTTGCCTTCTCCAGCACATCACCAAGCTCATCTTCAAGTTTTGTCGTCATGAGATTTCCTTATCCATCGGGTGAGAAGACTAAAAAATTCTCGATTGTTTGCCACCAGACTATATGCCCACTCCGATATTTTTGCGAATCCTGGGACTTTTTCATAAGCCCACAAGGGAACCTTATGTTTAGTGGTAGCCAGAGCCTTATAAACCGCTTTTGCTCCAGAATGATAACTTCCATCTGGATATATCAGATAAATCGCTGAGTCAAATTTCTCCGCAGCGATTTGGGGGTATTGCAAGGCAACTTCCTGAGAGGGCTTGTAGACCACCCTATCTTCTGTTAAATGCTGCCATCTGCGAACCCAAAAGGTGCAAAATCCGCATGTACCGTCATAAATCAATACAGGCCTCTGATCTTTAATAATCAAGCTATACCTCAAAAGTTTCTTCCATTATACCTTCAATTCTCCTACTATTTGGCTCCAAACTCGGGCTATGTCAAATAGCCCTTTTTATAGAAAAAAAAGATTGGCTGTTTCAGGTGGTTCGGGCTTGCGTTCTGACCCGACCTGATATAGTTTCTTTAGTTCTATATTATGATCAGGTGCTGAATTCTATGAACGCACCTGATCGTTGATCCAACTTTCCAGGAAAGAATCAATGGTAGATTTTACACGTGAAGAAGTTAAAACTGCTTTAGAAGAATATGCATCGACCCTCACAGAAGAAGAGGAAGATGAGTTCATAGATGATGACGAACAACCTACAGAACCGGAAGCCGAAGAGGCAAGGGTAGAAGAAGATGAGGACTCTCCAGAAATTATCGAACCCGAAGAGAAACTGGAGAAGGAATCCGATCCTGCAGAAATTTTCGAAGGCAAAGATTTATCTAGCTTAGATTTATCTGAAATAAATTTCTTAGGGATTAGTCTAAAAGGTACCAATTTAAATAAAACCAACCTATCAAATAGCATTCTTTCTGATTCAAATATGGACCAGACAAACCTAGGCGAAGCAAATTTAATCAATGCTGAAATGGAGAATGTGAGTTGCCTGGAAGCAAATGTTACAAATGCTAATTTTGAATCTTCCAATTTGCAAGGCGCAAAGTTTCTTGGTAGCAATTTATCGGGCTCCAACCTCAATGGAGCAAATTTAAGAAAATCTATATTCTTGGAAGCTAACCTCTCTAAATGCAACCTGAACGAGACAGACCTCAGTAATTCAGATTTCTCACGGGCTGATATGAACCACGCCAGCATAGTAGAAAGCAACTTAAGTCGCGCACGTTTTAATGGAGCCAATATGGAATCCGTAGATTTTACCGATTCTCGCCTGAGCATGTCCGTGTTTTTTGAGGCAAATTTTAAGAATGCGAATATGAATCGCGCCATAGTAAAAGGAGCCAAACTGGCGGGCGGCATCTTCGAAAAAACCAGCCTTCCACGCGCAGATATCACGGGAGCCGATCTGACCGATGCAAAGTTTCTTAACTCCAATCTAAGCCGCGCTAAATTAAATGGGGCCATTCTGCGAAGAGCTGATTTAAAAGGATCGGACCTTTCGGAGGCTGATTTGAGTATCGCCGATTTAACAGGTGCCAGTCTGGCGAAAGTTAACTTGATCGGCGCCAACATGGAAAGAATAAAACTCAATCAGGCAAAAATATCAGGAGCTAAACTATGCGGCGCCAAAATGAACAAAGGAAAGTTTTTTCAGGTCGATCTGACTCAAGCAGATCTTAGCGGTGCCAACATGACAGGAGCAGATCTTACAGAATCCAATCTGGAGGGCAGTGACTTAAGCCGAGCTAATCTCACTGAAGCAGTTTTGCAAAAAGCCAATTTGAAAGCCACCTTCCTGATTGGTGCAAACCTACAAAAAACAGATTTGGCAGAGATTAATTTGGAAAATGCAAATATTGCTGGAGCAAAAATGCGGAATGCAAATTGTAGTAAAGCAAATATGAAAAATGTTGATCTTCAACGATCTGATCTGGAACACGCCGATTTCACCTTAACAGATTTGACAGGATCAAACCTTACTGGTTCCAAGCTCGGGGAAACTTGTTTTAAAAATGCTAATTTAACTGGAGCGAACCTAAGTTTGGCAGATACTACTGATACTGATTTTTCAGGCACTAAAGGGTACAAACCTTGAGATATAATAAGGTAGAATAAGATCTAAAAAGTACGTAAACATAATTTTGACTTATGAATCGTTCACCTAAATTAGTAAATTCACTTTCATACCTAATCCCCAAAGCTCAACCTTTGACTCTTAAAGAAGTTCTTCAATTAAGAGATGGTAGGGAAATTAGTAGAAACTCGTATTCTACCGTTTCGCAAAGCATGACCTTTTCACCCATATTGCAAAACATCAACTACCTGAATTCCTTAAATTGATTCCTCTCAAATAATTAAAATGGAAAAACTTGAAGCCGTTCAAAAAGTTTTACGATTCAGCACAGCTATAAGAGAATGGTGCACCATGGAGTTTTCCATCTATTTTGATGATTTTGACGAACAAAATGTGGATGATTATAATTCGGGAGGTTACGGTGAAGTTGCCGATGAAATTCTCGAACGCGGATTAGATGAAAAAATTATTGAAGAAGATGATTTAAACTAAAGGCTCCGTCTCTTCCATAACCCTTGCTCCATATGTAGAAGAGAAAAACCAACCCAAAAAAATATTTTCATATAATTCAATATCTTATTAGATAAAGATTAGATTTTTAGTCGTTCTTTATTTTTTCTTAATATTTTTAAGGTAGTTTTACATTCCCATAAAAAAGAATTCTCTACCGGTGGTATTTTGTATAAAATATTATTCTAAAAGTTAGTTATAAAAATCGGTTCTATTCTAAAGGGGTGCAAACAATCCATTCCACTCCCTACCAAGCTCAGGAGATTTATCGTGAAAACAAGCACGGAAATTCTTAAGGACGTTCAAGAATACTATGGCAAAATCCTTAAGACCAAAAATGACTTACAAACCAGTGCCTGTTGTGCCGCAGACTCTATGCCTGCTTATCTTCGGCCGTATTTAAAAAATATACATGAAGAAGTTCAATCTCGTTTCTATGGATGTGCCTCAACTTTTCCTCCTGGACTGTATGGAAAAACCGTGGTCGACCTAGGATGTGGATCAGGACGTGATTGTTATCTTCTTGCACAAGTGGTCGGCCCAGAAGGATTAGTCATTGGAATAGATATGACAGACGAGCAATTGGCTGTAGCAAGAAAACATGTCACCTATCACACCAATAAGTTCAATCTGGAAAAACCTAATGTGGATTTTCGTAAAGGATGGATTGAAGATCTTTCTACCGCCAACCTTGAAGACAACTCAGTGGATGTAATTATCTCTAATTGTGTAGTCAATCTTTCCCCTGACAAAGAAAGTGTCTTCCGAGAGATTTTTCGAGTGCTGAAACCAGGAGGGGAACTCTATCTATCTGATGTCTTCAGTGGTCGACGGGTTCCCAAACCTCTCACCACAGATCCAGTTTTGCTAGGGGAATGCTTAGGGGGTGCACTATATATAGAAGATTTCAGGCGAATGCTTGCCAAAGTAGGATGTTTCGACTACCGAACCGTCTCTAAAACACCGATAACCCTGAACAATGATGATATCCAGCGCAAAGCTGGAATGATCGATTTCTATTCCATGACCGTGCGAACCTTCAAATGCGATTTTGAAGATATCTGTGAAAATTTTGGTCATGTGGCTAACTACCAAGGAACAATCCCCGAATTTCCGCACGGGTTCACCCTGGATGATCATCATTATTTTCAAACCGGAATTCCTGTTCCCGTATGTGGGAACACCTATAAAATGATTAGCGAGTCCCGATTCAAAGACTATTTCAAAGTAACAGGAGACTTCTCCACACATTATGGTCCATTTGACTGTAATATTGCCCCCCAACAGGAAGGGATCCATACGAATGACAACGGAGCCTGTTGCTAGAGGTTAAAGTGGCTAGTAAACACTTGGATATTTCATGCGCACAGTGTGGAAATTTTCTTGTGCGTTATAAAAAAGAGGGGTCAGGACAATTAATTAGACTTTATCTGGATAAAATACTGGGGCCAAAATCCTTAGTTGATTTAAAATCCGTTAGTAAAAAATCTAGCCTCCCCGTCTTAGTCTGCCCAGAATGTAATCATCTCGTTGGACATCCTATGGAACATGAAGGCAATCGTCTTGCCTACCGAATGATTAAGGGTTCATTTAAAAAAACCAAAAAATAAAATTCTCCTAAAGGTTACGGCTCAGATAAACATGCGTTAGGTAAGTAAAAAGAAATTGTAAGGTGATAGCCATTGCAAGCAAGTTTAGGCTTTGCCCCGGCATAGATAACAAACCCAATATCGCAATGAGAAACAATGGAAAATCGATTCCATTCCACCTCCAAATCTTAAGAAGGGAACTTACCTTGTTAAAATATTCCTGCCGTTGGTTTAGATCAAGTTTTGTGCTAACCACAGCATCCTGGTTTTGCATTTGATTAAGCGTCTTCCACTTACCGCGAAAGATTAATTGTTGTACCTGCATATAATAAAAATAAACGGTAAGCACAACGGAGGATGTTTGTTGTAGCTTTTCAAAGGTATTTTGAATTTCTCTTTGCACTCCATCAAAACCTTTCAGCACCATCATCCCAAAAGTTTGTTTGCAATAATCGTAAGATATGGCCCGTAGTATGGTAAAGACCGCTATTACGATTAACGGCGTTCGAAAATCTGGGTAACCAGAAATAAGTCCGTAGATCACTGCCAGATATGCGAAGTAACCAGCAATTCCATCAATAAGTCGCCCCCAATAGCTTGCCATATTTTTTGCTCTAGCAAGTTGCCCATCCACACAATCCAAAATCAGAGTTAATTCCAGTAGCAACCCACCGATCAAACTGGAGGCCCAACTTCCTTGACTGAACGAGTAACCCGAAGCAAACCCAACTAGAACAGAAAGGTAGGTCACCTGATTAGGGGTAATAAAGGTGTTTTTTAAAACTGCTACAAACCTTTTTGCAATCGGCTCATTAATATAAATATTGACTGGCTCAGCTAATTCTTTTAAGGCATGCTCCACGTTTTTTGTCATTAGCTACAACCATTTCTTTTGGAGATACCAGTCGAGAGTACAAGCTAGTCCAGCTGCCAGTTCAAATTTAGGCTTAAAATCAAAATCACGAAAAAAATTTTCTGGAGATGCCGTCCAGCAACTTTGCTTGATATCAATCATTCTCTGTCGATCGAACAAGGCTGGTTTAGAGCTAAACATTGCTAGAATTTCAAAAATTATTGCGATGGGAACTAAAACACTTTCGTTTACCTTTAAAATTTTGATAGAAGTATTCATCTTTTCTGCAGCACTTTTTGCTATCTCCTCCCATGAATAGGACTTCCCATCCGTCACAAAATATATTTTCTTTTGTGAGGTGCAAGGGCCACAAATCTCCATCATTGACTGAACTAGGTCAGCAACATAAATAAGTGAAAGCAACTTGGGAGTTTTCCCAATTTGCAATCCCCAACCTTTTTTAACTAATTTAAAAAAGGCATAAAGATTTCCTCGCGAGGACCGTAGACAACAGGCGGACGTATTACCTTGATGGGCAAAGAAACAGAATATTTTAAAGCAATTTCTTCTCCGGATTTTTTTGATTTTCCATAAAAAGTAATCGGATTCAATGGCGTGGTTTCATCGATCTGGTTTCCATCTTCACTCGGTCCTGCCGCAGCCAGACTACTTAAGTGGACAATTCCTTTGATGCTATCTTTATAGGTTAAACATTGTTCATACAAAGTTGAACAAACCCGAGAATTGATATCAAAATATTCTTTACGGCTTTTTGCTTTAGTCAAACCTGCGCAATGGAAGACATAATTTATAGCTTCGAGACCAGGAACTTTAAAATCGGGCTGTGCTAGATCAATAAAATGTAAATGGATTTTGGGTGATGGAAGCCATCTCAAATCGGATGATTCCCGGACTAGACAGTGGATAACACAATTTAAAGACAACAGGCTGTCCACCAAATGGCTTCCAATAAAACCACTAGCTCCGGTTACAAGTACCGTCTTCCCTTTAAGGTGTGAAAGTTCGTTCATAGATGCGGTGTCTTTTATAAATGGTTCCTCCTATTTTAAACATAGGCTTTATAATATCTAGATTGTCTTCAAGCATCCATGACATTTCGATCCACTTGATTTTTTTCTGAATAAAATTTTTGATTAATGCGAAATACATATAGGCGTCGATACCCAATCGACGGAAATTTTTATTTACTCCAAGGGTTATTACACGATAAGAATCTATTTTATTTTTCTTCCATAGAAATTTTGCCCAACCAAATGGGAATAGATTACCATTTAACTCAATCAAGACCTGATTGATATCAGGCAGGGCCAGCGAAAAACCTACCCCCTCCCCTTTTACTTCCGCGATTAAACAAAATTCCGGGTTCACAAATTCCTTTATTTGTCCTGCCGCAAATGCAAACTCTTTGAATGTCATGGGAACAAAACCCCAGTTTTTATCCCAGGCAGAGTTATAAATTTTCCAGATTATTTTTATCTCCTCCTCAAACCTTGCCAAATTCAATGGGCGCAAGTTAAATCGCCCTCTATCCTCCAATTTCCTAGCTGCAGCTTGAAGGTATTCAGGTATTCCAATCAAATCCAACTTAAACGAAACCAGATCTTTTAATTTTATAAAACCCCACTCATCTAAATGCTTTTCATAATAATCGGGGTTGTAGGGAATACCAAGCATGGGAGGAAGATCGAACCCTTCTACCATCAGGCCGCATTCATGATTTGTAGATAAATTCAACGGCCCGATGAGTTTTTCAAATTCCCTTCTCTTGCACCACTCTTTAGCATGATTGAATAATAATCGTGACACATTTTTATCATCAATTGATTCGAACATCCCCATAATACCCGTATTTTTGGAACAGCTTTCCTGGAAGACAGGATCGTTAACTAAGGCTATACGCCCTAATGGAACACCTCTTTCATCCTCTGCAAGAAAAAGTTTAACTTCCGCACGATCGAAGAATGGGTTGATTTTTGGATTGAGAAATTGCTTCCGCTCAGAAACTAGAGGGGGAACCC
Source organism: Nitrospinales bacterium (assembly GCA_022450865.1). GTDB lineage: Bacteria > Nitrospinota > Nitrospinia > Nitrospinales > VA-1 > UBA8687. The sequence continues at coordinate 4,316 of JAKUOQ010000029.1, read as the reverse complement.
AGAAAGAATGATCTTTATATATTTTCCATGGTAAGCGTATGAATCTGTCTAGTTCGACAGGGCTTTTTACCTCAGTTATTTTGAGGCTCATTATCCCTTAGGGATGATACCCAACTTTGCACCCAATTTTTTGAAAGACTCTAAAACTTTTTCAAGGTCTTCTTGTTTATGTGCAGAGGTATAACTAGTCCGAATCATGGCGTTAAGCGGCGGTACTACAGGTGAAACTGCGACACCGGCAAAAATACCTTCATCAAAAAGAAGTCGATTTAGATAAAGGGTTAAAGCTTCCTCACCAATTGTAATAGGAACAATTGGGATGGAATTATTGTTAACCTGAAATCCCATATCAAAAAATCCTCTTTTAATAAATGCTGTATTTTCACGCAAGCGATTGATTCTCTCCGGCTCGCTAATCATAATATTCAAACCTTCCGTGACACCAGCGACGGAGGCAGGAGGTAAAGCAGCAGTAAAAATAAATGCTGAAGCCTTATGTCGTATATATTCTGTAATTTCGGATTTGGAGGAAATAAAACCACCAATGGAACCCAGACTTTTTGAAAAAGTTCCCATATATAAATCGATTTCATTTTCCAGGTTATAATAACTGGCAACACCCCTTCCCTGCTCTCCTATTATTCCGAGCCCATGCGCTTCATCAATCATTACAGTCGCACCATAATCCTTAGCCAGCTTAACAATGACAGGAAGGTTTGCAATGTCACCACTCATACTGAAAACAGTATCCGTCAAAATTATTTTACCCTCGACATCAGAATGCTTTTTCAAACAATATTCCAAATGATCCATATCGCTATGCTGATAACGAATGGTTTTTCCAGGAGCAATCGCGCAACCCTCATAAATACTTGCATGGTTTTCGCGATCGGAAAATGCTATGTCTTTTCTTCCCAGCAAACATGAAATGGCCCCCTGATTGGCCTGAAATCCTGTAGACATAACAATGGTATCTTCTCGATTTAAATAAGAAGAAATCTCACGTTCCAGATTTTTGTGGAGATTAAAAGTCCCATTCAAAAATCGGCTACCAGTACAGCCTATTCCAAACTTCTCAAGAGCTAATCTTGCAGCTTCAATTACACGAGGTTCTTGTGCCAACCCCAGATAATTATTAGTGGAAACCGAGATCGCTTCTTTTCCATCAATGACCACCCTGCAGCCATCTATCTCTTCAATCTCCTTAAAATACGGATAAATTCCCAGTTCTTTGGCTTGATCCGGTGCCAGGTAACCAAAACATTTAGCCAGAATTCCTTTTTCTTTGCCGTTAGGAGACTTAAGGTGTGAATTCTCAAAATCAAATTTCTTCTTTAATAAAGAAACAATCTTGTTCCTTTTTAAATGAGCTGGATCCGTATCGTTATTTTCTAATTCATTGATGAGCGAAAAAGGCTTTGACATATTGAGAGGACCTTTATTTTAAATTTGTAACGTGATTCCGTCTACCAGTGTGCATCCATAACTTAACGAGAGCGGGCCACAATCCCGATTGAACCGTTTGCCCATATAAAGAATCTTTTCCCTGATTTTCTAAAATACGGTTATGTGCCTCTCCTAATGCATGATAAGGGAGATCGGGGAACAGATGGTGCGTCGCATGAAACCGAAGACCCACGGGAGCCCATAACGGTGTAATCCATCGGTTCCCGAGGTTATTGATTGAGTCCAGCATTTGATCGGTAAAACTAAGTTCACTTTCCTCCGCATTTCCATAGTGATGAGCTGCCAGAGTACGAATCGAATTGACCATAAACACAGAGGCTACTAAACAGTACCACATGAAAAAAGCCTTTGCAGGCATAATTTTCAGTAAAATGAGGATAATAAAGCTCAATCCGTAAACACCTGTTAAAACCTCCTGTAATTTCCACCCTTCAGTTCGAGCTAATGAAGACTGCGGACGCTGGTAATTTAAATCAATATTAAGGGAAGACATTTTCTGAACCACAAATTTTCTGAGCCCAGAGTTAAAATACGACAGGGGTGTTAACACAACAAAACGGAAGAGAAAAATAAGTGGAATAAATAGTGAAAAACCAATGTACAGGAGAATCAGTCCTCTTCCTCTTGATGCAAAGGGGAAATATTCTCCATCTTTGACTGTTCCATAAAAATTCTGTTTATGATGATCAAAGTGTACGCTTTGATACAAAAATGTTGGAATCATTAGCGGAAAACCACATATGAGATTCCAAACTTTTTGAAAAATCAAAAATGACCCATTTTTAAAATGAGCAATTTCGTGTATGAATAAAGCGGCTCGATAAATAGCTAAAACGGCAATTAAAAAACAAAATACTTGCTGCAAAGAAAATGTGGGGACCATCAAGGTTCTTGAAAACGCTCCCCAGCCCAATAAAGCACTTCCCAAAAAATCGCTCCAGTATATCCAAGGGTTGGGTCGGTATAGATCTCTAACCAGTTCCCTCGCCTGAGTAATGGAGAATTCCCGTTTACGATCTTCGTGAATCAATCTCTTCAATTTAAAATCCTGCTGATGGAAAAAACTATAGGCGCTTAACTCGAAACCTTGATTTTCAGCTATTCTGAAATAAAAACATTAGATTTTTGGTTCATCGCTTTTCTGCGCAGCTCACACATAACGTACTTTCCGGCATCAATACAATTCTTCCCTGTGCAATAGACTCAGAGCAACGGACACAAACTCCAAATTCCGGAAGGTTAATTTTTTCCAATGCTTTTTCAAGCTTTACCAATTTAGCTTTTGAAGAATTCAAGGAAGCTTCGCTGATCCCCTGGCTGCTAATAGCTTCCATACGTGTGAGACGACCAATAGCATTGTCAGGTGCAACCGGTTTTGAAGTTTCCGTAAAGCTTTCGATCAAATGTTTCTGCGTTCTTATCTCTTCGATAATCTTTTGCTTCAACTCTCCTCTTTCCTGTTCATTCATAGCCGCGTAACACCATCATTCTTTAACAAGACACATCTCCCCGAGTTTCCGGCAACCATCCGCACATCGCACAGCGAATGGCAAATAGGGGAATGAAGTTGGAAATATTTTTAGAAATGGCATTCATAAAATCATTTGCCAAAGCTTGATCCTTGAAACATTCATAAATATCATCCAGAAAACCCCCGCGCAAAAGTGGATGATTAAGAAATTCTCTGCCCGGTCCCGTAACAATTTCAAGAGGATGTTCGCTTACCTTCACTTTTTCCATCCCTAGTTCTTGCAACCATTTTTCAGCATGGAATGCAGAAGGTCTTTCATTAATATATTCATCAAGCGCATTTCTTTCATCTTTCAAATCACGATCCGCCATCTCCTTGTCCACATAAGTCCATAAAGAGTCAAAAGTTCCCAGCGATGGAAATGTTAAAACAATTTGGCCGCCCGGCTTCATGAATCGGACCAAGCTTTGCAGCACCTCAAAACGGTTTGGACGAAAAAACATGAAAGACAAATTACCCGTAATGCGATCAAACTTTGGTAGATCCGCAGGCAAAAAGCGCATATCGCCGACTTCAAATCGCAACCAAGGTAATTGTGCGCCTTGTATTGATCGAGACCTTAAGACTTGGCCTTGGTGAATATCAATAGCTAGAACCGATCCTTCAGGCCCTACCTGATCTGCCAAATAAAAAGCAGGAATTCCCCCGCCAGCAGCAATGTCCAGAATATGGTCCCCTTTTCGGATCTCAAGATGATGCAATAAGGATTCTGCAAAAGGAGTGGACCAAGGATCGTTTTCTGGAAGCGACCAATTGTTAACCATAAATTTCTTTCTTTAAGTTCATAAAACTAATATTGCTTTACTTTAACCTGAAAAATAAAAACCTATCTTCAATCAAATTTATTTATAGAACCCTTACGAACGCCCTCTTCAAACAATTGGGTTTCTACCACCAGAAGACCACTCAAACAAATCAGTCCAATTAGGTTGGGGATCGCCATCAAAGCATTCATCGCATCTGAAAAATTCCAAACCAAATCCAGTTTGACTTGTGCCCCGATAAAAACAAAAAGAACCCAAGAGTAACGGTAAAAGGAAATATATTTTTCCCCAAAAAGATATTCAAAACATTTCTCACCATAATATTCCCAACCCAGGATAGTAGAAAAAGCAAACATAATGGTTCCCAGAGTGACCAACATTTTACCCCAGTACCCAGGAAGTCCTGCAGAAAATGCCTGTATAGTCAAAGCAACACCGGTTTCACCCGAAGTCCATACTCCAGTTGAGCTGATCGCCATTGCAGTGATAGAGCATACAATCAAGGTATCAAGAAAAGTTCCTGTCATAGATACCAATGCCTGCTTACCCGGATG
>JAKUOQ010000028.1 GCA_022450865.1 Nitrospinales bacterium | reverse complement strand
GTTTTAGATAAATTCTAAAAGATTGGTTGAGCGCAACTTCCTTTTATTAAATAAGCAAACGCACCTACTTCTATTCCTTTGAAAGGGTTTTCTTGACACGCAATATATATTTTGATATATAACGGTACATCGCTATATTTTTATAAATATAACGAGGCTGGATGAATAGATTTAAAACAAAATCAGGGTTGATCGGTGGCGTGCTGTTGGCATTCTTTCTGCTTCATGTTTCAGATGCTTTGGCTAAAGAGCTGCGTATTGCCGTGGCTTCTAACTTCCTTTTGCCTTTAAAAGAGTTGTCCAGGAAATTTAAGGAATCTACCGGTCACAAAGTAGTTGTAATTTCAGGGTCAACAGGGAAGCTCTATGCCCAAATCAAACAGGGAGCGCCTTTCGATATTTTACTGGCAGCAGACTCTCTCCGGCCTGAGCTTCTTGAAAAAGAGGGGATAGGTGTTCCAGGGTCTCGTTTCACTTATGCGGTGGGAAGGCTAGCCTTATGGAGTGCGGATTCTACACTTCCTTTAAAAAACGATTTGCAGGTTTTAAATCATAAAAATTTTCGATATCTGGCAATCGCTAACCCCAAAACGGCTCCTTATGGTAAAGCGGCTGAACAGGTTTTAAGAAAAAAAGGTTTTTGGGAACAAATTCAAAATCGATTGGTTCGCGGAGAAAATATTTCACAAACTTTTCAGTTTGTGATGACTGGAAATGCAGATATAGGTTTCATTGCCCTCTCCCAATTGAGAAAAAATCAAGGGCGTGGTTTTTCCTGGATTATTCCTCAGGAATGGCACGACCCTATTCGACAACAAGGCATATTATTAAAACGCGCAAAAACGAACAAAGCCGCACGGCAATTTTTAAATTTTATTAAAAGTAACCGGATACAAAAACAAATTCAAAGTTATGGCTATTCCCTCAAACTTTAATACAGAAATATCATGGATGTAAGTTCTCTTGATGCAGGACCTATTTGGCTTACTTTGCAGTTGGCTGGAATCACAGTAATGATTCTTCTAACCATAGGGACTCCCATTGCCTGGTGGCTTGCCCATACTAGTTCAAAAATGCGGGTTGGTATTGAGGCGGTGGTGGCCTTGCCTTTAGTGCTGCCTCCCACAGTCTTGGGATTTTACCTTCTAATTCTATTGGGTCCAAATGGCTGGGTGGGTGGTCCTGTTCAAGCTATTACCGGCTCGCCACTATCTTTCACTTTTTCAGGTTTATTATTTGCCTCAACTCTTTACTCACTCCCATTTGTAGTACAGCCCTTACAAAGCAATTTTGAATCCATCGGCAGTACTCCTTTAGAAACGGCGGCTTCTTTAGGGGCCTCTAAGTGGGATGCCTTTTTTTCGGTAATACTTCCACTTTCCCGACGTGGTTACCTCACAGCAACGGTATTAGGCTTTGCCCACACATTGGGGGAGTTTGGCGTGGTACTGATGGTCGGCGGTAATATACCCGGAAAAACAAAAGTTATATCCATTGAAATTTATGATCGTGTTGAAGTTATGGAATACACACAGGCACATATACTATCAGCGGGGTTGCTCTTGTTTTCTTTTCTAGTTTTGTTAATGGTTTATTCCATAAATAAAAAATTACCGGTGCATGTTTCATGACGGAACTACTAAAGGCAGCTTTCAAGGTTGACTACCCGGGTTTTAATCTCGATATAGATCTTCAGCTTCCAGCATCGGGTATCACCGTTGTGTTTGGCCCTTCGGGATCGGGTAAAACAACTTTATTACGGTGTCTGGCTGGATTGGAAAAATCCGGGAAAATGGAAATCGCAGGACAAGTTTTGCAGGACGAAAATACTTTCATCCCAGTCAACCTGCGGGCAATCGGTATGGTGTTTCAGGAATCCCGCCTCTTTCCCCATTTAAATGTTCGTGATAATCTTTTATACGGATATAAGCGAACACCTGTGAATTCGAGAAGATTGCATTTGGAGGACATAGGCCGTGTGCTTTCCCTGGAAAAACTTTTCGAACGTAGCATAGATAAATTATCCGGCGGCGAAAAACAACGAGTCGCATTGGGTCGGGCCCTGCTTACTAGCCCAAAACTTCTTCTGATGGATGAACCTCTTGCAGCGTTGGATGCTCAAAGAAAAACAGAAATTATTCCCTTTATTAGAAAAGTAGAAAAAGAACTTTCCATACCAATTATTTATGTTACCCATTCGATGAGTGAGGTGTTGCAACTTGTAGATACAATGGTGATTTTGAAAGATGGGAAGGTTGTGAAATACGGTCCCGTGGGAAAAGTTTTTTCCGACATTCAGTTGCGGGAAGCCATTGGCGACGAACATTCTGGAGCGGTCCTAGATACTACCGTTTTAGAGCATGATACCGAGTATGGAATCACTCGCCTCGATTTTATGGGACAGGGACTAAGCGTACCTATTCAGGATATTTCACCAGGACAGCCACTTCGAGTTCATATCCACTCCAAAGACGTGAGTCTGGCAACACAACCTCCCGAAGGATTAACCAGCGTGCTCAATATCTTAAAAACAAAGGTAAGAAAAATTGGAGAAAATGTTGGTTATTCGGTGGATATAGAATTGGATGCAGGGCGACCTCTACTTGCCACGATCACTCGAAAGTCTTTATCGAATCTTAATTTGCAACCCGGTCAATCCATTTATGCTTATATCAAGGCCATTCGAATGGTTAACGAAAACCTATAATAATGTCTACCTGAAAAATAAAACTCGCTACCGGTTTATTCAGTCCTCCGTGGGAAAACGGCCTTAATGAATCATTTAATGGGAAGCTCAAGAATTATTTCTCACCGCGCGAACTCCGCCTTTGCTACATTTGTCTAAAGTGCGAACAAAAGGTAGGCCGGTGACAAAATAGGCCGTCCGAGCGCAACATTTTCCATGTTCCGACGACCAGTACCAGTAAGCAGCCCCATCCGCAAATAAACTCGATAAGGCTAAAGGGTACTCCGGGTCATGGTCCATAGCCATGACGTTAGACTCGGTGTTGTCGTAAATCTCTCCATATTCCCAAACCTCCGGCATTCGCCAGTCATTATGTCCGCCTGTGGTCAGGTTTTCCACATAACTTTTGGAATCATACCAGTTCAAGCATCTTCCCAAATCAGCGAAGCTGTCTTTTTTGGTCCACATCAACTTCGACTTTGTTTCGGTGATGGTTCCATCCCCGTTATCTATAAGATTTAATCGAGAAGGAACGGGTGGTGGCGGAACATAAGGCGGAGCGACATAGGGATCCCTTGGAACATAATGGTTTTGTTCCGCGTTTGTCACTCCGGGACAAAAAATAACCACGAAGGCCAGTAATAGAGAACTTAAAAATGGTATTCGGATTTTTGAGAATTGAATCATTGTTTTAGGAATACATGCTTGCTACCTGCTTTGCATAGCCATTATATAAAAGTGTTTTTTCAGTCTCTTCTTTTCCTGGGATCCTTTCGAAAGCTTGATGCCATCTAGCATAAGGAATATCCGGATTCACATTTGCTTCAAAATCATATTCAAGAGGAGACATAGAAGTATAAAACGTGGCTGGTAATTTATCCGTAAAATCGATACGAACAATCGACTTAATACTTTTGAATCCATATTTCCAAGGGACAATTAATCGAATAGGGGCGCCATGTTGATTGGGGATCGGATGCCCATAGACTCCCGTAGCCATAAAAGTGAGATCGTGTCTTGCTTCTTCAAGGGTCAGTCCTTCAGTGTAAGGCCAGGGTTCCCAGAATCGATTCTTTTGGGCTAAAGCAATATTTGGTAAAAGAAAGGTGGTGAACTTTACATAGCGAGCGGAAGGTAACGGATCGAGCTGGTCGATCAATAACCGTAAAGGAAAACCGAGCCAGGGAATCACGACAGACCAGGCTTCTACGCAACGCAAACGATAAACCCTCTCTTCTTCAGGGAACCGTTGGATTAAAGTTTCAACATCGAGTGTTTTTGATTTTTTGACAAGCCCTCCGACTTCAATCGTCCAGTTTTTTGTTTCGAGTTTTCGTGCAGACTTCCAGAGCTGATCTTTTTCAACTCCAAACTCATAAAAATTATTAAATTTCGAAGCGATGGATTCGGGCGTGGGATCAAAAGATGGTATCTCTTTTTTTTCTTCAGCGCATAAGGGTGAACTATAAGAAATAGGATGCATCAAAGTCATAGCGGCGGCACTGAATTTCAGGGTAGTACTTAAAAATTCCCGGCGACGCAGATAGATATCCTCAGGGGTGATTTCCTGATTCGGTAGTTCCCAGTTTTTAGGAGTTTTTATCCATGCCATTGATTTATCCAATCAAGAGTTTTTAGCGCAACGAAAGCCTAATGAATTTAATTTTACATCGGGAGCAAGGCGAAATCGCATACCCGCCTGTAAATACCAAATGTCATTATACCAACTGCCCCCGCGTACTGATTTACGGGAACCTCCGCTTGGCCCTCTAGGGTTTTTCTTCGGTGAATTTTGGTAATATTTTGTATCAAACCAATCGTTAGTCCATTCCCACACATTTCCTTCCATATGATGCAAACCGTATCCATTTCCTATAGACGATTGCACCGGTACCGTTCCGGCTTCAAAAGATAACCCGTAGCGAGATCTTTTTTTGTCATACCCGGTATCGATTTCGTTAGGGCCTCGCCTGGATTTTTCCCATTCCGCTTCCGTAGGCAGGCGTTTCTCAAGCCTTTGGCAATAGGTTTTTGCCTCCTCCCAGTTTACTCGGGTAACGGGGCAATCATCGCAAGGCGACGCTTGACTGCGTTGGAAATTGGGATTGAGTTTTTCATAGTCTTTATTGGAAACTTCAAAACGGTCCATAAAAAATGCATCAACCCAAACTGGGTGGAGAGGCTGTTCCGCTTGGGTACCTTTTTCAGTACCCATATTAAATTCTCCTGAAGGAATTAAAATCTGTGAATTTGCCTTGGTTTTATTGACAGTAAGTAAAAAAAGGTAGGCTAAGCATACTGTAGAAATGAGCATTATTTGTCTCATGCTTCTGTTTCCCGAATTGTTTTTAGCGGTTTATTATTGATGACATCGAGACTGCTTAAAATTCCTGTGGCGACGGTGAGCAAAACGCCAAAACAAAATGCCCAAATGAGAACCCCAGGTTGTAAATGCCAGGCGGATTTGATCATGTATTTCATGACCACCCAAGAAAAGCCCTGTGCTAAAAGAATACCCACCAACCCGGCGATGACTCCCAAGGTTGCGTATTCAAAACCAAGAATGGAGGCGACCGTTTTTCTTTGCGCACCGAGAATTTTTAACACTGCAGATTCGCGCAAACGCCTATATTTTGTGGAAGCAATCGATCCGGAGAGAATGAACAATCCAGCCGCAATTGCGAAGCCCGACATAAAATCCACCAATGTGGTTAATTTTGAAACCGTAGATTCTACGGTGTTGACGATGTCACGTGTGCTGAGTGCGGTGATGTTGGGTAATGCTTTGACAACAGCATGTTGCAACTGCAATTCTTTTTCATCAGGAACGTGTACGGTTGCTACATAAGTTAGTGGAGCACCGGCAAGTGCTCCCGGTGAAAAAATCATATAAAAATTTGTCCGCATATTTCTCCAATTCACGCTTCGAATGCTGGTAACTTTTGCAGACACAGGAATGCCTTGAATATCTATCGTCAATTTTGATCCAATCCTGGCACCCAATCTTTTTGCGGCATCTTGTTCTAAAGAAACTTCAGCATTTTTTGCCTGTTCCTCATTCCACCACTTCCCTTCGATAATTTCATTATCTTTGGGAGGAGGACCTTCTATATAGGTCAAAGCAAATTCACGATTGATGAACCACTCTTCTCGTTTCTTGTCTTTATATTCCCAATTAGCGATGAGTTTTTCGTCAATACTATGTAAGCGTGAGCGAACCAGGGGCGTCACGCTGCGTTCAGATTCTGGTGCAATTTGATCAAGCACTTGCATGAACGTATCTTTTTGATCTCTTTGGATATCGATGAAAAAATAATTTGGGGGATTCATCTCCGTATTTTTATTCAACATAGCCAGCATGTCCATTTGCACCAGCCTCACGGTGAGAATCAGCATGATACCCATACCCAGACAGGTAATAATTGATGCCGCTTGATTGTTCGGTCGTTTGAGGTTGGACATTCCATATCGTCTTGCTATGGAACCGGATTGGGGTAATGCCTTAAGTATCTTTAAAAGGAAAATTGAGGCCAATGAAAATAGAGCTATGGATATTCCCAAAGCCAATAGAAACACCAAGCCTCGTTTTAAAGATTCGGCTTGCCAACAAATTATCACTGCCAGACCGAGGCTAAGGGTTAGTCCGGCAAACCATCGATCTTTGCGGTTACCTGAAGTGAGCTCCTCTTCTTCAAAGTTACGCCGAAATAATCGTAGAGGTCGCGTCTTAACGGCTCTTAGCAAAGGCCATAAGCAAAACAAAAGTGTAATTGCAACACCCAGTAGCAAAGACTGTAAAGCAGGTAGCCAGTAAAATGTAGGTATAAGTTGGTAATTTATCAATCCTTCCATTTTAGAAGGTAATAGATAGGTAAGAGAAAACCCGAGAGTGACTCCCAGTAAACTGCCAGCCAACCCCATCAACATGGCTTGTAATAGATAAACTTTCAACAAGGTGTGAGAGGAGGCACCCAGGCAATTCATAATGGCAACCGTATCGAGTTTCTGTGTCATAAAGGTACGAACAATCATAGCTACCCCGATACCACCCATTAGAAGCGCGATGACGCCCAGTGCGCCCAGATATTGCCCCATGCGTTCAATGGAACTGGAAAGTGAAGATTGCATGTCCTTATAGGTGCGAATTGAGATGGTTTTATCTGGCAGGCCACGCTCTAATAACACTAAAGCTGCTTCCAGTTCTATTCTGTCAGGAATTTTAATTAATGTGCGATGTTTGATCCGACTTCCAGGTTGAATCAGGTCTGCCTTATCCAGAGAAGTTCGAGATATAAATAATCTTGGACCGATGCTGAAAGCACGAGAAATGCGATCGGGTTCGGACACTACAATGCCCGTAATTTTTAATTTGGTTTTTCCCAGGGAAAATTCATCTCCTATATTTAACCCGGTCTTTATCAGAAAAGAAGATTCAACAACGGCTCCGTTTCTTTTCAGCAATTCCTGTAAAGGCCGGTCGGGATTGTTTTTAAATAACCCATAAAAAGGATATTGCGGCCCTGATAATGGGATAGCTTTCAGTTCGGTGATCAGCGACCCGGAATTTTTAGGGGAGCCTGGATTTTTAAACTGCGCCATACCATGCAGTTCCTTCAAAAATAAAAACTCGGTTCCTTTTGGTAAGATTTTTTTCTGATAAGCCAGATCTTCTTCGTCTTGTTCCCAACTGCCTTTGATAGCGATGTCGGCAGCGAGTAACCCCTTTGCTTGCCCCTGGATAGTTGCCTGCACCATATTTGAAAAACTTTTGACCGTCATCACTGCGCCGACACCAATAGCGATGCAAAGAATAAAGAAGGCCATACGTTTCCAAGCACCACGAGACTCGGCAAGAACCAGTGAGATCAGTTGTGAATAATTTAGTTGTTTGGATTTCATTATTCTATATTCTTCCGGTCTGCGATGATTTGCCCATCCTCCAACGTTAGAATTCGCTGACTTTGATTGGCGACCTGAGTTTCATGGGTGACAAGTACGATGGTGGCCTGTTTTACCCGATGAAGTTCCCGGATCAATTTGATAATGCGCTCACTGTTTTTTAAGTCGAGGTTTCCGGTGGGCTCATCCGCAAGAATGATATCTGGCTCATTAATAAAGGCACGAGCCAGTGAAAGCCGTTGTTGTTCGCCACCCGATAACTGGGCAGGATAATGCAGCATTCGATCCCCTAGTCCCACCATGCCTAAAAGGTCTTCGGATTTTTTTGTCGCCCCGGGTGTGTTATTGAGTTCTGCCGAAAGAACAACATTTTCCACGGCCGTTAGAGTTGGGATGAGATGAAAGTTTTGAAAAATAAAACCGAATCTTTTTCCGCGTAACAGAGCCAGTTCATCTTCATTCAGTTTCGTGATATCCTGCCCGTCTATATTAATGGTACCGCTAGTCGGGATGTCTAGTCCTGCAATTAGGCTAAGCAAGGTGGTTTTACCACTACCGGAATGACCCGTGATTGCTATGAACTGACCGCTTGGGATCGTGAGATCAAGTGATTTTAAAATTTCTACCTTGTGGCCCCCGCCGTGCAGGGTTTTTATTAGTCTGATTATTTCGATCAATGTATTAGTAAGAATTAGTTTATGATTAGAGTCTATTGTATTACAAAAATATGCGAACTATTTTACTAAACTGTTATCAAATTACCGGCTATGTTCTAGCAGGATTACTCATAATTCTAGGTGAAAGCGGAGAATTAACTGCTGATACAAAATTGATTATCGATGCAAAACAGGAGAAATTTGTGGTTCTTGCGTTAGGGGATAGTCTGACCGCTGGATTTGGTGTGGATGAGGAATATAGTTTCCCCTCCCGTATCCAGGTAAAAATTGATGATGAAAATCTTGGTTACAAAATAGTTAATGCGGGTATAAGTGGCGATACAACTGCTGGAGGAGTTCGCCGTATTAACTGGTTGATGAAACACAAACCGCAGGTTGTCATTCTTGCCTTGGGTGCGAACGATGGATTGAGAGGATTATCCGTGGATGAAATGCGTTCAAACCTGGAAGCTATGATTCGTATATCCCATGAAAATAATGCCCGGGTATTACTGGCGGGCATGAAAGCCTTGCCTAACTACGGTAAAGACTATGTAGAAAAGTTTGAGTCAGTTTATCCTGAGTTGGCGAAGAAGTATGAACTGGTCTATCTACCATTTTTATTGGAAGGGGTCGCGGGTGTTAGAGAACATACCCGTCCCGATGGTTTACACCCTACTGCATCGGGTTATAAAATCGTCGCCGATCTGGTCTGGCAATATTTGCAGCCAATGTTGAAACAAAGTAATTAAGGTTTTAAAGGTTCAATCCATCGCATTAAATATTCGTAGCAGCTTCCTGATTCTAAAATCTCCATAGCGAAATCAAAACCTTCCTGCGGGGATTGAAAAATTTCTGTCAGATGAGTTAGGCAAGCGGCTTGACTGGCAATTTGAACAGCTGCGGGTCCTTTTCCAGATTTTAAAGCACTCTCTCCCAATTCTGTAATGGTTTCTCGTTTAGATTCTATTTCCTTTAAAGCCTCGTGGGATTCTGCGATTTGTTTGGAAGTTTTTTCGTCATACATTTCGGAATATATTAAGGAGTCGACTTGCGTTTCAGCATCTCCATCCTGAATAAAAACTTTGGCTTCTTTGTGAACTCCGAACAAGGTGGTTCCTTCCATTCCGTTACCAACAATGACGCGATCGAATTGACTGCGTTTTCCAATTTCAGTTAAAGAGACTTCATAGCCGCGATGAAAATAGGTGGTGGTAAGAAAGTTTTTACCCTTGGCCTGAAGCGGCATGAGAATTTTTTCCAGAGTTGCAAGCATCGGTCGTTTTACAATTTCTGTTCGGATCGATCGCAGATTTTCCAAGTCAGGAAGAGAGTCCGCTGTATTGATATAACCGAATTTGGACTCTAGAATTTGTTTGACCCGTCGTTCACTGTTACCGGATTCCTTAACTTGATAATGGTTGACCAATAAATCTTCGAAGGTGATACCAAATTTGGGCGGCAAAGGTAAGGCGGAATGACCATAAACAGGAAGTCCCAATTCGGCAATAACCGGGATCGCGTAAAACCCAAAATATGGAATTCTCTGGAATCCATCAAAAGGATCAGCGATTTGCAAGATTTTGTCGAGATCAATTTTTTTTATGGTCATCCTTTTTTGTAAGGCCCGCCAATAACCGATATTTTCAGGAACAGTTTCAATTTTCATGCGAGCAGCGATAAGGAAGACCGCAATTCGCACCTGAGATATTTTTCCATCTAGTATTAGCGATAACGCGTCTTCCGCCTCACTTTCAGTAAGGTTTTTACTCAATTTGGGCCCAGCAGCAATTTTTTGCAGATAAGCTTTCATTCTATTTTCAGCCGAAACTTTGCTCATTGACGCGAGAATCCTTTTTAAGTCTGCTCTAAATTAGAGTATTATAAACACTATATTTTTAAATCTACTTTTTTCGAGAATTAATGTCAGGTTCCTTTCAAACGGATCATACCATTGCAGAAAGTTCAGCACCTAATCAAGCTATTCGGGTACTTTTAGTTTACCCCAATACGCGGGAGGTGGCTCTTGCCAATCTTGGTTTTCAGCAGGTTTATTCCTTATTAAATTCTATTCAAGGTGTGGAGTGCGACCGCTATGCGTTACCCACCGATTGGATACCAGAAACAGAAATGCTCAGCCAGAAGGATTTACGGTCTATGGATATGAATCGTCTTCCTGCTGATTTCGATATGATCGCATTTTCTATTTCTTTCGAGCCAGATTATCTGAACACAGTAATTGCATTAAAGTACTTCAATATCCCGTTAGACAGGGCAGAACGCGATTCTTCATGTCCTATGATTGTTGCGGGAGGTTCGGCAATTTTTATTAATCCTGAACCGTTAGCGAATTGCATGGATGTAATGTTCATCGGTGAAGGCGAAGGTATGGCCAATGACTTTTTTGACATGCTTCATAAGTTTGAGGATAAAAATAAATTTTTAAAAAAGGCGGCAAGTCTTCCTGGAATTTATGTGCCGGAATTTTATGATTCTCAAATTGATTCTGGTCGTCAGGTAGGTATTTCGACCTCTATTGATATTCCTTCGCGAGTGACTCGTCATTGGGTGGCAGAAGAGGAGTCTCTTTGCACTCATTCTGTTGTGCATGGAGAGAATTCTACGTTCAAGGATATGGCTTTGATGGAGGTCACTCGCGGTTGCATATGGGCTTGCCGATTCTGCACGGCGGGCTTCATTTATCGTCCGCCTCGTCTTCCTGATTTGAATAAAACTTATGATTCCATGATGCAGACTCTTGGAGGTCAGGAAAAAACAGCCCAAACCATAGGTTTGGTAGGGCCTTCGGTAACTGACCATCCTCAACTCCCTGCTTTAGCGAAAAGAATTACAGATGAGGGCAAGACAATTTCGTTTTCTTCTTTACGAATGGAAACGCTTACCGATGAACTTGTCGGCCTGATTTTAAAGAGCGGACAGAAAACCTTGACAGTTGCGGTTGATGGTCCATCAGAAAGAATGCGCGATGTGATAAATAAAGCGGCGACCGATGATTTTATTGTAGAGAAATGCAGGTTTCTAACCCGTAAGGGCATACTACATTTAAAAATTTATTCTATCGTCGGATTGCCTCACGAAACAGATGAAGATATAGAACAATTTATTCGCTTGATTGAACGGGTTCAAGAAGTATATGTTGATGAATGTCGTAATCATGGACGCATTGGTCGAATCACGATTAGTTTGAGCCCATTGGTTCCTAAGCCGGGAACACCGTTTCAATACCATCCGATGGAAGAGGTGAAAAGTTTAAAGAAAAAATTTTCCCGGTTGCGAAAAGTATTGGGGAAACTCCCCCACCTGAAATTGAGTTTTGGTTCTCCTAATGAAGCCTATCTGCAGACTTATCTTTCCCGCGGTGATCGTAGCGTGCATGAGTTTTTTAAAACTTTTTTGAGTAATGGTCACGACGCTAAAAGCGCTTTGAATAAACATTCGGTGGATTCGTTTGTATACCGACAATACGGTAAAGAAGACTACCTGCCCTGGGATATAGTCGATCATGGTTACCGCAACGGATTTTTGTGGGATGATTATCAGCGTGGCCTTAATGCCGGGCGCACTCCCGTTTGTGACACCGCCACCTGTCATGTTTGCGGTATTTGCTAGTTACTCAGCGTAATATACTTGGCAGAAAAATTGCACACCGTATACAAAGCGATTTCACTAGAAGAAATGGAGCGGATCCTTGTTTATTGTAAACAGCACACTCTCAAAAACAAAGGTCCTTTTGAGATTTATTCTGGAGCACAAGATTTACAAATAATGGTAATTGTAAATTCGGGCCAGGAGAATGAACCCCTAGAAAAATTTAAACCAATCGGTGCTTTCTATTGTAATTACATGGGAGAAGGGATTATTTCTTTGGATCAGGAGGAAACTAATTACGATGCTATGCCCTCTGCCCAAAAGCATGTGCAAGTCATCAAACAGGTGGTTGATATTCTTATTGAACAAGCTTACCCCGGAGCTCAATTACAATTTCCAATTTGAAAATCGTTAGGAGAATTACCTATTTTCATTGGTATCTCGCCGGCTCTTTGCAGTCTAGCGTTATGGGAACCAACCTATTTATTCCCTTTTTTGGGTGGGAATCCTAAGGAATAATATTACGGCCCCCACGCTGAATGAGGGGGGGTTGACTTTGTTTGTTGATCTCTGATAAACCCTATCGGTTATGTATTTTCAGGATATCATTTTAAATCTTCAAAGCTATTGGGCATCCCGTGGGTGCGCCATACATCAGCCCTATGATATTGAGGTAGGGGCAGGCACGTTTAATCCCTGTACTTTTTTTAGGGTGCTGGGTCCTGAACCCTACAATGCTGCCTATGTGGAACCTTCTCGACGTCCTACTGATGGTAGGTATGGAGAGAACCCTAACCGGCTTCAACATTATTACCAGTTCCAGACGATTCTAAAACCTTCCCCTCAAGATGTGCAGGACCAATATTTACACAGTCTCACTGTTTTGGGAGTGGACCCTTTGAAGCATGATATTAGGTTTGTTGAAGATGATTGGGAGTCACCTACTTTAGGCGCATGGGGGCTGGGTTGGGAGGTATGGCTGGATGGAATGGAGATCACCCAGTTTACTTATTTTCAACAGGTGGGCGGTATAGATTTAAAACCAGTTACTGCGGAATTAACTTATGGATTGGAACGCATAGCCATGTACCTACAAAATGTTGAAAATGTTTATGACTTAAAATGGAATGAAAATCTTTTATATGGCGATGTCCACTTGGAAACGGAAAAACAGTTTTCCCGCTATAACTTTGAAGCCTCAAGTAAGGAAAGATTGTTCCAGTGGTTTGATATGTATGAATTGGAAGCGAAGGAATTACTGGAAAAGGGGTTGGTTCTTCCCGCTTACGATTACACGTTGAAATGTTCTCATGCTTTTAACTTGCTGGACGCAAGGGGCGCCATTAGCGTTACTGAGCGCACAGGTTTTATAGGGAGAGTTCGTAATCTTGCACGTATAAGCGCTGAAGTTTATTTGCAGCAAAGAGAAGAAATGCAATTTCCCTTATTAAAAAAGAAATCTTAATATTTTATCTACATGGCTGAATTTTTTATAGAAATAGGATCAGAAGAGATCCCTTCCGGGTATGTTGAGCCGGCCTTAAGATATATGAAGAAGGAGTTATCCTCTTTTTTTTCCAAAAACCGGATTGACGCAGAAGTCCCAAAAACTATGGGTACCCCGAGACGCATGATCGTATCGATAAAAGGGGTGATGAAAATGCAAGAAGACTCTGTGGATGAGTTTCTCGGGCCAGGTGTTTCTTTGGCATATGATGATCGCGGCCAACCTACAAAAGCCGCAATAGGTTTTGCTCGCGGTAAAGGTGTCGATGTAGCAGATCTTACTCGCAAACAAACTCCTAAAGGGGAAGTAATTTGTGCCAAAGTGGAACTTAAAGGTCGCTCTACTCCATCCTTATTGAATGAGTATTTACCTCAGTTAATTAATGAAATTCCTTTCCAGAAAAAAATGCGCTGGGAAAGTAAAACTCGCCCCTTTGCCAGACCTTTGCATTGGGTCGCAGCATTATTTGATGGGAAAGCTTTGGAGTTTGAATTCGATGGGATTGTCAGTGGTATGGTTTCACGAGGACATCGATTTTTAAATCCCAAAAAGTTTAAAATTAAGAGTCTTGAGTCTTATTTGGATGAATGTAAAAAACATTCTTTAATTGTTGATCCTGAGATAAGAAAAAAATCTATTCTTGAACAGGTTCAACAATTAGCCAAACAAGCGGGAGGCTGTATTAAAGAAGATGAAGACTTGGTAAATCTTGTAAATTATTTAGTGGAATACCCTGTAGCGATTAAAGGAGATTTTGATTCTAGATTTTTAGAGTTGCCGCAAGAGCTACTAGTTATAACTATGAAATCCCACCAGAAATATTTTCCCATCTGGGATAAGAAGGAGAAGCTTCTTCCTTGTTTTATTACCGTCAGCAATATGCCAGCTACTGATGAAAATGAAATTCAAAAAGGAAATGAGCGAGTGTTGCGTGCGCGATTGGAGGATGCCCGCTTTTTTTACGATGAAGACCGCAAGAAAAGTTTGGAAGATTTTGTTGAATCTTTAAAAGGTGTGGTATTTCAGAAAAAGTTAGGAACCATTTACGAAAAAGTAGATCGTATCACCGCTTTAGCAGGAATTCTAACAAGTCAGATTTGTCCGACAAAAGAAACGCAAGTAAGAAGAGCGGCGAGGTTGAGCAAGGCAGATCTAGTCAGCCAAATGGTTTTCGAGTTTCCAGAGTTGCAGGGCATTATGGGGGGATATTATGCAATACACTCTGGAGAAGAAGCCGAAGTGGCGCAGGCTATCAAGGATCATTATCGTCCAGCCTTTGCTGGTGATAGTTTACCTTCTGGAGAATTGGGGGCTATCATTGCGGTTGCAGACAAGCTCGATACTATTATTGGTTGTATAGGCGTAGGTCTAATTCCATCCGGCTCGGAAGATCCTTATGGTTTGAGGAGACATGCTCTGGGTATTTTGCAAATCGTGCTGGATCAAGGATGGCAGATTTCATTTCAAAATACCGTGGAAGCCAGCCTTGATCTAATTGAGAAAAAAGCAAAACTTGGTAAAGATGAAATAAAAAAGCATGTAGAAGATTTATTTTTTCAGAGATACAAAACGTTGTTGATAGGAGAGGATTTCCCCTACGATGCAATCGATTGTGTTCTATCAAGGGGAATGGATTCTATTGTTGATGTAAAAGCAAAAGTAGCAGCATTTTCCGATTTAAAAAAGCAGCCTTATTTTGAATCTATTGCCATTGCTTTCAGACGGGTTGCCAGAATTTTAGATAAAAAAGTTGATGGAGAAATAGATCCCGGACTGTTGAATGAACCTGCAGAAAAACAATTATATGAAGCATTTTTAAAAGTTCGTAACCCAGTTTTAGGGCATCTTAAAAAGAAAGAATTTCCTAAAGCGCTGGAGAAAATGGGAGAGATAAAGCCTTCGGTAGATAATTTCTTTGAAAACGTGATGGTGATGGTGGACGACCCTTCTCTTTGCACAAACAGGCTTTGCCTGCTCCGAGATATATCCTGTTTATTTTCAGACCTTGCAGACTTTTCAAAAATTGTTTTGAAAAAAGATTGATGTTTTGAGGTGTTCGACGATTTAGAGCGCCACTTTTTATTTTTAACCCTATTTTGTAAAGCGTAAAGCGTTTATTTATTTATGACCAAAAAACTTGTATATGCTTTTTCCGGAAAGAAGGCCGATGGCAAGGCAAATATGAAAAATCTATTGGGAGGTAAAGGCGCTAACCTTGCTGAAATGGCATCCTTGGGAATAGATGTTCCGCCTGGTTTTACTGTCTCTACCGAAGCATGTGTTAATTATTTTAAAAATAAAAACAAATTTCCTCCAAAATTATGGGATGAAATTTTAATACATTTAAAATCCCTTGAGAAAACAGTGGGTAAAAAATTTGGTGGCTCTGAAAATCCTCTGCTGGTTTCAGTTCGTTCCGGAGCTCGAGTTTCTATGCCGGGTATGATGGACACAGTGTTGAACTTGGGCCTCAACGAAAACTCTCTTCATGGTCTAGCAAAAAAAACACAAAACGAATGGTTCGCTCTCGATACTTATCGTAGATTTATTTCTATGTTTAGTAATGTTGTTTTAAATATTGATAGTGCGCGATTTGAATCAATTTTAGAAAAAGAAAAGAAAAAGCGTTCCATCAAAGTCGATACGGAACTTTCGGTCAAAGATTTAAAATCAATCATCAAAAAATTTAAAGCCATTGTTGTTCGTGATACTAATAAAAAATTTCCTGATGACCCAATGAAGCAGTTGCGAATGGCAGTAGAGGGAGTATTCAACTCCTGGAATACCGAACGGGCGGTTATTTATAGAAAGATGCATGGATATTCACAAGATTGGGGAACGGCGGTAACGGTGCAGTCGATGGTTTTTGGGAATATGGGTAAAACCTCTGCAACGGGAGTGGCGTTCACCCGTAATCCGGCTACTGGAGAAAGGAAATTCTTCGGTGAATACATGATCAATGCACAGGGTGAAGATGTAGTTGCGGGAATTCGTACCCCAAACTCGATTGACCAGCTTGAAATCGATATGCCGGATATTTATCAAGAATTAGTGAATGTCTATCGAAGGCTGGAAAAGCATTATAAAGATATGCAGGATATGGAATTCACGATTGAAAATGAGAAATTATATTTACTACAGACTCGATCTGGAAAACGAACTGCGGAATCGGCTATCAAGGTGGCCGTAGATATGGTGGATGAAGGTTTGATAGATAAGAATGAAGCTCTTTTGAGGGTTCCCGCTGACCAGTTAGGTCAACTTTTTCATCCAATGATAGATCCTAAAGCAAAAGTCAAACGCCTAGGTAAAGGATTGGGCGCATCACCAGGCGCGGCAGCCGGAAAAATTGTTTT
>JAKUOQ010000027.1 GCA_022450865.1 Nitrospinales bacterium | reverse complement strand
TTTTGCCTCTGGTTTCGCCTCTTCGATACATATTTACAACTAAATTCTATAAAAAAACAAAAAACCTTTTAAAAATAATAATTTAGGGGGTTTTTGTAAATTTTATTTTGTATTTTTTCAATTATAAAAAAGAATTAAATATTGTATTTATTCATTTTAAAAATATTTCTGTAAAAAACCTGGGCCCGCTGACCAGAAAAACCCTCTTTTTAAGGATTTGCCAAAAATAAAAATGGAGCTATAATCTCCCATTTTCTTGGGGAATTGATATGCAAAAAAAAAGGGTTGCTATTTATCCTGGAACTTTTGATCCGGTAACTTTTGGTCATATTGATATAATGCGCCGCGCCCTAAAAATTTTTGACTGTGTAATAATTGCGGTCGCTTTGAATCCCAATAAGGACCCTCTGTTCCCCCTAGAAAAACGTGTTACTTTTATAAAAGAAGCGACCAAAAACCTGAAAAATTTAGAAGTCTTGCCCTTTGATAATTTACTTATAAATTTGGCTCATAGTAAAAAAGCATCTGTAGTCATTAAAGGTCTGCGAGCTATAAGTGATTTTGAATTTGAATTACAAATGGGATTAATGAACCGTACGCTAGATGAAAAAATAGAAACTCTGTTTATGATTCCCAGTCAAGAATTTTCTTTCTTAAGTTCAAATCTTGTAAAAGAGACTGCACGTCATGACGGTGATGTTTCAAAGCTTGTTCCAAAAATTGTTTTTAAAGAATTGAAGAAAAAATTTAAATGAAATTTTCAAATCGCATTCAACAAGTAAAACCTTCCATGACTTTGGCGATCGATGCGAAAGCCAAACAGCTAAAAGCCCAGGGGGAGGATGTTATTGGATTCGGTGCTGGAGAACCCGATTTCAATACTCCTGATCGGATCAAACAGGCCGGAGTCCGCGCTATAGAAGAAAATGATACGCATTACACTCCGGTTGGCGGAACCAATGATTTGAAAGACGCTATAATTACCAAACTAAAAAGAGATAACGGCCTGAGTTACGAAAGAAACCAGATACTGGCTTCATGTGGAGCAAAACAATCTTTCTATAACCTAGCGCAAGTATTATGGGATCAAGGGGATGAAGTTATTATTCCTGCTCCTTACTGGGTTTCATTTCCAGAAATGGTAGTGCTGGCAGGAGCCAAGCCTGTCATTATAGAGACCGACCCGGCTAACGAATTTAAAATTACGGTGGACCAGATCAAGGAAGTCCTAACACCAAACACGCGCGCGATTTTAATCAATTCCCCTTCCAATCCAACTGGTTCGGCTTATGAAAAAGAAGAACTAGAAGCGATTGCCCAATGTGCGTTGGAAAATAATTTGCTCATGATTTCGGACGAAATTTATGAGTGGATCGTATTCGATGGGTTCCGCCATACAAGCTTGGCCTCTCTCAGTAAAGAGGTGCAAAATAATTGCGTGGTAATAAATGGCGTATCCAAATGCTACGCAATGACAGGTTGGAGAATCGGCTACATCGCCGCCGATGCCGAAATCGTCAAACAGGTTACCAAATTGCAAGGGCAAAGCACTTCCAGCCCCTGTTCCATTTCCCAAGCGGCCAGTATTGAAGCTTTAACCGGACCTCATGATGATGTTAAAGAAATGGTACGCCAGTTTGAAAAGCGGAGGGATATTGTGGTCAAAATGTTAACCGCTATACCTGGAGTCGCCTGTAACAAACCCAAAGGTTCGTTTTATTCTTTCCCAGATTTCTCTGGCTTGTATGGAAAAAAGGACGGAAACGGAAAGACCTTGAACGGCTCATTAGAATTTACGGAATATCTTTTAACTACAAAAAAGGTCGCTATTGTTCCAGGAATAGCTTTCGGTGCAGACAACCATGCCCGGCTGTCTTTCGCTGCATCCCTTGACAAAATTGAAGAGGGAATCAAACGTATCCAAGAAGCGGTTGAGCTTTTACAATAGCCCGCCTTCAGATCTAAATTTCTGTTAGCATTAAACGGGTGGTATCCTAGTTTCCGAATTTGCATCCAAACTAGCTTTATGATCTTTGATTCGGGCTTCTATGTTAGGGCGGCACCTTTTAGCTTTGCAGTTTCCAGTACCCACGCCAATCTTTTTTCTCAGCGCCTCAAAAGTCAACGAACCATCTTTAATCGCAGCCATAATAGTGCCAGCTTTGATGCTTCGGCAAATACATACCTTTTTAAAGCTATCTATTACTTGTTTTTTTGTTTCCAAAATATATATGGTTCCCGCTATGATTCATACGGGCGATTAATTTGTAAAGAAAACGGATCATCCAAGCCCTCAAATAAATTTAATACGAGCAGTCTAACCCAATCAATATTGTAAACCACTCTACTTGAAATACCTAACACTTAAGAAAATTAAACCCCTGATCTTATCTGCAATGAGCGGGGTGTTTGTGACACTGACCTTTCCTGAATACAATCTGGAATTTTTGGCCTGGGTAGCATGGATCCCACTATTTTTTGCCATGGAAAATACCACTCCTCAAAGGGCTGCCCTCTTTGGTTTTGTGGCTGGAATGGTTTTTTATAATTGGGGGTTAAGCTGGATAAACAATACCCTCATCAACTATGGAAACCTGCATTGGGTTTTTAGTTTTGCCGTTCTGGGACTTTTATCTGCATATTTATCCCTTTTTATTTCTCTTTTCTGTTATTTCGTACGAAGAGCATGCGGTGAAAATCATATAAGGTTCTTTCTATTCGCTCCTGTATTATGGGTTTCTTTAGAAAATTTGCGTTCTTCCCACTCAGAGTATGGCTTCTCCTGGTTAGGCCTCGGTTATTCGCAATTCCAAAACCTCCCCGTCATTCAAGTCGCGGAATGGACCGGTGTTTATGGAGTTTCCTGGCTGATCCTTCTGGTCAACTGTGGGCTATATTTATCCTGGAAATGTTGGCGCGAGCAAAAACAAAAGGAGTTCGAACTCAAAGTTGGTTGGCGAATCTTGTCGACGACTCTTATCGTTTGTGCTTGCTGGTTAGTTTATGGAAGCCAAAGCCTTAAAAAATATTCCAACATTAACAGTGAAAAAATTCGAATAGGCTTGGTCCAAGGAAATGTAGAGCAGTCCATGAAATGGAATCCGGTCTACCAGAATCTGGTCATCAACAAATACCGTAAACTGACTTTTAAAGCTGCTGAAGAAAAACCCCATCTCATCATCTGGCCAGAAACGGCAACCCCTTTCTATTTTGAAGAAAGTGAAACCGAAACGCATATGATGAGAAATCTTGCTCGAGAAATTAATACTCCAATTTTATTTGGCAGCCCACACCGAAAAAAAATAAACGGTGAATTAATCTATTTCAACAGTGCCTACTTACTTTCCCAGTCGGGAGAAACATTAAGCCGCTACGATAAAATTCATCTGGTTCCGTTTGGCGAATTCGTACCATTCCGAAAAGTTTTATTCTTCATCGAAAAACTGGTGGTGATGATTGGCGACTTCGGTCGCGGCCAAGAAGCAACGGTTATGGAAACCGCAGGCAATAGAGCCGGCGTGTCAATTTGTTATGAAATAATTTTCCCGGACTTGATTCGGCAAGCGGTGAAAAATGGGGCCAACTTTTTAGTGAACATCACCAACGATGCCTGGTTCGGTAAAAGTGCTGCCTCTTACCAGCATATGAGTATGGGCGCAATGCGCGCAGTGGAAAACCGCGTTCCCATTGTTCGTGTCGCCAACACCGGCATCTCCGGTACTATCAACGCCACAGGAAAATTAAAAGACGAAACGGAGTTATTTGTCGAAGATTTTCGTATTACTCAAATTGCCCCTGCAATAGAAGGAAAAACTTTTTATAGTCTCTACGGTGATGTCTTCAGTTGGTTTTGCCTTCTCACAACAGGACTGATGGCAATTGTATCGCGAAGGAAATAATTGCTTTTTATTCATCTGTTAAATGGTTCAATAATAGCTCGACGTTTTTGTCTCCCGGTTTGACGCTGACAAAACCTTCTACATCTCCTGCGCCAGCTCGGGCATCGCCATCAGAATCGATTCTTCCTGTTAATACCATGGGGCCATCAAAATTGGCTCCTGGAAACATGACATCCTTTGGTCCAATCTTAAACTCATAAGGAAATTTGATTTCTGGTATTCGTTGCACAGCAAGTGGTGGACCGCGTTTAACCTCCTGACTCCTTGCAAACAAAAATAATACTGCATTTTCCTTTATTTTGTTTTTGAGTCCTTCGCTAACACTTACTGTTCCCTGAATATTGAAGGTATCTCCTGCCACTACCGAATTAAGAACCAACTTCACTCCCTTTTCTCCGGCTTGGACGTTAACCTTCCCTTCAATATCTCCTGGACTCGATTTTCTATTCCCATCCTGATCAAGACGGGCAGTTAGGGTAAGGTTCCCCTCAAAAATAATGCCTTCTATCATGGTGTTGAGCTGACCAACCTTGAATTCGAACGGGAAATCGAAAATTCCGTGTTTTCTGACTGCCAATGGAGGGCCCGCCTCTACACCTTCTGGACGAGCAAAAATGAACAATTTGGCACGGGGATGGATAGCCGTTGCTATCTCTGATCCCATCGAAATAGTGCCTGAAACATCATTTTTATGGGCATTTGGGTCACTTTTCCGAGCCAGTTCCTTTTTCAAGCTCTCAGGTAAAGGGTGTTCTTTTATTTTTTCCTCACAACCGACGAAAAAGAAAAATGTACATATGCACCAAAATATCGCTAATTGTTTCAAAACGTTTCTCCGATAAAATATCACAAGGCTTGGGAAATATACTGGGTCAGTTGCTTGACAACCCTTTACAAAGATCTCATTAGTAATTGTAAATTCACAAGAAAATTTCAAATAACCTGGGCGGATCGAACCTGTAAAATTAGGCGTTCTTTAAGGAAACGTTAATGAGCGCATAAGTTTGGGGATCCGAAAAAGCCTTCAGGTTTTGGAGCAAAAAATGTTTCACGAAGTAAAAATATTCGATAAAACAGGAAAAGTAAAAAAAGTCTTTCCCAGCAAGAAGCTCAGTAAAGAATATTGGAATACCTTTTTTGAGATGGGAAAACCCACCAAAAACAAAGGAAAAAAAGGTAGTAAAAAAGAGCCCAAGGTTGTCGATTATGACGATGAAAACCTTTCTTCCGATGTTTAAAACGAGAATAGCCGTAAGTTACTTGCGAAGCAACTTATAAGGAAGGTTTCAATTCACTACGTGGGAAGAAATTTTTGGAAGAGTCGCCTCCCAAACGCCCCTTTTTTCTGCCCCGAGATACACCATCAAGTTACGCAAACTTCTCTCTTTTTATTAACTTTCTCCTTTGTCTTTATTTATATTTTTGATGAATTCAAAAATATCTTTCATCATTTCATTGAACATCGGGTTGAAAGTCAATCGGCGGACAACATAGTCTTGTTTATTTTCATCCGTATGTTCCCCATACATCAAAGAATTTTTAAAACCAATTTTCCCCTCTTTACATTTCTTTAGATTTGGGTCGTCCTGTTCTTTGATGTGGCTGAATTTGGAATAAGTTAAACAACTTTTATATTCTCCATTTCTTCCATAATAAATATTATCTGGGTGTACAGGAAGAGATAAATGAGCGTAATCCAATATTCCTGCATCAAGATTTCTAACACGCTTAACAATAAATCCCCCGCAGGTTTCCTTGGGGTCGTCTTTTTTTTCTTTCGCTGTATACCAGATCATCTGATTCTTTGCATTTTCCGTTATCTTACAAAAAAATATTCGTGCCTGGTCCGAATCAACGGTCGCATCTGCGGAACTGATTGCCATAAAGGTCGGAATGGTAATAGGAGGATTTTCCTCAGCGAGTTCACGCAAATTCTTAGTTAAACTATGGAATTGAGCACCCGCGTTTGCCGTAAAAGATTCGTATTTTACCTTATCCTCATCTGGGTGGATCTCCAGCCATGCTACTTTAGGTATGATGTTTCCAATGCCCGCAATCAATGGGGCAATGAAACCAAGGCGGCTTTTCTCTTTAATTCCAGGAGCAAGAAAAACTAAACCTTTTATGCTCTTAGGATTCTTTTTTCGTAAAACATAGTGCAACGATAATGAGGTACCCGTTGAAAATCCAACTAAATATATCTCTTCCACCTGTCCTTGGAAACTATCCACTCCAGCATCTATGGCTTTCACCCATTCCTCGTAATCGACATCTAGAAGGTCCCCTGGAATGGTGCCATGACCGGGTAAAAGAATAGAGCGGACCCAGTAGCATTTTTCTTTAAACCGCTGACCCAGGTCACTCATGATGAAAGGAGTATCGGTTAGACCATGGATCAATAAGGCTCCTTTATAAGGCATGAAATCAGCACATTTAGCGTCGTCCGGTTTGTGTTCGAACGGTAAGCGCTTATCGATCCATTTTTCTTCAAGTTTCCCACCAGTGGCTTTTTCGATCTGAATTCTTGTTTTATTTTTGTAGGAATCAAAATCTTTTTCAGGCAGTGGAATTTTAAAACCTGAAGGATAATGGCGAGATTCAAGATTCCCTTTGCACGCGCCTAAACCAATGAAAAAAAATAAAATAAGCTTCATGAATCTATTTTGAATAAACATGAACTTCCCCATTGAGATATTTATTGCGGGGTTTTATAAATCAGGATTGGGTGCGACGATAGTCTGTGCCTTCGAGGTTCACTTTTTTACACATCTCCATCAGGCGAGAATAGATGCGGGCACCAACTTTTTCTTCAATGGTAAAACGTGAATAAGCATTAGATATGCTTTGCTTGTTATTACGACTACTTAGCGCTACTGAACTGTCAAGTTTATCGCTAAAATTAGTGGTGACCAGAGTGACTTTATCGTCATCGTTGTAACGGGTGGAGATAAAATGATCGAGAATGGTTAGCTCCCAATCCGTATTGCGACCTTTCGCCAATTCATCTATCACCAGCACCTTAACCCCCACATAGGGGTCAATGAAATCCTTTTCCGAAATATCCTCCCCATAACCATGGCGGATATCTCTCAGCAATTCAAAAAAATCGACGAACTTGCATTCCACCCCATGCTGCATGACCAGTTCTTTTATAACCGAAACGACAAGATGGGTTTTTCCGAGTCCCGGGGCACCCATATAGATTAAACCTTGGCT
Organism: Nitrospinales bacterium; assembly: GCA_022450865.1. Lineage (GTDB taxonomy): Bacteria > Nitrospinota > Nitrospinia > Nitrospinales > VA-1 > UBA8687. The sequence continues at coordinate 10,208 of JAKUOQ010000027.1, read as the reverse complement.
GTATTGACCTTTTCTATCAACATAATCATCAATGAAATTTTTTGAACTAAGGAAAGCATTTTTTTGAGTCCGGTGCTGGGGGGGATCCATCGAAAAAGAACTGAAATCTTCGTGAACAAATTTTCCTGGAATACCCGCCTGATTAAACAAGGATATTCTTTTAATAAGACCATTGCATTCGCACTCCCGAATCTTTGAGATTCCTTCAGAGGTTTCTTCAAAAATTCTGCGACTGCCTTCACAAACCTTACATTCAAAACAGGTACATGCCTCTACCTGTACTTTTCCTTTTTGATTAATGAAAACATATTTCTTGTCGCGACAACGCCTGCAATCAATCGCCTGTTTTATTTTTTGTTTCATCCGCGTTCAATTTCATCTTCAATAAAAACTTTAAGATAATTCAGGTTAATCCGGGAAGGCTGCCTGGGATTAGTTCGTTCAAATTCAATAAATCCGGTTTCAATTCCACGGCACACTACATGCACTGGCACGCTTCGATTCTCCCATTGCTGGATGAGATCGTAATCAGTTGCGGAAAGAGAGAGACCGGATTCCTTTAGCGATAGAACAAATTGCTCTATGGTAACAAGGTAATCTTCCATTCATTTATAAATGTAAAATATTTTGCAAAGAATACTATAGTTCCGCCGGGAAAAAAAGTATTTCACTCGTAAACCGATCACTATTATCGTTTTTAACAATAACTTACTTAGGGTGAATTATTTTCTATCTTTTGCCCTCACAGTTCCTCAATCCGCTTAGGAGGAATATAAGACTTGCTCGGGATTTCCTAATGATGGTTTTATTTGCTTTGGCAATGGCACCACTTTTTCTGGGGTGTTTTTACTATCAGTAAACGGAAGGTTTTCATCTCTAATTAATGAAAAACTCATTGCGGTCTCGTCACAATTATCCTGATGAAGACATTGCTGGCAATCGTTCCATACTTTCTGTGGCAAGTTTATTTTATCTATGATTTGAAAACCCAGTTTCTCAAATAATGGGATTGCATAGGTGAGAACGAATACCGTATCACAACTCTGATTCAATAACGCTTGGTTGATACTATCTTTGATCATTTGTGTAGCGATGCCTCGCCGATGGTAACGTGGATCGACGCCGAGCGAACGAATCTCTACCAGTTTTTCCCAACCATATTTTAGGTTGCAGATGCCTATGACCTCACCCGACTTTTCATAAACTCTGAAATCGGCAATGGTCTGTTCAATTTCTTCTAAAGAACGGAACAACATTTTACCGTCTTCAGAGTAAAAACAGATCAAGTTCTGAATGGCCTGAGCATCTTCAATTTTTGCTTTGCGTAACATATCTAAAATGATCTATCCGTATAGGGGTTTCAATACTGTATCGGCCGGAGATGGTTCAGTATCAATGAGTTTCTAAGTTTAGTCAACCCCCACTAGCTATTGTGACAGTTAGGAATCATACCAGCTTCCTAATAATGGGGATAAAGGGTAAATAAGAAAAAAGCCAAAGGGTCTGCCCTTTTCTCATTGGAAAAAATTTGGGTATACGAAATAGCTCTCAAAAAAGCCTGGAGGTAAATTTACTTCCCTTTGCTTAGTGGTTTTTACTCTGTGGTTAGGGGTCTGAGCCAACTTTATTCGTACGAATCTATATTGTCTTGTCGTCCTCGGCTGCTGGCCGACTAGTGGACGAGCTGCTCTTTGAGCTGGTCGATTAGAAGGATATTATTGATCGAAATTGCGACCTTATTTGCCATACGTTCGAGAAATTCGGTCCCCAAACCCTCATAAAAATGGAAGGCATTGGGACTTCCACACGCAATGACTCCTACTAAAGTTTCTTTCGCCACAATTGGAATAAGTGCTTCAGACTTAATTAAATCTTCGGAAGATAAAAATACTTCGGACTCTTTTACCTCACCCCGAAGAACCGGTTTAGGGTTTCCCTCAAACCAGCTTGAAGCCGTTTCTTTACTGATAAATTTTAATGTTTCGTCCAATTCTCCATGATATCGCTCACGCAGTCGGTCTTCCATAAAATGATCTGAACCCTGAACAAGGCAAACCACCACACTGGGGATACCAAATCGACTGAGAATTTCTTGTCTCAACTGGCTTACCATTTGGTTCAGATTGGTGCTGGTCAAAACCAGTTGTTCTATTTCGAATAAATGATCTTGAATTTTTTCGTTCGCGCGAGAAATTTCGAATAACCCCTCTAACTTGCGTTTAAGATGCTCCTTATCATCGTGTACCCGCTTAATAATGCGATCGGTAAGGCTCAAAGTTTTTATTGGTTCAATTGGAAGGTCTTCTTCTTTGATCTCTTGTATTTTTCTCAAAAGCTCAGGGTATTCATTAAAAAACTCTAGATGCCCATTGAGATATACTGCGACTTGATCTTTATTCATTTTAATTCCTTTAAAAAATTAACCTTCAATAATGAAATAGAAATGCAATATACCATAAAGCCACCGGAACCGGAACCTATAAAATCAATAATAACAATCATTTATGAATTTAGCTTGTTGGAAGAACGGTTCTAGCAAACCTAGAGTTGGAGAAAACCTTGTTGGACTTTTGTCTCTTCTAGAGGGGTCTCTTCTGGAACAACGGGAGGGCCTTTATGACCACAACCCGCCAGACCTGTCGAAATGATGTAAAGGATTATAAATTGGGCAATAAATAAATGCCGCATTATTTAACTTTCAGTTTTTTGGTAAGGCGGGTGATTTGAGCGCGAACCTGATTTTTAGCAGTTCCCCCATAAATATTTTTTCGATCGACGGAGTTCTGGAGCGCAATATGGTCAAAAACTTCTTCATCAAAGCGTTTGGATATTTTTCGAAGTTGCGCTAACGAAAGATCGGTAAGCGTTTTATCTTTCTCCAAACAAAATGCCACTGTTTTTCCCGTGAGTTCATGAGCTTCACGAAACGGTACTCCCTTTAATACGAGGTAGTCTGCTAAATCCGTTGCGGTGAGAAAACCGCTGGCCTCCAATTCCTTTTGCGCAATTGGTATGAATTTCGCTGATTTCATCATATCCGTAAAAATAGTAAGGCAGACCTTAACCGTTTCCGCAGTATCGAATAACGGTTCTTTATCTTCCTGCAGATCTTTGTTATACGCTAGCGGCAAACCTTTCATTAACGTAAGCAGAGATACTAGGTTACCAAAAACCCTCCCTGATTTTCCGCGAATAAGTTCTGCCGCATCCGGATTCTTTTTTTGTGGCATGATGCTGCTACCCGTGGTGAACGAATCGGAAAGTTCGATGAACCCAAATTCACTTGAATTCCAAATTACCACTTCTTCACAAAACCGGCTAAGGTGCATCATAGTCAATGCGGATGCACTACAAAATTCCGCTGCGAAATCTCGGTCAGCCACCGCATCCATACTATTATGAGAAATTTCAGGAAACCCTAAAAGTTTTGCAGTAATCTTTCGATCAATAGGAAAGTTGGTCCCTGCCAAAGCCGCCGAACCCAACGGCATTACGTTGATTCGTTTATAGGCATCGAGAAAACGTTCTTTATCGCGAAGCATCATCTCTACATAAGCAAGTAAATGGTGTGACAGCAAAACCGGTTGCGCTCGTTGCAAATGGGTGTAACCAGGGATGAGGTGATTGATATTTTTTTTTGCGATCGTGATCAAAGTCTTGGTAAGGCGGTTGATTTCACCGACAATATCATCGACTTCTTTCCGGAGATAAAGTCGTATATCGAGACAGACCTGATCGTTTCGGCTTCTTGCCGTGTGCAATTTGCCGGCAACAGGACCAATGATTTCTCGAAGGCGGTTTTCAATATTCATATGGATATCTTCCAGACTATCGCTAAACTTAAAACGACCTTCATCGCATTCTCGTAAAATTCGTTTAAGACCCTTGATTATTTTATTTGATTCCGCTGTGGTTATGATTTTACAACGAGCCAGCATTTTGCAATGTGCGATGCTACCTTCAATATCGCAGTCATATAAACGCTTATCAAAAGAAATAGAAGCCGAAAAGGTTTCCATCAGTGTATCAGTCGATTGTTTAAATCTACCGCCCCAGAGTTTTTTCATATTCTTAGCAGCGAACAGCCGCAGGTAATGGTTCAATATTTATCAAGCAAAGAAATTCAACGAAATCTTTTTGTATATCCAATGGCTTTGGAAACACACCAGCTGTGTTATACAGCCGAGGTTAATTGAAATTAACGACATTCAGTGTTTCCTTTTCTTCTCATTAGAGCCCTCAATCACTAGGGTTAATTCACCCTTCCATTTGCGGTCTTGATTTCCAATGTCTTCTAAATTTCCACGGATAGTTTCTTCGTGAATTTTTGTCAATTCTCTAGCAATAGCAACTTGTCTATTTCCAAACACCGTTAAAATATCCTTCAGGGTTTTTTGAATACGATTTGGTGATTCAAAAATTACCAACGTTCTTTTTTCTTCTGCTAATTTTGCAAGCCTTGTGGCTCTTCCTTTTTTCCTAGGAAGAAAACCCTCAAAAACAAATTTATCCATGGGGAGACCGGAAACCGTTAGCGCAGCCAACAAGGCTGACGGCCCGGGAACAGCATTTACAGAAACACCTTCATCGATCGCTAATTGTACTAAATGGTAATGGGGGTCAGAAACCCCCGGTGTTCCTGCATCAGAAACCAGAGCAATACTTTCGCCTTTTTTTAGGCGGCTCATAAATAATGGTCCCTTTTTAAACTTGTTATAACTGTTATAACTTGAAAGCGGGGTTTGGATTTCATAGCGATTTAATAAAATCCGAGTGCGACGGGTATCTTCTGCAGCAATCAAAGAAACTGTACTTAAAATCTCAACTGCCCTTTGAGTGAAATCACCTAGATTCCCGATGGGAGTACTGACAATATATATTGTCCCCTGATCCAGAGAGCCCCTTTCTTCATTTTTCATAAACAGAATATATTCTAATCTCCCACCCTCAAAAACTCAATAATCAATTTTAAAACAATATTTTATAGAATTTAACCTTATCATTTTAGGTTTTGTTGGGGGCTTGCATTTCTTCTGCTTTTACCAGGGGAATAATTTTGGTTTCTTTGCCGGTCATATCACAGGTCCCATCAAACACACCGCCCAATTCAATATTTAGAGCTGGGGATTTAATATTTCCCACAACCTTGCTGGTGGAGTGAATTTCTATTTTTTGGGATGCCATCAAATTGCCTTCCACATAGCCCATACAAATGATAGTGCCTGCAGAAATTTCCGCCATCAAATGACCCGTCTCACCAATAATTAAAGTGTCTTCGGTAATGACTTGACCTTCAAACTTGCCGTCTATACGAACAGTTCCGCTATAATTGAGCAACCCATTAAAAACTGTATCTTCGCCCATATAGGCCTTAATTTCGGCATCATTTTTTTTCATGTCTTTCTTTTCCTTCCACATTAGATACTTTCTCTTCAAAAAATGTTATTTTTTGCTGTTCCCCATAAGCATTTGAATGCGCTCCAAATCATCATCAGAGTAGTAGGTCACAATTAGTTTTCCGCCATTTTTTTTTGGCAAAATATCCACCTTTGTCCCCAACCTTCTCGCTAAATCTTTTTCTAGATCTTTGGTAAAAATATCCTTATTTACTTTTTGTGTTATCGGCTTATCTAAAACACCTTTTTTTAGTTTATTAACCCTGCTTTCTGTTTGTCGGACCGTTAAATCTTGTTTGACAATTTCGTTTCTCAGGGTTTCCATTTGTTTGGATTCTTCTAAACCGAGCAAAGCCCTTGCATGCCCCATTGAAATTTTTTCGGAGATCAAATCTTCTTTTATATTTCTCGACAATTTTAATAATCGCAAAATATTAGCGACCGCGGCCCGACTCTTTCCTACTTTTTCGGCTACCATTTCTTGGGTCAATGCAAACTCGTTGGACAGCCTGGCATAAGCTTCGGCCTCCTCTATTGGATTCAAATCTTGCCGGTGAATATTTTCGATGATGGCTATTTCAAGAGATTGCGTATCATTGACTTCCCGTATCACGGCTGGGATTTTTTTGAGCCCGAGTTTTTTAGAAGCTCGCCAGCGTCTTTCACCAACAATCAACTCAAAGCCTGAATCAACCTTTTGAACAACAACTGGTTGCAATACTCCGTGCTCCTTAATAGAAGTCATTAGCTCGTTCAACTTTTTATCATCAAAATAATTTCTCGGTTGCAAACGATTCGGAGAAATTTCATCAATGAGCAAATCAGTGGCTGTAGATGGTCCTGCTTCGGGGACTCCCTTTTCAAAGTCGGGAATCAGAGCATTGATACCTTTTCCTAATGCTTTTCTATTCATGCTGCTGAACCTGTTAATGCAGTCTTAGGCCGGGAATCGTTTTTAGATCGCAAAATAATTTCTTTTGCAAGTTCCACATAAGAGTCAGCCCCGCGCGAGCGACCCGCATAAAGCATGATTGGCTTTCCATGGCTAGGAGCCTCGCTCAAACGTACGTTTCTAGGGATGATGGTTTTTAAAAGAAAATCACTGAAATATTTTTGCACTTGATCTTTCACCTGCGTTGCCAGCAGGGTTCTTCCATCAAACATGGTCAATAATATACCCTCAACTTTTAAATCTGGATTGATGGATTTTTTTATAAGCTTCAGGGTTTTTAATAAATGGCTTAGGCCCTGCAAAGCATAATATTCACACTGCATCGGTATCAGCACAGAATTAGAAACAGCAAGGGCATTCAAGGTTAGAAGCCCCAATGAAGGTGGGCAATCTATGACCACAAATTCATATTCATCTATTGGATTCAGCGCACGCTTCAATATTTTTTCCCGGGACTCTCTTGCTACTAATTCAATTTCAGCCCCAGTAAGGTCTACTCTTGAAGGGATTATCTTGAGGGTTTCAATCTCTGTAGAACAAGTCACTTCTGTCACATTTGCCTCACCCATCAACAGCTCATAAACCCCCCGGGCATCTTCCTCAACACCCAATCCACTGGATGCATTGCCCTGAGGATCAACATCAATTAAAAGAACTTTTTTGCCCGAAAGGGCTAAAGATGCAGCAAGGTTGATGGCTGTGGTCGTTTTTCCCACTCCACCTTTTTGGTTTGCAATACTGATTATTTTGGTCATGGGACCCAAAAAGTCAAAATGTTTTCCAGAAAATTTCTGCGAAAGTTCGTAAGTCTTTGTTTTTAAAGAGATTTATCAAAAAATATTATAGTTGCTGCACATTAAAGTTACCATAAAATTAGGTTTCCACCAAATATATTTCCTGTTTGAAAGAAATATTTACCTATTACGATAAAAACTAATGTTTCACGTGAAACAGTTTTTCAAATGCTCCTTTTTACAAAAACCAATAGGCTGGATTTCTTATTATTATACCCTGTAACAACAACTTCTTGCTCAAGTGAGAAACCATAAATAGGCTGTTTTAATTCTCCTCTTTCCTCTACACCTTTTTTTAAAACGACCTTTCCTTCCCTTCCCAAAAATGGGGTAGCCAGTTCTAAGCAGCTTTTAATATCGGAAACTCCTCTGAATATAACGGCCTCGGCTAACCGCTCGGGTGAGATTTTTTCCGCTCTGTCATTGATTACCTTGGTTCCTTTAAGCCCCAATTCGAAAATAACGGTCTCTAGAAAACTGCAGCGCTTCCTTTGGCTCTCTATCAGGGTGGCGACCAATTCTGGATATATAATTTTTAGGGGAATACCAGGAAAACCTGCTCCGCTACCAATATCCACAATTTCGTCTTTGGGCGATATGACAGGCGCGTATTGCAAAGAATCGAAAATATGACGTAGTAAAATATCTTGGCTAGATTTTTCTGAGGTAAGATTAATTTTTTGATTCCATTTAACAAGCAAATCAAGATAAGAGCCAAATTGCGATACCATTTGTTCGAGGGGGGCAGTGGGCGAAATATTCAAACGGGGGTCTTCTAAAATCTCCTTTATATTCATAATTAAAAGGTGGAATATTCTAGAAAGGGTTTCGTCTCAGCTATTCAAAATGTTTTTGAATTCCTTGGTTAATAAAGGGACTATTTTTAATGCATCGCCCACAATTCCATAATCTGCTATGGAAAATATAGCAGCATGGGGATCGGAGTTGATAGCAACAATGCATCGAGAAGAAGACATTCCAGCAAGATGTTGCACTGCACCAGAAATTCCGCAGGCTATATATAGATCGGGGGAAACCGTCCTGCCTGTTTGACCCACCTGGTGAGAATATTCCTGCCAGCCATTATCCACTACCGGACGGGAAGCCGCAACAGCGCCCCCTAAAACATCTGCCAGATCTTCAAGCATTTTGAAGTTTTCTGGGGCCTGCATACCCAGCCCGCCTGAAATAATTATTCGAGCCTCAGTTATATCGAGTTTTGTCCCAACTTCCCTGACGAGCCCTACCACAATCTCTGAAAAATCGGGTAGATTCATATCTTCTTTAAAGACTTTGCCAGCGCGGGTCTTATCAGCTCCTTCCCCCCTGAAAATATTGGGGCGCAATGTAACAAGGTAAGGCTTGGGACCGCTCAACCGAAACACAGAATGTGCTTTTCCTGAAAACACCGGCCTTTTAACAATTATCTCTCCTGCCTCAGAGAGTTGCAGATCAATGCAATCCGTGGCTAGCCCAACTTCAAGGTGTGTAGCCACAGCTGCGGCTAGTTCTTTGCCGTTATTAGAAGCTGACAACAAAATTATTGCAGGTTGAGATTTTTTAATCTCATTTATTAATGCAGCTGTATAGGTTTCATGCGTGTAATGTACAAAATCCGGATGAACAAAAACCCGTACTTCATCTGCACCCCCTTGAATTAATGATTCCAGGTTTGCTCCCCCGTCATTTGAAAAATAATACGCACTAACTAGGCCCGGTAAATTTCGGGCAGCATTGAGAACTTCGTAGGTAACAGGTTTTATTCCATTGTGATCGTGTTCCACGACCACCCCTATGGTAGAACTTTTATCCACTAGACACGCTCGAGTATAAAATAAACTTAAAACAGGAAGAATAACCCAGCCACATAAAAACTACAACGGAGAAAAGCAAAAAGGAGGATAAAAAAAAACATAATTTTATGCCATTTTAGGCAATGCCCGATATACCTTATTTTTTAAAACTTTCCCTATGGTGCCCCCCTTAGAAGAAAGATGTAAACAATAAGAGTACCGAAGCCTAATTTTTATTTTTGCAAACGTTTTGTTCGCAGAGGGGTCGTTTGTAAAATTTTATTAAACGATCTTTTCTTCTTCGCGGATGATTGCAACCAGCTGTTTAGTAATATCTTCATCCGCGCCTTCTAGAATTGTTCCCTTCTTCCTCTCGGGTGGGAGGGATAGTTTTATTTCCTGCAATTTATTGTTATGTGGATCAAGAAATTTTGCATCCAGCTGCAGGTCAGACGCAGAAATTTTTTGAATCTCTTTTTTCTTAGCCGCCATTATCCCTTTCAAAGAAGGAAACCGTGGCTCATTCAATCCTTTTTGACAAGTCACAAGAAAAGGCAAGGACCTATTTTTTTGAATCTCACTACCTCCTTCAATCTGCCTTGTGATATCAGCGGTTTGAAAATTTTCTGAGAACTGAATTTTAGTGACAATAGTGATAAACGGTATCTCCAACAACACAGCCAATGCAGGACCTACCTGCGCCATATCGTCATCTACTGCCTGTCGCCCACAGAGAACCAAATCAAAAGAATTCTTTTGAATAGCCTTGGCCAAAATCTTTGCAATAAGGGAGTTATCTAATCCATCAAACAAAGGATCTAAAATATGAATCGCATGATCAGCGCCCATGGCTAAGGCCCTTTTAAGTGTTTCTTTCACACTCTCGGGTCCTAATGAAAAAACGGTAATATCCGAATCCGGCAAGGCTGACTTAATACGAATTGCTTCTTCTAAAGCAAATTCATCGTAAGGATTCATGATAAAGGGACTTCCCGAAGCAACTACTTTTTCTCCCTGCATTTCAATTTTAGCCCCGGTATCCAGTACCTGCTTTATACAAACAATTATTTTCATAAATAGTCTTTAGTTATTTTATATTTACATAAAGGTTTAATTTAAAACATACCATCAAGAATAGAGGTAAAGATAGAGGTTTTCTACTTGAGAATTAAATAACAGAGAATTATTTTCAAATCTCCCATGATTTTTATGAGTTCCAAATTCATTGGAGGAAAAAAATTTTTATCCTTTCCCTAACAATTACAAACTTTTC
>JAKUOQ010000026.1 GCA_022450865.1 Nitrospinales bacterium | reverse complement strand
ACAGAAAATTCCATCCCCTCTAAAATCAGTAGACTCAATAAATTCTTCAATCATTACAAACTCATTATTATTGTCTGCGCCATGCTTGTTTTGGTGGCATCATTTTCACTAAGAAAAAACTTTTTTGATTATAATTTACTGCACCTGCAAGCCAAGGGAACCGAGGCAGTAAAATATGAAATGCGCATTTTGGAAAATGCCGGGCGCTCCGCGTGGTCCGCTGCCTTCCTTGCCGACTCGCTGGAAGAAGTCCGAGAAAAAGAAGCCAAGCTCAAAACTTTACCTACTGTAGAAAATGTTGAGAGTATTGCAGCGATGGTGCCCAAAAACCAGAAAGATAAGGCAGAGTATTTAAAAGAAAATTTGGTACCGTTATTGAGTGAATTCTTTGTCGAAGAAGACGACCCGTTATCAATCAAGGCGCTAAACAAAACTTTAAAACGTATTCGATTTAAATTTCAGGGGCGAGAAGGTAAAGAAGATAAAATTGCCCAAGCAGCAAAAGAGATCGATAAATTTTTTATGCAGACCGAAACGATAGAACCAGAAATAGCGGAAAAGAGTTTGGAGTTATTTTCCCAAAAATTGTTTGCTGACTATCGTAGTCTAATGAAAGAACTTCAACAAAATGCCGAACCGGAGTTTATAGAGATTTCAAATATTCCTAAAAGCTTGCGCGAGCGTTATCTCTCTGACAAAGGCAAATATCTATTAACGGTTTTCCCGAGTGTCGATATATGGAACTTAGAAAAACGCCAGCAATACTTAGAAGACCTGCGTTCTGTTGACCCGGACGTCACAGGTAGTGCTGTGCATATGTTTAACTCCACTCGTTTGATGACTGAAGGTTATATCAATGGGGGTATCTACGCCATGATTACGATCATCATTTATGTTTTCATCGTTTTCAGAAATCTGCGTACGGTTTTCTTCATCCTGTTACCTGTTTTCGTAGGATCGATTTGGACGTTGGGGATCATGGATATGTTTGAACTGAAACTTAATATGGCGAATCTAGTTATCCTGCCATTGATTTTGGGAATCGGGGTGGTAAATGGAATCCATATCACACATCGTTACCGTGAAGAGAAAGATAAAAATTCTGTGGTACTGGGCAAAAGTACTGGGCAGGCCGTGGTGTTAAGTTCGCTCACAACCATGATTGGATTCGGCAGCATGATGGTGGCCGACCATTATGGCGTCTTCAGCTTAGGTCTCGTTCTCACACTGGGTGTATTCTGCTGTTTAGTTGCAAGCGTAACCTTCCTTCCCGCGCTTCTAAAGCTAAGTTCAGAAAAGAACTGGAAAGTATAATCCGTTTAAACAAGGCCATTACTTATTTATTTCGATTGGAATTTCTCCGTAGAAAAAAGAAAACCATTTATTCACCTAATAAATGAAGCAAAATATTTCTGGTGTGAGGATGAACTCGGTGTTCAAACAGATAAATCCCCTGCCAAATGCCTAGCGCCATCTCGTTATTTCGTATTGGAATCGAAAGTTGGGTTTGGGTCAGGGCAGATCGAATGTGTGCTGGCATATCATCCGGACCTTCGGCTTGATGGTCGTACAAAGGGTCGCCGTCAGGAACGAGTCGGTTAAAAAACCGATCTAAATCTTTCAAGACATCAGGGTCTGCATTTTCCTGAATGAGTAAGGATGCTGATGTATGGGGAATAAAAAGCGTTAACAATCCGGAACGGATGTTTTGATTTTGTACCCAACTTTCCACCTTATTGCTGATAGCATATATACCTCGACCTTTTGTTGAAACGGAAAATTGGAATTCTGTTTGTTTCATATATAGTAGTTTTTAAGTACTTTTGTGGGCAAATTTTTTTACGTTTTTGCCTAGCTTTTAGTGGTCGGAAATAAGTTCGCGTGCATGTTGTAGGGAAGCTTCAGTTATTTTTTCTCCACTAGACATTCTTGCCAACTCCTCAACCCGTTCTGCAAATTCCAATTGCCGAATTCCTGCCCGGGTGCGTTTTCCTTGAACATTTTTTTCAACACGAAAATGAGTCGAAGCCATTCCTGCGATTTGGGGAAGATGTGTTATGCAAAAAACTTGTTTGGTTTCTGCCACCTTTTTCAGTTTAGCGCCTACCTTTTCTGCTATGCGACCGCCTATCCCTGTATCGACTTCATCGAATATCATTACAGGAATTGTGTCTTGTTTATTTAGAATAGATTTTAAAGCAAGCATGATGCGAGAAAGTTCACCTCCCGATGCAATTTTAGCGAGAGGGCGAAGCTCCTCTCCTGGATTGGGAGAAAATAAAAATTCAAGGGTACCTAATCCTATGGAGGTCGGTTTTAATTTTTCTCTGTGGTATTGTACAAATCCTTGTGGATCAGGTGGGTAATTGAAGTCGACTCCAAAGCGTACGCCATTCATATGTAATTCTTTTAATTCTTTTTCTACACCCTGTTTTAAGGCTTTGGCTCCTATCTCGCGCATATCAGCAAGTTCAATGGCAAGCTTTGCAACTATTTTTTCTTTTTTCTCTATTTCTTTTGCAAGTTTATTTATGTTTTCTTCGTTACCGGCCAATTGTTCCAATTCAGCTGCAAACTGGTCGCGCTTGGTAAGAATTTCTGAAACATCGTTTCCATATTTTCTTTTTAGTCCGTTTATTTCAGCTAACCGATCTTCAATTTCTTCCAGCCTTTCAGGATTAAAATCCAGAGATCGATCATGCGATCTCAAAGCATCTTCAACCTCCTCCAATTCATAAAAAGCAGATTGAGATCTTTGAAAAGTAGAATCTAATTCTTTGTCCACCTCAATCAGGGGTTCGAGGTCTTTTAAAATTTGACGTAAACTTTCCAAAATGGAACCGCTTTGTTCAGACAATAAGGTTTGACTTTGTTGGAGAGCGGAGCGAATTTTTTCTGAGTGACGGAGTTTATTTTTTTCCTCCTTAATTTCTTCCTCTTCCTCCTTTGAAAGATTCGCTGCATCAATTTCTGAAATTTGAAAGCCCAAAAACTCTTCCCTTTGCAAACGTTCCTTCTCATCGGTGTCTAGGGATTGCAGGGTTTTGACCTGGTTTTGATACTCTATGAATTCTTTGGTAAATGTATCGCGACTTTGTTTTGACTTGCCAAACAAGTCGAGTAAATCGACATGAATTTCGGGATGCAAAAGGGTTTGATGGTCATGTTGTCCATGAAGGTCAACTAAACGATTACCTATTTTTGCCAGCGTAGAAACGGTGATCTGACTATCGTTAAGAAAACAGCGGTTTTTCCCTGAATTGGATATTTGTCTTTTTATATGAAGTTCGCCATCGACTGATTCAATCCCAATCTCCTGCACCATAGCTAGAGTGTCTTCATTGGATATTTGAAATATACCTTCGACCAAGGCAGTGGTTTCCCCGGTACGAATAGAATCTGTATCTGCCCTGCCCCCAAGTAATAAATTGAGCGCATCGATGATGATGGATTTCCCGGCCCCAGTTTCACCGGTAAGCACATTCAGTCCGGTTTCAAAATTCACCAAAAGATTTTCTATAATGGCAAAGTTCTGAATTTTGATTTCTTTTAGCATATTGGTATCAGGGAGAAATTTGTTCCATTAACTCCATTCCCTCTTTTTTGAGAGAAAGAAGTTGCTCGTTCTGTGTATTATCTGTAAGTTCTATGAGTTTGTGAAGAAATTCTCGTGCTTCCGTGTAATTATTTTTTTTGATAAGCACCTGTGCCAGCCCCAGTTGGTTTTCTGCATAGTCAGGGGCCAGCCGAACAGCTGCTTTCAGATGAAATTCCGCTTTATCCAGGTCTCCGCCCAAAAAAAAGGGCAACTCCAGATACAATTTGCCCAAAGCCCGATGTGGACCTGAATGGCTAACAGTTGGGTCCAGACTCACGGCTTTTTTCATATCCTTTTCAAAGGGATCGATGATTCCCAAACTGGCCCAAACCCCTTTCATTTCTCCTTGCTTACCTCGGCATAGTCCCCTATAAAAATAACTGATTGCAGAATCGGGTTGCAATTCAATGGCCTGGGTGCTGTAGAGGATACATTGGCCATAGTGACCAACTTTTGAATCCCCTGATTTTTTGGCAAGAGCATAATGGGCTCTAGCTTGACGCCATTTCCATTTATATTGGTTAGGGTTTATCTCCAGAACTTTTTTAATTTGCGAGGAAATATTTTCATATTCCTGTTTCGATGCGCTTTCTTGGTGAAGATGATCAATTTCAGCCAAGGTTGGGCTTTGTGCAAAAACAGGGGAGGTCTCAAAAATAAGGGCAAACAAAAATAAAACCGAATTAAGCCGCCATAATTTATTGAAATTGGTGTTCATAACACTGGTTAGATTCCGTTATAATTAAAATAAACAAATCCTTATATTTTGAATAGCAAAGTTTCCCAGTAGGAAAACATTTCCTATTGAAATGTATCACAAATGAGAAATCTAAAAATAATTGCTTTTAATACCCTTTTCGTTTTCTTTTTTACGACGTTTTCATCTTGGGCCGGCTCAGAACAAAAAAGCCCGGAAGCCTCAGTAAAAACCCTTTTAAACGAGATCAAACAAATAGTAGAAGGCAATGGTTTGTCGGATGTTAAAAAGGCAGCAAATAAAAAACATTCTGATATCGCTGTAAGTATCTTAGAGGTCCCGGAAATCAGCCAGAAAGCACTAGGAAAATACTGGAAGAAGCATAGCGCCGAACAACAAGATCAGTTTCAGAAGTTGTTGGAGGATTTGTTTGTGCATGTTGCTTTCCCCAGTTCGGCGAAGTTTTTTGCAAGCCTTGACCTGATGTATGGTAAGTCAAAAAGTAAAAAAGATATGACCGTGGTTCCCATCACTGTAATCCATGAGAAAGAGGGTGAGGTAGACATCGATTTTAAAATGAAACAGTTTGCGAAAAACTGGTTGGTAGTAGATGTGATCCTTGATGGTGTCAGCATGCGCAACAATTTGAGAAGCCAGTTTTACAAGATTCTAAAGAAAAATGATTTTAATGAATTGATCCGGCGAATGAAAAAAAAGCTAAAAGAAGCACAAGGCTAACAATCGTTGGTTTCGAGTTTTTTAAGAAACGGAAAAATATGAAAAAAGTTGGAATGGTTAGTTTGGGATGTCCAAAAAACACCGTTGATTCTGAACGGGTGCTCGGCGATCTCGTTGCTTCGGGCTACGACCTTACCCCTGATGAAGAAGACGCTGAAATTATAATCGTTAATACTTGTGGATTTATTGAATCGGCAAAAAAAGAATCGGTCGAGGCAATTCTCGAAATGGCCCGAAAAAAAATAGACGGAAACTGTAAGCAACTCATCGTGACGGGTTGTTTGGCAGAGCGTCACACTCAAGAGCTTCTCGATGAGATACCAGAAATCGATCATTTGCTAGGGGTTGGACAATACCCGCAGTTAAAAAATATTCTAGAAGATGATGCGACTAATTTTAATAACCGCAATCACGTTGCGACGCCTGCTGAATTTTATGAGTCCTACACCGATCGGTTGATGACTACTGCTTTTTACACGGCATATTTAAAAATTTCAGAAGGCTGTTCTAATCGTTGTGCTTTTTGCATTATTCCCAAAATGCGGGGCCCTATGCGCAGCCGATCGCCGGAATCCATTTTGGCAGAAACAGAAAATTTAGCTAAAAGAGGAGTTAAAGAATTTAATATTATTTCTCAAGACACCACAATGTACGGTTTCGATCTAGGCATGAAGGATGGTTTGGTTAGATTGCTAGAGGGTATAGCAAAAGTTAAAAGCGTAGAATGGATACGACTTTTGTATTGTTATCCTACTTTTCTTAATTCAGATGTGATCGACTATATTGCATCTGAAGAAAAAGTGTGCCGCTATATTGATGTTCCATTGCAACACACACATGATGAAATTTTAAAAAGTATGAAACGGCAGGAAACTGAAGGCATTATCCGCAGAATGTTGGATGAATTACGATTAAAGATTCCAGAAATTGCTTTACGTACCACTTTTATCACCGGTTTTCCTGGAGAAACAGAAGAACATTTTAAGCATATGCTTAATTTTCTTTGCGAGGTTCAGTTTAATCATGTAGGAATTTTTACATATTCTGATGAAGAAGGAACCACCGCTTTTGATTATCCCAACCGCGTTCCCGAAGAAGTTAAAGAAGAAAGAAAAAATATCCTCATGGAATGTCAAAAGGAAATTGCTTGTAGAAAAAATCAAGAAAAAGTGGGGCAAATTGAATCAATTCTTGTTGAAGGATTCAATGTGCAGGAAAATTATATTATGACGGGAAGACTGGCATCTCAGGCACCCGATATTGATGGGCAGGTTATTTTGGAAAAATGTGAAGCCGAACCGGGTGAAATCATTCCTATGCGCATCACCGCAGTGGCGGGTTATGACCTTATCGCGGAACCCCTTTCACAACCCATTGAACTCGTGGAATAAACCAAAGGGCATAATTTAAGAAAAAGTATCAATACTCTGTTGCCTGACAGATAGCTTGAAATTTTTTCCAGACCTCTTCCACGCTTGTGTTCCCCTCCAAATAGCTCACAATAGGAAAAAAGGTTTTATCCAGTTTATAAGGTCCGACTAAATCGGGGCGACCATTTCCTACATGCTGAAAGATACCAATGGTAGGTGTGTTGACTGCATAACCGATATGCATTGGTCCTGTGTTGTTCGAAACCAGAAGGCTGGCGAGGCTCAACAGATAAGCATAATTTATAAGGGGTAAGTCAAACGCAAAAAATATTCTATCGCTGTCTGGAAGATTGAGAGCTTTTAATATTTTTATTTCTTTTTTATTTCCACCAAAAACAATATTAAAAGAAGTTTCTTTTAATATTAAATTTGTGAGGTTATAAAAATTTTTTGATTTCCACAATCGATCTACGGAGCTGGCTCCTATATGGCAGACCACAAATGGAATTTTTAGACCAATATGATTTGCGTATTCTGAAAACGAATTTTTTTCAGTAGTGCTAAAAAATAATTCCATTTGAGGTTGCTTAAGCTCAACTTTTATCTCTTTCAACATGAAAAGCCGACGTTCTATAGCGTGGAGGTCTGCACCAATAGAAGGTGAATTATTCCTTTTTTTTGATTTAACATTGTATTGATCGGGACACCATTTATGCCCTTGATGGTTCCATATAGGCGAAGACTTCAAAAACCTTTTCATTCGACCAAAGTCTGAATTTGCATGAAAAATAAAAACGTGGGTGTACTTTGGTTTTAACAGGAGTTTTATTCCCAAAAAAATTTGTGCATACCACCTGTTTTGGTAGAGGTAGGTTTTTTCTAAGTGTGGGTTGTTTTTAAATAGATCTAGCCAATCTTTTTTTACAATCAGATCGATCTGAGCATCAGGGTATGCATTTTTTAATTCTCTAATCCCAGGGGTGGCCCATAGACAATCCCCCATCCCTGTTGTGCTGACAATTAAAATGTTTTGAACTGTCATAAAAATAAACAATCAATTTTAAAGATCTAAGGCAATATTGGAATCAAAGGTAGCAGATTTGCAAGCTTAAAAAAACCGGTCCGCTTTTCATCCAGATGGTGGACATTACTTACTATAAGACTAAAATAATCAAAAACCCCGTTTTTTGCTTAAATTTAGCCGGTTCCATATTGTCAGTTAAACTTGAATATGTTAGTCTAAGCAACAATTTGGCTTCCTTTTTGGAAGAATTCCAGAAAATTCAATCACGCACGTTTCCGGATCAAATCAGGGGTGGCCTGCGGGTTCCTGATGCGAGTCGATGGAGGCGGTGGTATAACCCATTTAATTTTAAGGAGATAGAATGTCTGAAATCACAATGAAAAACCTACTCGAATCTGGTGTTCATTTTGGCCACCAAACCAACCGGTGGAACCCCAAAATGAAACCTTATATATATGGCGCGCGCGGCGGAATATATATTATCGATTTGCAGAAGACCCTTACCGGTTTTCAGGCAGCTGAAAAATATATCAGAGAGAGTGCCCGTGCTGGGAAAAAAGTTCTTTTCGTGGCAACGAAAAAACAAGCTCAGGAATTGATTGCAGATGAAGCCACAAGGTGCGGAATGCATTACATCAATCAGCGGTGGTTGGGAGGAACCCTCACCAACTTTGCAACGATTAGAAAAAGTATTGCACGATTACTAGAATTGGAAAAAATGGATGAAGAAAATCAGTTTGATCACTTGCACAAAAAGGAAGCGTTGGATTTACGTAAAGAAATTGTCAAACTGAATAAATTTTTCGGTGGCATAAAAACCATGAAAGATTTACCCGACGTTATGTTTATCGTTGATACACGAAAAGAAAAAATTGCGTTGGCAGAAGGAAAAAAATTAGGCATAAAAATTGTAGCTATGGTGGATACAAATTCTGACCCAGATGGCATCGACTTCCCCATTCCTGCAAATGATGATGCCATGCGATCCATCCAGCTGTTCGCTCATAGAATTGCCGATGTATACCTGGAGGGTCAGGAGATGAAAAAATCAAGCCAAGAAAAAGAAGAGACCGAGACTAAGTCAAGCCCTAATAAGAAAGCTGAGACAGTCCCGGCTCCTGATGATAATGGCAAAAGCGAAACTGTAGTGCCTGCCTGATCTGAATTAATTTCAGGTTTGAAAACCCAGGCTGGAATTATTTTCGTAGAGGCCAACTTCTACGGGATGGCCAACCGAAGTCACTCACAATAAATTTACGAAGCAAGTAATTTGTCTTGTTCGAATATTTTTAGATTAACTTTTTTGTAAGGATGTTTAGTAATGGAAATAACTGCTGCGATGGTTAAGGAACTGCGCTCTCAATCTGGAGCCGGGATTATGGAATGTAAGTCTGCGTTAAAAGAAACCAGTGGAGATGTAGAAGCTGCTATCACTTTCTTGCGTAAAAAAGGATTGGCCAAGGCAGATAAAAAATCGGGTCGGCAAACCGGGGATGGTTCGGTCGGCACCTACATTCATGCTGGTAACAAACTAGGAGTAATGGTGGAACTGAATTGCGAAACAGATTTCGTCGCCAACACGCCAGACTTCCAGGAGCTGATTCGTGATATTGCTATGCATATTGCTGCCGCTAAACCTCGGTTTGCAACACGGGAAGAAGTGACACAGGAAACCCTAGATAAAGAAAAAGAAATTTTTGCGCATCAGGCAAAAGAATCGGGCAAACCTGAAAATATTATTGAAAAAATTGTTTCCGGAAAAATGGAAAAATTTTATGAAGAGAACTGTGTGTTAGAACAACCCTTTATTAAAGACACCAATATTACTATCCAAGAACTGATTAAACAAAAAATTGCTTTGCTGGGTGAGAACATCAATATTGGTAAATTTGCAAGGTTCGAAATTTAATGTCCGAGGCCATTTATAAAAGAGTGCTGTTAAAATTAGGTGGCGAAAGTCTGGTTGCCGAAGAAGGAGATTTTGGTCTTGACGAAAAGGCCTTAAAGAATATTACAGAAGAAATCAGAGCCGCTAAAGATCTGGGTGTTGAAATAGCTATTGTAATTGGCGGAGGAAACATTCTCCGAGGCGCTTCATTAAGCTCGATTGGCATAGAGCGGACCACCGGTGATTATATGGGAATGTTAGCAACGGTTATTAATGCGCTAGCTCTCCAGGCTGCGTTAGAGCAGGCAGGTATTGCCACCCGTGTTCAGACTGCCATAGAAATTCAAGCGGTTGCCGAAGCCTATGTGCGCCGGAGGGCGGTTCGGCATCTGGAAAAAGGACGTGTCGTTATTTTTGCAGGAGGAACAGGCAACCCCTATTTTACTACAGATACTGCAGCCTCTTTAAGAGCTATGGAAGTCGGAGCCGATGTAATTTTTAAAGCAACAAAAGTGGACGGCATTTATAGTTCGGATCCTAGGACAGACAAAGATGCAATAAAGTATAAAGAATTGAGCTATCTAGATGTGTTAAAAAAAGGACTGAAGGTAATGGATTCAACTGCAGTTTCTCTTTGTATGGATAATAAATTGCCTATGGTAATATTTAATTTCCGCCAGACGCATAGTATAAAAAGAGTTTTATTAGGTGAAAAAATTGGAACAATCGTGGGGGCTTAAAAAATGGAAGAAGAATTAATAAAAGACGCTGAGTGTAAAATGAAAAATTCTATAGACCATTTGCTTCACGAACTGGGGAAATTAAGAACAGGGCAAGCATCGGTAGCTTTACTAGACGACCTATTAGTTGATTATTACGGTAATCCTACGCCTTTAAAACAAGTCGCTACTCTGGGAGCGCCTGATAACCAGACTTTAACAATACAGCCTTGGGAAACATCGATCCTGAAGGATATTGAAAAAGCAATTCAAGGTTCTGATCTGGGTTTGACTCCCAACAATGATGGTAAGGTAATACGATTGGTTATTCCACCGCTAACAAATGAAAGACGACAGCAACTGGTGAAATTGGTAAAAAAGCAATCGGAGGAATGCAAGGTGGCTATTCGAAATATCCGAAGGGATATTAACGAAAAACTCAAGAAATCAGAAAAAAATCATGATATCTCTGAGGATGCAGGGCGCAAGGCGCACGATGCAACTCAGAAAATTACCGATAAATTCGTGGCAGAAGTAGATAAGATTATCCAGACAAAAGAGAAAGACATAATCGAAGTTTAATTTTTTCTTGATATTTAGTTTTAGTGCTGCACATTCTTTTATTCAGGAGTCTTCTTCTTGGTCGAATCAAAGTTACAAGAGAAAATCGACCTACATCGATTGCCCAGACATATTGCCGTTATAATGGATGGTAATGGACGGTGGGCACAAAACAATTTACTCCCACGATACGAAGGTCATTGGGCCGGTGTTAAAGTTGTAGATCGTATAGTTACCTTAGGGTGTAAAATTAACCTCGAAGCATTGACCCTGTACTCCTTCTCCGATGAAAATTGGAACCGCCCTTCCGCCGAAATTAGTACCCTAATGAAAATCTTGGATTTTTATCTCAAAAAAGAATTGCAGAAAATGAAAGAAGAAAATATTCAGTTCAATATCATTGGGCATATAGAAGACTTACCGACCTCTATACAAAAACTGATTCAATACTCAATTGATGAAACAAAAAATAATACGGGAATGATTCTCACTCTGGCTTTAAGTTATGGAGGTAGGCAGGAAATTCTTGATGTTGTTAAAAAAGTAGCTCAAATGGTGAAAGATGGAAAAATTTCAACCGAAGAAATCAATTTTCCGCTGATTGAGTCTTTTCTTTCGACTCATCCAATGCCCGACCCGGATCTTTTGATTAGAACCAGTGGAGAAAGGAGAATCAGCAACTTTCTTCTATATCAAAGTGCGTACACAGAATTGCATTATAATAATGTTTTGTGGCCTGATTTTACGGAAGATGATTTTTTAAATGCCATTATTGATTATCAAGGTCGAGACCGCCGGTTTGGAATGATCCAGGAACAAGTTGCCAAAGCCTAAATTTTTTTTAATGACCCAGAGCATAAGCCCATTTCCCCCTATTATTTTCACCTGAAATAGACTTTTAATCCGTTTAGGAGAAAATTTTGGAACGCATTATCAGCGGAGTCATAGCAATTCCCCTAGTACTCGGGATTATTTTATATGGGCACCCCTGGTTGTTTTTTATTTTGATTGCGTCTCTTGCTTTGGTTGCCGTGTACGAATATTTTTCTATGATTACCAATGCAGGATTGAGTGGGTTTCCTGTTGCAGGTATGGTTTTGAGCTTTCTTCTGCTTGTAGCCTACTTTTTTGTTCCTCAAAATTTGCCGGTTTTTATTTTTTGTATTCCCCTTACATTATTTACTGTCTGGTTTTTTAGGGGGAAAAATGTGCGAGTGGCACTCGATCCTATTGCCTATACCCTGTTCGGTATTTTCTATATTGCAGGACTAGGGGGGTACTTTCTTCTAATTGGCAATTTGCAAGGGGGTCGGGAAATGGTAGTTTTTATTTTATTGTTTATTTGGGTCGGAGATATAATGGCCTATTACGGAGGCCAAAAATTCGGAAAACGAAAATTACTGGAGGTTGTTAGCCCAAATAAAACTATTGCTGGGGCTGTGGCCAACGTTGTCGGCACTTTAATTGTTGCCTTGTTGGCGAGCAACCTGTTTTTCAGTCAGATCCCTCTATTCCACTGTTTGATTGTGGCTTTCATTTGCGGTATTATTGGCCAGTTCGGCGATTTAGTAGAATCGCTCATAAAACGGAATTGTCAGGTTAAAGATTCTGGAACCCTGATTCCGGGGCATGGAGGGGTTTTAGATCGCATTGATAGCCTATTGTTTGCGGGCCCTACTTTTTATTGTTACTACCAGTTATTCTTGGCAACCGAATTTATATGAAAAAAATATCACTTCTCGGTTCTACTGGCTCAATTGGCACTAATGTGCTGGATGTGATTGAACGTAATCCAGAAAAATTTCAAATTCTTGGCATGTCTGCAGGAAGCAATGTCGACTTGTTTGCAAAACAAATCAGAAAATTTAAGCCCCGAGTCGTAGCCCTATTCGATACCAAAAAAATCCCAACGTTAAAGGAACGAATCGCTGATCTGGATATTGAGATTTTATCCGGTGAAGAAGGTACCATTGCAGTCGCCACCTTGCCGGAGGCAGATGTGGTTGTTTCCGGTGTAATGGGAAGTGCGGGTCTATTACCTGCAATTCACGCGCTAAAATCAGGGAAAAATCTTGCGCTGGCGAATAAAGAAACTCTTGTTATTGCTGGTGAGTTGGTACTCAGAGAAGCGAAAAAAACTAATTCACAAATCATTCCTATTGATAGCGAACACAGTGCTATTTTTCAGGTGTTGAATGGAGAAAAGAAAGAACGAATCAAAAAAATTATCCTGACTGCATCGGGTGGTCCCTTCCGCACATTCAGCTTAGGTGAAATGGAAACTGTTACAGTAAAAGATGCGCTCAAACATCCTAACTGGGATATGGGTGCAAAAATTACTATCGACTCATCCACTATGATGAATAAAGGACTGGAATATATTGAAGCCAAATGGTTGTTTGGTGTCAATACTCCGGTCGAAATTATTGTCCATGCTCAAAGCATCATCCACTCGATGATAGAGTTTGTTGATACATCTATACTGGCGCAGTTGGGTATTCCAGATATGCGCGTACCCATTGCCTATGCCCTGACTTACCCTGACCGGTTTGAATGCGATTTACCCTCGTTAGATTTGACTACCATGGGCAACTTGACCTTTGAAGCACCCGACTTTGAACGGTTCCCCTGTCTGCGGTTGGCTATTGATGCAATGGAAATTGGGAAAACCATGCCTGCTGTGCTCAATGCTGCGAATGAAATTGCGGTACAGGCGTTCCTCGAAGAACTCATCTCTTACAAAGATATTGCAGAACTCATTCGTATGGTCATGCAAAACCACAATCCATCTCCATTAAAAGAATTGCAAGATGTTTTGATTGCAGATCGATGGGCTCGCGAAGAAACTACAAAATTAGTCACCGTCACCCATTAGTACCCTTTTTAGGCATGAGAGTAATTTAAGGGCTATCACATACAGGGACGACGGGTAAACTCTTTTAGACGAACTTTCGCATTTAGTTTATAGAAGGAGGTGTGGGGTTTGTAATTTCTTTAACAGGCGGGATACTTAAACAATCGGTAATAAAAATTTTATTAAATGAGCTCACCTATAATTCGTATTGGTAATGGTTATGATGTGCACCAACTGGTTTCAGGTAGAAAGCTGATTCTCGGAGGTGTTAACGTCCCTCATTCAAAAGGGCTCGATGGGCATTCAGATGCTGATGCATTGCTACACGCATTATGCGATGCTCTTTTGGGGGCAGTTGGTGCGGGGGATATCGGTAAGCATTTCCCGGATTCAGATCCAAAATGGAAGGGGATCTCCAGCATTGTTTTACTAGAGCAAGTCACCGCAATTTGTAGGGGTAAAGGGTTTGAAATTGCGAATGTTGATACCATCATCGTTGCGCAAAAACCAAAACTAACCCTATTTTTCCCTGATATGAAAAAGAATATTGCACAGGCCATGGCGATAGACATCGGGCAGATAAATATAAAAGCCACAACCACAGAAAAATTGGGTTTCGTTGGCAAGGAAGAAGGCATTGCTGCATATGCCGTGGCGTTATTGTACAAAATGGTAAACTGAAATGATTAACTCGCGTATTGTCATAACCGGCGTCGGATTAACATCCCCCAACGGTAATAACCTAAAAGAGTTTCGCCACAACCTGCTAAATGGTGTATCAGGAGTTCGGGAGTACGAAACCCGTTATATGGGAAAAGTTCTTGCCGGAGTTTGTGATTTTGACGAGCTCAAATACCAGAAAAAAAAAGAACGTCGTCGTGGAACCCGTGTGGGTTCAGTTTCCATATATTGTTCACGAGAAGCTTTTGCTGATTCGGGGCTCGACCTAGAGTCGATTGACCGTTCACGAATTGGGGTTTATTTGGGAACCACAGAACACGGAAATGTAGAAACTGAAAACGAAGTCTACAACATCAGCAAATACGATTACGATGTGAAGTATTGGTCGCATCACCATAACCCCAGAACTGTGTCCAATAATCCTGCCGGTGAAGTTACTTTGAATATGAAAATCACTGGTCCTCATTACACCATTGGGGCAGCCTGTGCTGCGGGTAATATGGGGGTTATTCAAGGAGTCCAAATGTTACGGCTCGGGGAAGTCGATTTAGCCTTAGCTGGCGGCGTTTCTGAAAGCATCCACACATTCGGTATTTTTGCCAGCTTCAAAAGTGAGGGTGCACTTGCCGAGCACGAAGACCCAACAAAAGCCAGTCGCCCCTTCAATAAAAACCGAAACGGAATTGTCTGCTCTGAAGGAGGTTGTGTTTATACACTCGAACGCTTAGAAAATGCCAAAAAACGGGGGGCAAAAATTTATGGAGAAATTGTAGGCTATGCCTCAAATTCCGATGCTGTAGATTTTATTTTGCCAGATCCAGACAGACAGACCCAATGTATGAGGTTAGCTCTTGATCGAGCTGGACTCAAACCAGGTGACATAGATATTCTAAACGCCCATGCAACGGCAACGCAGATGGGAGACATCCAGGAAACCAAGGCCATACGCGAAGTGTTTGGTAATGATTCTAAAACCCGCATCAATAACACAAAAAGTTTTATCGGTCATACTATGGGTGCTGCAGGTACTCTGGAATTATCAGGTAACTTGCCAGCCTTTGAAGATAATATGGTGCACCCTACCATTAATCTCGATGACCTAGACCCTGAATGTGCCGTGAACAACCTTGTTGCAAATAAACCGGAAAAACTCCCTTCAGTAAACTACATTATGAATAACTCCTTTGGCATGTTCGGCATCAATTCTGTATTAATTGTCAAAAAATTTGTTTCAGGAACTTAAGTTTTGCCGCTTTCTTCTTTTAAAGCTGTATTTTTTGATGTTGGGGGAACCTTGATTCGTGTTCATCCTTCAGTGGGTGATGTATACGCAAAGCACGCGCGTGCTTTTGGTTTCTCGGGAACCGCTGATCAGCTTAACAAGGGATTCCGTTCGCAATGGAAAAAAATGGGTGGTATCGAATCTTTGGGGAATAAATCCGGTGCAGAAGTAGAAGAAAAATTTTGGAAAGAATTGGTGTTTGAGGTTTTTCAACCTTTTGGGGGGCTAGATCGTTTTGATAAGTATTTTAAATTAATTTTTGAAGTGTTTCGCGATGGCTCCAATTGGAAAATCTATGAAGATGTGATCGAGTCTCAAATTTTTGTAAAATTAAAAGAACGAAAAATTATTTTAGGTGTTATTTCGAATTGGGATTCGCGACTGACTTCCACCTTGGATAGTTTAGAACTGACAGACCATTTTAAATTTATTCTTCCTTCAGCGGTAGTAGGTTCTGCAAAGCCAGATAAAAAGATTTTTGCTGAAGCGATACGCCTTAGTGGCGTTGAACCTCACGAGGCCTGCCATATTGGAGATGAAGTTAAAACAGACTTCGATGGGGCTCGTAATGCAGGGATTCACGCCATTCTGCTTGACCGAGATAACCAGTTCGATGAGTCCATTCAACCCAAGGTTCGATCTTTTTTCGAGCTAGTCTAGGAAGTTATGTAGTCTTTTATAAAAAATTTTGTTTTTTAAGGTTTTTTTCTCGAGTCAGAGTAGATGTTAAATTTGTTTTAGCAAGATCTGCCCTGCGGAGAGATACTAAAGAGAGATTTACATTACGATTGCGCTGTGTGTAGGTTTTTGTAATATATCCTCTCCTAAATTTTTAGGTAAATCAGGAACTGTTATTCCATTTCATTTTTTGCCTTTTTTCAGCACCTTATTTTTATTTTGTAAATCTAAAATTAACAACAGATAAAAAGGAAGGTATTCAATCCAGGGAATCCATATTTTCCATGATTGTATTTCTTGATAGTCAAAATAAAAATCGAGGTAATAAAGTCCGACTAGACCTGTTAAAAGAATCCACGATCTAAGAGGAAACAAACATAGAAAAGGAACCACCCAGCAAAGGTACCAAGGGTTTTGAATTGGGCTGAGCAAAAATACCAAAGCCATCAATATGAAAAGCTGTTTCAAGAATGTTTCCGGGTCTTCAGATAACGAAGTATTTTTCAACAAAAGCCAGATAAGAACTCCCATCAAAATGCAAACTACGGTTAGTTTGCTCAGGAAAATGGGCAATGGATTTGAAAAAAAAGAAATATTGCTTAATTCCCCCGGCAGGTTTTTGAAAATAAAAACTAAACAGGAAAAAATGCTATCATTGCTTTGCCAGTAGAGTGAATATGCTTTAAGACCATCGAACATTTTTAGCCCTATCCCCATAAAAGGAATGTAACCCAAAACTATTATGCTGATAAAAAGTAGCGAGTTGATTATTGGGGGTAGCCAGAGATTGCCCTCTTTTTTGCGGGAATTTTGGAGACAGGATTGAAAATAAAGCGGAAATAAAATAGCGGGATACAATTTACCTAGAAAACCTAAGGCAAGAAAAACAGTAGCGAGACTGTGTCGGTGGCTGACCAGAAAATAAATCGAGCCGCATAGGAATGCAATTCCAATGATATCCAAATGAGTTGAATTGAGAGTTTCTTTTATTATCAATGGGCACCAAAAGTAGACAGCGCTCATATTTTTATTTAATCCCAGCTTGGCCAAAATCCCGATAATGAAAAACATTGTTAAAACATCAAACAGCAGGAAAGCGATCCGCATAGCAAGAATACTATCGGGTTTAATAGAATGAACAGCTCGAAACACAAACTGAGCCATAGGAGGATAAATTGTGGGAACTCCGGGATGGTTTACTCTTTCTAGATATTTTAGGGATTTTGGAGATTCCCATTTCAAAGCTGATAGTTTTTCCAATTCCCTTTCATTTCTTTCGTTATAAATTTTGTAATAAGTTTCAGGGTTCTGAATTCGTAATTCTTTAAATTCGTGAACTTCAGAGGGGGAGTATTCGAAAGGATTAATATTATTAGAAAAAACTTTTCCATCCCAGAGGTAACGATAGACATCGTCTTCCTGTAACTGTTGCGCAGGTAAAATAGAAAGTCGGAATAGCAAGCCGAGGGCTATAATGGCCCAAAAGGTAAATCGATCTTCCGGTTGCTTTAATAGGATGGCGCAAGTGGAGAAGAAAAGTAGGGACAGTGAAAAATAAATTGCCAGATAAGTGAGAATGGGACGATCAGCATAACCTTCTCCCCAGTTAAACTCTTTTGAAATGTGAGTAAGAAATAAATAGAGGAGTAGACTAACAATTCCCAGGAGAATGACCTGGAGGCGTGGACGCATAAGAGACTAATGCGTTTGTGCGAAGGACCTTTGTCCTTCCAGAGAGTGCTTTAATTTCAATTCAATACTCATTCTTGTCTCTTCTCCTCAACCGAAGTTAACTCGTTTTTTAATTTTTTAGTTATGGTTAGTTAAGG
Organism: Nitrospinales bacterium; assembly: GCA_022450865.1. Taxonomy (GTDB): domain Bacteria; phylum Nitrospinota; class Nitrospinia; order Nitrospinales; family VA-1; genus UBA8687. The sequence goes on along the minus strand of JAKUOQ010000026.1, from coordinate 174 downwards.
TACCTTTAATCGTTGTATGCAATAGCTAACATCATCCATACTCATATTAATGAAAGGAGTCCCCCCGGTTATTGAATTTTAATTATCGAAACAGTATACCTTGAAACCCTATTTTTTCAATCATATCAACCGCTAGCGCTGGGGGGGGCAATGATCAAGGGTGCGTCAAAATGA
>JAKUOQ010000025.1 GCA_022450865.1 Nitrospinales bacterium | reverse complement strand
AAAGCAAATTACTCAACGCCACTAGCGAGGTGAGAAAAGATGCGCCAACAACACCGCAGCCGATCGACCCAACCAGTATCTTCGAAATTCGATTCCCATACCAACTGAGAAAAATAAACCCAGCTAAAGGAAATAATAAAATGAACCAACTGCTTGCGAACAAAGTTTAACCTTTCAGAGCATTTATATGATCCACATCCATTTCGTGTCGGGTGCGAAAAATTGTAAGAATTATAGCCAATCCAACTACTACTTCAGCGGCAGCAACAGTCATTATGAACAAAGCAAAAATTTGACCATCTAGGGAATTCAAAAAACTAGAATAAGCAATCAAAAGAAAGTTTACTGAGTTCAGCATCAACTCAACAGACATAAACATAATCAGCGGGTTCTTGCGGATGATAAAACCACAGGCTCCGATACAAAAAACTGATGAACTAATAAGCAACACAAACTCCTGACCCATACTTATCGCCTTTTTAAAGGAGTAAAAGAAAACTTGGCCAGACAAATAACACCCACAGCAGCTACTAATAACAACGCTGAAGCCAGTTCAAAGGCCACAAGGTGCTTGGAATATAGTTCCAGTCCTATCGCCTTGGCAGTACCAAATAATTCGGGGTTGATTTTCCCTTCAATCTGTTTAGTCGGGCCTACCGTTGCAGACAAATATAATTCGCCCAGCAGAGTAAAAATAAATGCAATCGCAATCGAACGTTCAAATGTAAGCTCTTGAACTTCCTTCTTCCCCCCCAGTAATGCGATGATGAATAGAAACAAAATCATGACTGCTCCTGCATAGACAATAATCTGAACTACAGCTAGAAATTCAGCGTTATAAAGTAGAAAGAGCAATGCAAGGCAGATCATGTGGCTAATAAGGTACAAAGCACAGTAAATTGGAGAGGAACATAAAATAACCCCTAGGCTTGCAAGTACAGCTGTTAACCCAACGGTAAAAATGACTGTATCGCGCGTAAACTCAAATACAGTTGCTAAATCAAACACACATACACTCCCTAAAAATCCTGCATTTAATATCTTGAAGCGTTAAAAATCAAACGAACCCAAATCAGTCCGCTTTATTTGTTAACACGTTCCGTATTACCTAAAATATTGACTCGGAACTCATTTGGCTCAGGGTAAACTAGAAGATCTTGCTTCTCCATGATGTAATTTTCTCGATCGTAATCTGCAAGCTCGTAATGCTCTCGAAGCACGACCGCATCTACCGGGCAGGCCTCTTCGCAATACCCACAGTAGATGCAACGCAGGAGATTGATCTCATAAACCTCGGCATACCGTTCTCCTTTGGAAACCGGATTGTCGGGATCATTCTCTGCGGACACAACATGAATACAACCCACCGGACAGTTGATGGAGCATAAACTACAACCCACACATCGTTCTAACCCCTCTTCATCGCGATTAAGAAAATGGCGGCCACGATACCGCGCAGGCATGACCCGTTTAACTTCCGGGTACTGTATAGTGACCGGCTTGGTCAACATGTTGCGGAAGGTCACACCCATTCCGATCAATAAATTTTTAACACCCGCAAAAGTAGCTTGGAACATAGCTCCTCCCGGTCTTATAGCACCTTAATTGTGCCGGTGATTAGTAGATTTAATAAACATAAAGGCAGTAAAACTTTCCAACCAAAAGTCATTAATCTGTCATAACGAATTCTTGGAAACGTTGAACGCAGCCAAATAAAAACACATAAAAGGAAAACCACTTTGACAGCAAATCCAACAATCGGCCAAACTGGGATTCCATAAGTATTCCATCCACCCAAAAACAACAAAGTTACCAAAGCACTCATAGTCACCATATTGATATACTCACCCATAAAAAACATAGCAAACTTCATTCCCGTATATTCTGTATGGAAACCGGCAACCAGTTCCTGCTCTGCTTCAGGCAAATCAAATGGAGCGCGGTTTGTCTCAGCCACACCAGCAATAAAAAATAATAAAAAAGCCAAAGGCTGAATAAGGATAAAAGGCACACTTTCCTGGGCTACCACCATGTCCGCCAGATTTAATGAGCCGGTAAGGATAATGATACTCAAAGCCGAAAGTCCTAGAGTTAACTCATAGCTAATCATTTGCGCTGAAGAACGCAAACCACCCATCAGTGAATACTTATTATTTGAAGACAACCCTGCGATTACCATTCCGTAAATCCCCATTCCCGAAATAGCGAAAACAAATAAAATTCCGCTATTAACATTTGCACCCCATAACTCAATATTCTGACCGAACACTTCGAACGGAGCACCAAAAGGAATTACCGCAAATGCAACAATCGCTGTAAACACAACCACAGCAGGTGCAAGGTGAAACAAAAACTTATCTGCCGAAGATTGAATGATTGATTCTTTAAAAAGCAATTTGATCGTATCCGCCATTGGCTGCCCAAACCCAAACGGCCCTACACGATTGGGCCCCAAGCGCACCTGAAAACGACCCATTAATCTCCGCTCGAGCCAGACAAGACCTGGCACAACAGACATTACGGCAACAGCAATCACTATTGCTTTAACGCTCCCAACAATCAAAGGAATGTTATCTGCTAAAGATTTAACGATAAAATCCCACAGTTCATCTAAAAATTCAGTTATCCAATCCAAACTATCGTTCTCCAGGGAATTCCATCAAACTTTTTTAATCTCTACCCATGCTGGACTGCCATCAAGATTTAGCAATCCATTGATACCCTGCTCATCAGAAACTTTTGGCACCACCACGCCCCCAGCCATACATCGATTGTCTACTGTGAGTTCGGCATCGATTTCTATTCCATTTCCGGAGAGACGAATAACATCTCCATTGGCAACCCCTAAATTTTTTGCATCTGCTTCATTGAGAAAAGCTGAAGAGGGCTTAAAGTGATGAGCCAATTTTGATGAAGCATCAAGAATTTTATCGTGGGCAAACAAATACGTCACCAAACGCAATCTCAATTTACCGTTACTGCTCTCAGCGCTTTTAACGTTGCCGGGAGAAACCTCCTCACTCGACACTTGTTCTCTATTGCATCCCAATTTACCGACAAACCTACTATTAATTTCCTGGTAACCTGGAACCTTTTTTGAAATTTCATCCAAAACTTTCGCTACTCTCGAGTAATTTGCTTCATCCCCTAAACTTTTTAGCATCACACTAATTAGTTTCCAGTCATCAATACTATTAGAGTCTAAAGCTTTTTTTCTAGCTTGAACCCTGCCACCAATATTGGTGGTCGTACCTTCATCAAAACCTGGACCATTAGAAGGCAACACGATTTTCGCAAGTTGAGTTGTTTCCGTTTCCAGCATGTCATGCACCACTAGTAGATCTAGGTTCTTTAGGGCCTCAACCACTTGAGCCCTCCCGGGAAAATCTTCAACCGGGTTAGACCGATGCACCCATAATGCTTTTAGCTCACCACTTTTTGCCTTCGCAATCATCTCCAAGGCTGTCAGGCCAGCTTTCGTGGGCGCAGTTTCCCCCCACAACTCTTTAACCTTTTCGCTGTCTGAAACCGAGACACCGCCCGGGTAAAAATCCGAAACAAGACCCATGTCCATAGCACCAACAGCATTAGTGGCTGGGGCTGCAGGAATAGCTCCGCACTCTATTGTAGGAATTTTAGTGATCATAGAAAGCAAGCGTTTGACTCGAAGAGCCGTATCTCCCGACAGAGCAGCGGGGTTATATACGACACAAATTTTCATACTTGATCTAACCGCTTCCACCAACGACTTCATTTCATCCTTAGAAATTCCGGTTTGCCTAAGGTTAGAGGAAAAATCTGTCGACTCTCCTAGCTCACCAGCTAAACCTTTTGCAAGTGCGTCGACGGCATAGGCTTCCGAGCCAACTTTATATTTTACTTTTAGATCTGCATATTTATCCAATGCTGTACCCTGATCATTTAGACAAATAAGTTTTGTTCCACATCGGGAAACCGCCTTCTTGATTCTCAGGTCGAGAATAGGCAGCTCTTCAGTCGGGTCACTGGCAATCAATAAAACGACATTAGAACTTTCAATCTGCTCGATATCGTAATGGTCGATCGGTAATCCCGGAGTGTCCAGATACGATTTATGATCGATATTGTTTGTCCCTAATAGTCGAAATAACTTCTGATATAGATAACTCTCTTCATTCGTTGCGTAGGGAGATCCCAAAAATCCGATGCTTTCAGGTCCATGTTCATCCGCTATTTTTTTGAATGCCTCCACCACTTTTTCAGCAGCCTGTTCGGTCGGCGCATCAATCGGAAAACTTGGCAAGGAAGTGGGCTTAGTTTCCTTTATATTGTTTTCCCGAATAGCAGTTATTCGGTTTTTATTTTTTACAAAATCATGACCCCAACGCCCCTTATCACAAATCCAGCCATCGTCTACTGCATCATTGGGTCTCGCTTCAATACGCATGAACTCATTAAGTCGAGTCCCAAAAGTGATGTTGCAATTGCAACCACAATTCGCGCACAGAGTATCCTGGTTCGTTAAATCCCAGGTACGCGCCTTGAAACGAAAATCGGTATTCGTTAAAGCCCCCACCGGACAAATATCAATTACGTTTCCAGAAAAACGATTGTCATACGGTTCGTTATTGAAAGTATTGACCTCATTATGAAATCCACGGTTTAACATTACCAGACCACAGTCCTGCTCAATGCGTTCGCTGTAGGCCGTACAACGTTGGCAGGCGATACAACGTTCCCGGTCAATCGTAATTACCGGGCTAAGAGGGGTTGCTTTAACATTATTGGCGCGATGAAACTCCATTCGTGTATCCGGCGGTCCATACTTAAAAGTGTTATCCTGAAGGGGACATTCACCACCCTTATCACAAACCGGGCAGTCTAGAGGGTGATTGAGAAGCGTAAACTCAAGCACACCTTTCTGTGCTTTTTCAACCTTATCTCCTACCGTGTTCACAACCATATCGGCAGCCACATCCATCGTACATGCGGTCATGAGTTTTGGCATTTTTTCAACCTCAACAAGACACATACGACAAGCACCTAGCGAACCGATTTTTTCGTGATAGCAGAAGACAGGAATATCCACATCGACCTGTTTGGCAGCATCCACCACTTTTGTTCCCTTAGGAACAGTGACTGATTTCCCGTCAATCGTCAAAGTAACATCAGACATAAAGCCCTCAATATTTTCCTGTTATTACCTGGATGCACCAGCAGGAACATTTTTAAAATATTCTTCATAATCCGAGCGAAAATACTTGATGCTGCTCACAACTGGAGCGACACAAGCATCGGCAAGCGGACAAAAAGCTTTAAACGCCATATTGTCGCAAATATCTTCAAGCTTAGTAATATATTCCAATTGCCCCTTGTTTTGCATGATGCGCTCCACAATCTGATGGAGCCAGCGCGTTCCCTCACGACAAGGCGTGCACTTCCCACAGGACTCATGCATATAAAAACTAATGAGCCGCAACGTAGCCTCTACGATATTAATACTGTCATCAATAACAATTAATGCACCGGAACCCAGCATGGTGCCTGCTGCCGCAAGCGATTCATAATCATAAGGGGTATCGACTTTATCCGCTGGCAACATGGGAACGGAAGATCCCCCTGGGATAAACGCTTTAAGCTTGTTATCGTTTTGAATTCCCCCGGCCATGTTAAAAATAAGTTCGCTTGTAGGTGTCCCCAGTTCAATTTCATAATTACCAGGTTTTTTTACATGACCAGAAACACTCACCAGCTTTGTTCCCTTACTTTTTTCTGTTCCCAAAGCCGCATGTTTATCTGCACCTTCATTTACGATGAAAGGAACTACGCACAGCGTTTCAACATTGTTAATGACTGTCGGCTTCGAGTACAACCCTTCAACCGCAGGAAAAGGCGGTTTCATCCTTGGCTCCCCGCGACCACCTTCAAGAGAATTAAGCAACGCTGATTCTTCTCCGCATATATAGGCTCCTGCCCCCAGATGCGTATGTATTTCCAAGTTAAATCCGGAACCTAAAATATTTTTCCCCAGATAACCTTTTGCATAGGCTTCAGCCAAAGCTTTATCCATGATTAGACTGAGATCGTGAAACTCTCCGCGTAAATAGATATAACCCGTTTCTATTCGACAAGCATAGGAACATAAGATCATTCCCTCAATAAGAAGATGAGGATTTTTAAGCAACAACTCTCTATCTTTACAAGTCCCCGGCTCGGACTCATCCGCATTGCAACAGAGGTAACGCGGGAAAACATCCTTGGCGAGAAAACTCCATTTCAGTCCAGTAGGAAAACCGGCTCCACCGCGACCCCGTAAACCAGATGCCTTTACCGCCTCAACAATCTCTTCGGGCTTTTGAGAAAACGCTTTTTTTAAAGACTGATATCCACCAATCCCCTCATACACCTTCATCGTGTGAAGATTTTTTTTATTTATATCTTTAAATAGAATCTGAGTCATAAATCAATCCAGTGAGTCAATGATCTGATCGATGCGCTGTTCAGTCAGGTTTCCATAATAAGTATCATTAACCCGCATCATCGGCGCTTCCGTGCAAGCAGCCAAACACTCTTCTCGATGGAGGGTGAACTTTTCGTCCGAGGTGGTTTCTCCTACCTTGATATTAAGTTTTCTTGCTGTGTGCTCAAGGAGCTTGTCGCATCCGTTCAATTGGCAACTAATATTGATACAGAACAGAATCATGTACTTACCAACTTTTTTCGTGTGGTACATCGTATAAAAGGACATGACCGATTGGACGTAAGCAGGAGAAACATCCAGTTTTTCCCCTATCGCAACCATCGCCCCCGGACTAACTAGCTGGTCAGACCGCTGCACCAGAGTCAACAAAGGCAGTAGAGCCGAGGTTTTAACCGGGTACTTCTCAAGAATACCACTGATCTCTTTTTCCTGATCTTCTGTAAATTTATACTTTGCCATAATTCATTTATTATTGTTGGCTCCCCTACGCAATTACAAGAGGGAACATAACCAAAAGTAAAAGGCCAAAAAAAAAGCAGCAATCAGCTAAAATTTTTTACCCTGTCGCCTTACTCGCTCTAAATCTAACGGTCTACTTCTCCCATTACAATATCGATGCTACCAATGATCCCGACCACATCTGCGATATAGCAACCTTCCATCATCTTGCACATTCCCGGGATCGCCATAAACGAAGGCGCTCGGAGTTTGACGCGTGACGGAACATTCGTTCCATCGCTGACAATGTAGAAACCGACTTCGCCTCTTGCTCCTTCAATCGGCACATAAGTTTCACCCTTTGGAACGCTGATTCCTTCTGACACCAGTTTAAAATGATGGATCAAAGCTTCCATACTGGTATGAAGCGTTTCGCGGGCTGGCAAAGAGACTTTATTATCCGGATCCTTGTAAGGGCCGCCTGGAAGATCTGCTAAAACCTGCTGAATGATAGAGCGGCTCTGTCGCATTTCTTCAATCCGCACACGGTAACGATCAAAAATATCACCGTTGTTTTGCACGGGGACCTCAAAATTATAATTTTCATAGCCGCTGTAAGGCTGTGATTTGCGAATATCCCAATTCACCCCCGAAGCCCGCAATGCCGGGCCACTCAAACTCCAATTGATCGCTTCTTCCCGAGTAAAAGCACCAATACCTTCTGTACGGTCCAACCATATCGGATTGTTGGTGAGCAATCTTTCGTATTCATCTACTTTTGCGGGAAAATATTGTATAAAATCAAGAATGCCATCCAACCATGATCGAGTAGCATCTTTTGCCACTCCACCAACGCGAATGTAACTCGTCATCATACGAACTCCCGAAATTTCCTCATTTAGATCCAGAATCATCTCGCGCTCTCGCCAGCAATAAAGAAACACTGTCATCGCCCCAATATCTAGCGCATGTGTTCCCAACCAGACAAGGTGACTGGCAATACGAGCGAGTTCGCACATGATCACCCGAAGAGCATTTGCCCGATCAGGAATTTCAACTCCTAAGAGTTTTTCAGTGCTAAGACAAAATGCAAGATTGTTTCCAGGAGGATTGAGATAATCCAAACGATCCGTCATCGGGATGACGTGCACATAGCGTTTGTTCTCAGAAGTTTTTTCGATTCCGGTATGCAGGTACCCTATCTCAGGCTCAGCGGTCTTGACAACTTCGCCATCCATTTCCAAGATGACACGAAACACCCCATGGGTACTCGGGTGTTGCGGACCCATGTTGAGGGTCATCGTATCTTTATCGCGCTCCAGCAGTCCCTGTTCAGTTACACTCACGAGGTCGTCTTACCGAGTCGGTGGTTTCGATTTAACCAATTCGCTTTTAAAATCCCTATTATGAGAAAAAGCAACGGTTTCTGTTGTTAACGGATAATCTTTTCTTAGTGGGAAACCCTCCCAATCCTTAGGCATAATCAAACGTTCCATTGTTGGATGTCCTTCAACATTGATTCCGAACATGTCGAATAATTCCTGCTCGGGATAAAGCGCACCTTTCCAAAGATTCGACACTGTCGGAACAGAGGGATTATCCTCCTCTATCCCCACACGAAGCCTAATGGAATGCTGATTGTCAATGGAGTACAGCTGATAAACGGCCTCAAAACGGGGCTCTCGCTCTTCAAGTAAATAGTCAACGCCACGCACATCGGAAAGGTAATCAAATTTTAAATCCGCATCATTCTTAAGAAATTGGGCAACAGATTCCAGAGAATCTGGCGCAACAAAAATGACTGCGTCACCCTGTGGCAAATCGGTATTCTGTATGAGATCGGCAAGATCTTCTTTTACCTTCTCAACGATTTCCTCACTCGTCATGCCACCCTCTTCCTAGCCTTATCGGTGCCCGCTTCCATCATTATTTTTTCCTGGAGTTTAATAACCCCATACAACAAGGCCTCGGGGCCAGGGGGACATCCGGGTACATATACATCCACCGGCACCACACGATCAACACCCTGCACAATCGAATAATTATTGAAAATGCCGCCACAGGAAGCACAGGCTCCCATCGAGATCACCCATTTAGGTTCCGGCATCTGGTCATAAATCTGTTTGAGGATGGGGGCCATCTTCTGTGAAACGCGGCCCGACACAATCATCAAATCTGCCTGACGCGGCGAGGCACGGAAGACCTCAGCTCCAAAACGCGCAGCATCCCAACGAGAATTTGCCATGGCCATCATTTCAATAGCGCAACACGCAAGACCAAAGGTAGCCGGCCATAAAGCATTTTTTTGCGCCCAACCAACTACTTTTCCCAATTTTGTAGTTAAAACAGTATCGTATAGGGAGCCGGAGTATTCATAATCCATCGCCTCTACAGTATCCTGAACATTCAACTTTAAATTGTTTACTTCGTTTTCAAGTGCATCGACCGCTTGATCAATCAATCCCATTCTAATCCTCCTCGTCCCCAAATATAGACGTATGCGATTCCCAGAATGATTATAAAAATAAGCATTTCGATCAAACCGAAAAGCTTCAGTTCACCCAACGCCACCGCCCATGGGTACATGAAAACCACTTCCACATCAAAAATGATGAAAAGCATGGCAATAGTTGCAAAACGTACTGGATACCTACCTTTAGCTTCTTCCGTTGGAATTATGCCGCACTCATAAGGCAATAATTTTTGGGGAGTTGCATTGCGTGGACCCAATAAAGTAGATAATGCCAATAAGGCACCTATTACCACCAGGGCAACAACTGCAAATAATGAAATATAAAAATATTCAGCCATAAAAAGCTTTGCCAAACTCGACAGAAAAATTGAAAAGTAACTATAATTATGTTGGCATTAATGGCTATCTAGGATCCCCATATGAGAAATCCCTTTAGCCTTGCAAACATAATATGTTAGCTAAGCCTGAGGCACCAAACGAGAAAGCCTCAGGAGTCGGGATTATAGCAGTCCACCCTACCCTGTCAATATTTGATTTAAGGTGATATACCGCAGAAAAACAACGCCAAAATAAATGATTTAATCCTTTATAATCAGCATATTAGATGATTGCTCCCAAATTACCTTACAAGCCTTATTTGTTCCATGAGGATATCTGAGAAATCACCCTATATGCATAATTCCGAGCCTGCTCCAAGGGATACAAAATTTGATAAAAGAAATATTTTGAAGAGCAAAATAAGAACTAGGAATACTCGACGTGCAAGCGGTAAATGAGACCGACGAGGTTGTCTTCGGGGACCTTGGCATCCGGCTTGGCGTAACTAACCAACTCAAACGTTATGGTGTTGTCTCCAACCTGGACGTATTGGTCTATATCAATAAGGAAAGGATCTGGATATTCGGCACCACCATATTCCTGAACCAGGCGCACATCGTTCACGGAGATATGACAAGCATCCGCAGACCGCAAGAACATTTCTGCACTACGAATGGAATCCGCACTTTCGGGTGGTAGATTAAATTGTAGACGAAGTTTTTTCTTGGTTCCTGTTATAGCTTCTTCCTTTGTTACAGTATCACGAACCCAAATCCACTGACCGCCTTTGATCCCGCGCCAATCATTTCCCATTTGACAGATCGATGCTTTTTGCCAAGTGTCACTTTCATAATCATAAAATTCCGTTTTACTTCCACTCGCCAAGACTAGGGTCTTGGTATTTATAGCTGAAGGATCGTCGACTTCCATCTTCACCGGCTTACTGCTTTTCCACATAATACCGTTCATCTCTTTCCAATAACTAAACATACCGTTCTTTTTATTAACCACCTGCATGCTGGGTCGTGGCGTGCTGTGTCCAAGATAAGGTCCGATGTCAGCAATGATTATTCCCGAAGAACTTTCCGCATCGATAGAAATGAAGGAGTGCGATGGAATGGTCTCATAACTGTGAACAATCAACTGACCTTTATTCGGCGTATTGGCATCGGCAATTTCCTGATGTAGTTTTTGCAATAAAAGAAGTGATGTTTTTATTTCGTTTAGAAACGTGTGCCGGCCTCCACCTTGTCGGGTTATCAACTCCACAACAGGAGAATTAGGATCCATGACCAGTAATCGCACCTTGATTCCATTTAAAACTTTATTTTTAATCAGTTCGCGACTGGCGGTCGAAATAGACAAAAGAGAGGAACCGCCTATAAAAATCTCCTCCTTCACATTTTCAAACAATACTTCAAAAGAAGTGGCTTGAGCTAACTCCGAACGGTTTTTGTAGATGCCCTGTATCCCCAAACGAACGGCATCTGGATTAACAATCTCCTGCAAGGCTTCTTTATATTCGTTAAAGGTCAGTTCCCTTAAAAAAATTTCATAACCAAGTGAAATCACACCGATCAGCGATATCAACAATGCAAACTCACGAACAGGATGCTGCCACATACTTTGGTCATCCATTATTTTTCCGGCGCCAATATAGCCTGCAGCACCGACCACAAATATTCCCATAGCAAGGAAAAGAATCCGGTCGCGAACCCATCCGCGTATATTCAATCCATCTTTTTTAACTGTTTTTTTCATTTCCTAATGCAATTTTCTTTTGGTAAGGGATGTTATTGCTAGAGGAGAAATAAAATTCTAGCATACAGAGGGATTTTACTAGATAAAGCCCTGATAAACAATGAAGTTTTGTTTAAGATAATGTAAATATTATTTTAGAAAATGATCGGAACATCTTCGATTAACTCAACCCCGCTTTTCGCCTGAACCACCAATCTATAAATAGTAATCCGATCACAAGGCTATAGGCCCACCAACTATCCCAAAGTGCAAACGATCGGCTGTGACTTTTAGTTTTTACTTCTGAGTTGTCAAATTGAAGCGCACTTAAATCGTTTGCGCCATCTAAAACAAAATACTGCCCTCCAGATACCATCGCAATTTTTTTCAAAAGAAAATCGTTCACCAAAGGTTTCTCGAATTCCGCATTATCCTTTAACACACTAAACATGATCTCTTCTTTGAGCTCTTCTATTACGATACTTGCTCTATAAAATCCCGCCTGCTTAGGTAAAAAAGAAAAAACCTGTTCGCCTTGTTCATCTGTTTTCAAATCTTTTGAAATGATCTCACCCGCTCGGGAAGAAATTGTTAACCTACCTGTAACATTTGATGCCGGCTGATAATTTTTTTCTAGTAATTTAAATTTAATCAAGACCTTTTGTTCTTCCTGATAGCGATCTTTATCTGACTTTAACTGCAAACGACGGGTTTGTGGCTCAGAAATCAACCAGTCAATTATATTATTCCAGAATCGATGAAAATATCTACTGCCGCCCTCTTTGCGAAAATTCCAACTCCAAACAGAGTCAGTCGACAACAAAGCCGTTCTTCCCTCACCAAACTCACCGACAACAAGAGCGGGAACAGAAGAATAGGACGCATTTTCTAATTCTGCTAGAACATATGCATCTTTATTAGCGACTAATCCAAGGTTTGCTCCATGCAAGGAGGGAAGGGTATCCCAAACTTCGCGGGTTAACTCCAAATCTTTTTCGAGACGTAATATCGGGTGGTTGGAAAAAACCTCATTGATTTTAGGATGAAATTCTTGATCTATAAAGCGGATGTCGGTTTCTTTAAAACTTACAGGTAAAATATCCTCTATTGGGGTGCGGGAATAGCTTCCTCCTTGAAAAGAAAGCTCACCGCCAACCATTAAAAATGCTCCTCCCTTTTCAACGTATTTACGGATATTCGTTAGATATTTTTTATTAATAAAAGGCTCATACTTAAAATTCTGAAAAATTATCAGGTCAAAGGAGCTTAAATAATCGTCAAACAAAAGATTTGAAGGAAAAGGTATTAGACTGAGCTCCGAGGTTGGCGCAGCAACATCATCTCCTAGGTTTCGCAAAATAAAAAAGGAAAGCAAATCCACTCTAGGGTTATTCGCTAAAACTTCACGCAGATAACGTGAGTCCCAGGATGGACGCCCATTTAAGTGTAGGATGCGCACTCTATCCCGCGCCACATCAATTTCAAACTCTTTCTGATTATTTGTGAGAATTGACTCCTCCGAAAAGCGCGGTAAATTTAAAGTGTAAATACGCTTACCAATTTTCCGAGGAGTAAACTGCAAGTCCACCTTGTAGTACTTTTTATCTTCTCGAATCTCAATAATCTTTGAAATCAGAATACGATCACCTTCCTTCAACACTAGAGGAACATTGCGGTTACCCAACGCAGAAGAAAAAATCATCACAGATAGGCGCACCGGTTGTTGAACGAAGCCAAAATCCGATACAGAAACAGATTCTAACGCTAAGTCTTTGAATTGGTCATTACTTCCAGCCTGGAAGGTATATACAGGTACTTTCATCTTGATCAAAGAGTTTAAAATTCCCTTTGACATCTCTTCTGGTTCCTCAGTCAAGTCGGCCCCATCTGAAAAAAATAATACCCCCTGAAGCGACTTATTTTCATAATTCCTGCCCAACTCCTCCAAAACAGGACTAAAATTTGTATACGGACGGTGAGGTCGATAATTTTCCAGTCCAGAGTTGGTTTTTTTTACTCCATCAGATACAAAATAAGTATCAACATTAAATTCTGTTTTTAGTTGATCAAAATATTTTTTATTGAATTCCAATGTTTTTCTTATAAGGTCAGCTCGAGAGATTTCTTGAGGAAATGTTTTAATAGAAAGACTTTTACTATTATCAAGCAAAACAGCGATATGATTTTTTAAGGAATGACTCTTTTTAAACTCTAGTTCCGGTCGCAACAAAACCATCAACAGAAAAACAAAAGCAAAAATACGAAGAGAAAAAAGAAAAATCTTCTTAGGTGTGGAGCCTACCCTTCTCAAACTAGTCCAGAAAAACCAAAGTGCTAAGGGCATCATCAATCCCAGAGAAATGATAATCATCCACGGGTCTTCCAGTCCCCAGTTGATCTGCCATTGATCATATTTCTTCGGATCGAACCCAAAAATTTTTGCCAATTCATTCATGGAGATTGATACCTGCGGAGCCGTTCCAAGATGATAGGCAAATGCACCATGTCTTTTTTATAATCGAGTGTTAAAGCATATAAAATAATATTGATCCCAAGTCGTATCGACAGTTGTCGTTGACGATATCCCCCGGCTATGACATCGTAATTCCAATCACCCAACTTGTTGCGTGACCAGGCTCCTGCCTGATCATTGGCAGAGTATATAAGCACAGTGCGTCCTTTAATGGAAACACCTTCCATATAAGATTTGATAATAGCCCTACCCGAAACTGTATTGAGCAAATAAAAAGAGCGGAAAACAGAGTGGTCCCGGGGAATATTCCTCAAAGGTGTTTGCGGAAAAAGCCTTTTGACCATTCTTCGAACAGAATGGTCAAATCCTGAATCAGATTTCGCGGAGTTGTCATCAATAAAAAGGAATCCTCCGTAACTCAAATATTTCCGCAGAGTTTTTAAGTTGCTATCAGCGAAAGGTTCAAAAGCTTCATCGCCACCCAAATAAATAAAAGGATACTTGAACAGGTTCGGATCGGAAAGCTTCAATGCTATGGGTTCGCGGTTGACCTCGATTGAAGTGCGGCGCGCAACCTGGGAAAGCAAACTCCTCAGCCCATCAGGCCGAGCGTTATCATTACCTCCTTTATAAATAATCCGTGGAAGAGTCAGGTCTGAATAACCTGCTGCTGCCAAGCGCACTCCAACCAATAACAAATAGGCCAGCACAATAATAAAAAAGTGTTTTCGCATACCCTTGAGTTTAAAACAGGAGGGGGGCTATAGCAATGGATCAAAATGTATTTTCCAGGTATACGCAAGTAACTTCATGAGGTAAACTTGACCCTAAAGAAACTTTCAAACTATTATCTTATAAAACCTATGTCTCGAACCGTTCTGCTCAATCCCGGGCCTGTTAATATCACCGATAAAGTACGGCAGGCCATGACCTTACCCGACCTTTGTCATAGAGAGAAAGAGTTTTCCAACTTAATGGCGGCTATCCGAGCCAAACTTCTCCAAGCCTTTAATATAGAAGAAACATTTACATCCGTATTGGTTTCCGGATCAGGAACAGCCGCACTCGAAATGGCAGTCTCATCCTCATTAACTCCTAAACGTTCGATGCTTGTTATCGAAAATGGGGTTTATGGCGAGCGAATTGGCAAGCTCTGCGATGTTTATAATTTTCATCGCCACACTATCAAACTCGACTGGGGTGTACCGCCAAATCTGGACGATATCGAAAGTATTTTAAAAAAACAAAGTGACATTGAAATTGTTTCTATGGTTCACCACGAAACCACAACCGGACTACTTAATCCGTTGCAATCCATTGGTGAATTGGCAAAAAAATATGGAAAGATTTTCCTAGTTGACTGCATCAGCAGTCTGGCAGGAGATGAAGTGGACTTTACTTCCATCGACTTAGCAGTCGGAACTGCCAACAAATGCCTACAAGGGGTACCAGGTGTATCCTTTGTTTTATTTCGCAAAAAAGACCTAGGACGACTCATCAAGATTCCCGCGCGCTCACTTTATTTTAATCTTACGGAATATCATAAAGCTCAAGAAATAGGAAAGTTGCTCTTCACTCCTGCTATCCCTGCACATTACGCTTTAGACGTTGCACTCGATGAGTTGATCGAAGAAACGGTAGCCGGAAGAATCTACCGATATGCCAATTGCGCAAAATTTTTGCGCGATGGATTCAAGAAACTCAACCTGGAGTATTTAATTCCCGAAGGTTGGAGAAGTAATTGTCTGACGGGTCTGAAATTGCCAAAGGGAGTCAGCTATGAAAAATTACACGGCAAATTAAAAGCTAACGGGTTTGTCATATACGCAGGACAGGGAAACCTGAGTGAAAACATTTTTCGTATTGCCAACATGGGGGACATCAAGAAGGAAGAGTTTGACCGGTTTATAAAAATACTGGGAACAATCTGCTAATTTCCACTCTGGTCGTCCTCTACCTCAATTTCCATTGTGTGTTCAGCTGCGGGATTGGCTTTTAGCATCCATGGCTCGCGTACATACTTCTCACCTTTATGCTTACCAAACTCATCAAGGCTGTCCTTATTATCTTTGAGGAACTGAGCCATCTTTGGCGCCTTATGTCTTTTGACCATATTTAATGCCTATGATGTAAACTTTTGTCGGATCTTCTTGTAAAATTAAACTGAATACTAGTAAACCTTAATTAAAGTCCCTCGTCAAGCTCCGAAAAGGTTAAATCCTTTTACAATTTTTTATCTCTAACTATTGAAAGTAATATATACAACTAAATGCATATTCAACTCTGCTCAGCTAGAGACTTTAAATATAAGTTGAGGATATCGAGGATTAAAAATGGTAAATTTTAAGGTAATAGTTCGAAACGTTCATGTCTATAGCAATCTGGAAGTTCGTCTAAAATCGCGAACCACCAAAGAAGAAGCGAATAAGGAAGTGGAACGAATGGTGGAGAAAAAGGACCTATTTAAAGATTATGAGTGGAAGATAGAAGGATGCGAAGACGGTGGTATCAACAATTTTGACAACAATTTAACCGAAAAAATTGTAGAGAGAATCGACCAGGAAGAAACTGATGAGAATATCTTCTGGGATGGATTCACAGCCCATTATGATTTAAATGTCAGTCATATTTTAGTAAATACCAACTTAGAAACCCCCTTAAAATCTACCTCCCGGGAAGAAGCAATCACTGAAATCAAAACTTTATGCGAAAATCCTTTCGATGGTTATGATTGGAAAATCGAGAATTGTGATGAAAATAGCATAAATGAATTCAACGAGGCTTTAAAAAGCGAAATACAACAAGTCATCAGCAAAGATATAGAAGCCTGCATTGAAGAAATTAAATGACTTATCACTTTTGAGAATCATCTTTCCTCTTCTGCATAGTGAAGGCTAAGCATGATAAACAAAATTTTAGAATATCATCGTTCGTCGAAACATAATCAGCATGCATTTGCACCCGGCCCCGGACATTTAGATTGGGCCAGTCAACCCGATCCTTTTCGCAGATACGAAGGAACTGAAACACTACCATTGATGAAAATTTCTCTAACCGAGGAGCCTTCTTTCTCCGAATCTCTAATTCCAAACAGAGTTACCGCAAGACCATTAAATATTGAATCTCTCTCGCAACTATTTTTCGATAGTCTTGCTCTATCTGCGTGGAAGTCTTTTCAAGGGACGAAGTGGGCCCTTAGAGTCAATCCCTCCAGTGGGAACCTCCATCCTACCGAAGGCTATCTAGTTTGCGGTCCTTTGCAGGGACTGATCGATAAACCTTCCGTTTTTCATTACAACCCAAAAACTCATGGCTTGGAAATAAGAACCCATTTCTCAATGGAGACGTGGAAAAAAATGGAATTACCTCAGGGCACTATCTTTGTAGGCTTGAGCTCCATTCACTGGCGGGAAGCCTGGAAATATGGTCATAGAGCTTATCGCTACTGCCACCATGATCTTGGCCATGCGTTGGCGGCAATAAACATTTCATGTTCGGGTTTGGGTTGGCGAACTCATTTAATGGATCATTTGACTCACAGCGATTTAGAAACTGTTTTAGGTTTGCCCTCAAAAAAGGATGTGGAAATAGAAGTACCTGATTGCCTAATTGCAATCCTAACTACCGGTGAAAAAGAAAATACTTTCTTGAGCAAGCGGGATTTTGTACAAGGATTCACTGGTCTAACTTGGCAAGGTACTCCTAATATTCTAAGCAAAAGTCATATGGATTGGTCTGGAATAGATGAGGTCGCAGAATCGGCCAGGAAAACCGAGAGTTCTTTTCCCAATAAAATTCGAAGAGAATTTTTTTCTAATCTCATAAAAGACGATAACTTTCCATTAAGAAAGGCTATTCATCAGCGACGAAGTGCAGTTGCTATGGACAAAAAAACCCGAATAGATCGGGATGTCTTTTACCAATTTTTAATAAAAACAATTCCGAACGCCTGCCCGTTGCCTTTCCAAACATTTTCGTGGGAAAGTCAGGTTCATTTAGGCCTGTTCGTCCACCGGGTAAGTGATTTGCCCCGCGGCTTATACTTTCTTGTACGCAACCCAAACCATATGGAAGAATTAAAAAAAACATTTAATCAACATTTTAAATGGAGTAAACCTGAAGGCTGCCCCACCGAATTGGATTTATTTTTACTAGAGGAATATGATTGTAGGCGCATGGCCGCAGGAGTATCTTGCGGACAAGACATCGCAGGGGATGGTTGCTTTAGTCTGGGTATGATCAGTGCTTTTGAATCACCCTTAAAAGTTTTTGGACCCTGGTTTTATCCACGTCTTTATTGGGAATGTGGTGCCATTGGTCAGGTTCTTTACCTCCAAGCAGAAGTGAGTGGTATTCGTAGCACTGGAATTGGATGTTTTTTTGATGATCCTGTACATCATATTTTTGGCATTAAAGATTTAAACTATCAAAGCTTATATCATTTTACTGTTGGAGGACCTGTGGATGACAATAGACTCACTACATTACCACCTTATTAAAAACACATA
>JAKUOQ010000024.1 GCA_022450865.1 Nitrospinales bacterium | reverse complement strand
TATTTGGAGTTCCAACCTGCTCTCCTTCTTTGAGACCGGAAATCACTTCGATAACTTTTCCGTCCCGCCATCCCAATTCAATGGCCCTGTCTACCAATTGCTCGTCAACATGCATGACGGTAAAAATTTTCTTACCTTCTCGTTTGACCGCAGCTTTGGGAATGGTTAAAACATTCTTACGGGTTCCCGTCGTCACAACGACATTTGCAGTCATTTCCGGCCGCAATTTGGAAACATTCTTCTTTTCAATATCCAGAATGACTTCATAGTTCACGACATTATCTTTAATTACGGCCTTTGGATGAATTTCACGAACCTTTCCTTTAAAAAATTTTTCAGAATAAGTATCTACCGTGAACATTGCCTTTTGCCCAACCTTTATACGGCCAATATCCGTTTCATCTACAAATACCGTGACCTCCAGTTTTCTGAGATCAATCAAGGTGATAAAGTTAGGCGCACTCATACTGGCTGCTACCGTTTCACCTTCCTGAGTAGACACTAATGCGACAATTCCATCTATTGGAGCCGTAATAGTTGCATATGAAAGTTGTATGTCCTCAACCTCAAGATTGGCAGTGGCTCTGTCAACCATGGCCTGAGCCAGTCGACTGTCATTTTCCAACCGGCTTTCTTTAAGCTTTATTTCTTCTTTTGCAAGGTTTATCTGAGCTTTTAAAACTTCCAGCCGCTCTTGGGCTTGATCCACAGCAGTATCAGCAATAAATCCTTCTTTATTCAGTTCGAGGTTTCTCTCTAAAGTTTTTCCTGCAAGTTTGAGTTGTACCTGAAGTTCTTCAAGCTCAGCTTTGGATTTATTTATTTCAAGAGGCCCTTCAGTAAGAATTTTTTCAAGCCGAGCTTTTTCGGCATCCAGGTCTGCCTGAAATTGGGCGACTCGCGAAATCAGATCTTCATGCTCGATTGTTGCAATCATTTCGCCCGCACGGATAAAGTCACCGATTTTTACCAAAAGGCTTTTGACTTGACCGGAAATACGCGCACCAATTTTTACTTCGGCTCCTGTCTTCAGTGTCACCGTACCCGTGGCCAAAACTTTCTGGTTAACGTTTTGCCGTGTAACGGGTTTGAATTGGAAATCCTCTGCTTTGGGCTTTTCGGGAGCTTTCCCAAAAATCATCGCCTTGACTGTTGTTTCAATCGGGGCGAGCTTTCCTGCCTGCCAAAGCCAGCTAACTCCAGCCGCAAGAATTGCCAAAAAAAAGAGATTACGGAGTGTTCCCGAAATCTTCATAAATGAACTCATTTCGTTAAGTATATAAACTAAATTTTAACACAGCAGATAAGGTAAAAACCTACCCCTACAAACAATTAAATAACACTCCTCAATGGGGTCGGATAATACCCCTAAAAAACTATCTAAACATGTTAAACTAAAGGCATTACCCTTATATTGGAAAATCGGCAAATCTACTGAAAACTTGAGCTTTAACGTATCTAGAATGGAAAATAGTCAACCCAGAAAATCAATAACCATGAAAATCTTGCTTAAATGGGGGCTAAGAGGGGGTTTTGCAGTTATTTTGTTGTTCGCAATTGTTCTTTCGACCATTACTGTAAATGAAGCGAAAGATACTATTATCGAAAAAATATCTGCTGAAAGTGGGATGAAAATTGAAATAGAGTCAATCGGGTTTGGATTTTCTCAGGGCCTCAAAATTAAATGCAGGGGTGTAAAAGTTGCTACTCCAGATGGCGAAACCTATGCAGTAGCTCAACTGAATCTTCTTCCAAAATGGGCTCTTCTTTTAAGTAAATTAAAAATCGATAGTACTGTTTTTGATTTAGAAAATATAAGTTTGCCAGTAGAAATAACAGGAAAAACAGTCAACTTAGAAATTAGCCAAATTAAGGGAAACGCCTCCCTCAACGATAATAAGTTAAATCAAAATATTTCTGCAAAAATTTTGGGTGGAAATATTTCTGCTAAAAGTAATCTTTCTCTTAAAAATACAGGTGCTCCTCATGCTATTAAAACAGATCTCCAATTGGAGCATATTGACCTGGCTAGGATTCAACATTTGACAAAAGGTGACTGGATCCCTACATCCGGCAAACTGACTGGAAAAATTAAAATAAAAGGAGCTTTACCAAAAGAGAATGTTTTTTTAATAAACCTTCGGCCCGAGGGAATTCTCAACATAAATAAACTGGCATTGGGTACTGGGGAGAAAAAGAAGACAATCGAAGCGGCCAAACTAATTCTTAAGGATAATTCAAAGAAGTCTACCCAGGCCTTGATAGAATTGGATAAAGTTAGAACTGCAGGGTTACAGCTTAAAAAGGTTCAAACAAAATTTAAAATAAACCCAAAACAAATAGACCTGAACGAGGGTCGAATATTTCTTAAAAACGGACAACTAAAACTTACAGGAAGTTTTTTATCCCTATCAAGTGATTACCGATTACGGTTTCAGGGGAACAAATTAAAAATAGAGGACTTCCTAGAACAACTGACGGGCTCCTTAAATATGCAGGGGAAACTTAACGGCAAATTACATGAAAACTCTATAGAGTTTCGTGATATGGCTAAAGAGTTATCCGGACAAGTAAAAATCAAATTAACCGATGGCACTCTTCCAGAGTTTAAGGCCTTAGAAACATTTCTCACCCTTTTAAATCCCCTCACCGGTCAACAGTCAAAGAAGGCTGGCCTAAACTACGAGTCATTGGAGGGGGATTTTAAAATAGTCAAAGGCTTGATAAATACTGAAAATCTTGAAATGAAAAGTCCACAAATCAAGCTTCAGGTCACTGGCGAAGCTAATCTCGCAACCGACACCATCAATGCACAAGTTAAAGCCATGCCTTCGCAAATGCTAGACAAAACCATTAAAGCCATTCCTTTTCTGGGAAATATTTTAACAGGAGGAAAAAAGGGGGGGGTGATCGAAACTTATTTTAAAGTAGATGGAAAACTAAGCTCGCCGAAGGTCACGGCGCAGTTACATAAATCGCGCTGACTCCAAATCCTGTAATACCCTGGAAGAAATAGATACAGACTCCCAGAAGCCTTATAAACGGCTCCAAATAATCCTTACCTCTAATTTTTTAAACTGGATTAAACAGATTTTACAGTCAATTCAGGGTGGAGTTGTTCGCGTAGTTGACCTTGAATATATTTCAATGTACCGCTGGTGGAGGTGGGACAACTACCACAAGCACCTTGATAATGTATGCTAACTTCGTTACCTTCAATACCTTTTAATTCTACTCCTCCGCCATCTTTAGCAAGGTTGGTTCGAATGGAGCGGTTAAGGACCATTTCTATGCCTTGCAGTTTTTTATCGTTATCCAATTTTGCAAAGTTCACGACATCCACCTCGCTTAACTGAATTTTTTCTTCCGACTGGTAAACTGTCACCGTGTCATCGATGGTTTTCCAGACACGATCTTTTAACGGAACCCAGCTTGTTTTATCATCTTTTGTCACGGTGATGAAGTTTTCCATAGCATAAACATTGATCACCCCAGGTTTCTCAAATAATGCTGTTGCCATTTTATCGTCTTTGGCTTCTTCCTTATTGGTAAAAGAAACATTTCCGTGGTCGAGAATCACCGCATTGACAACAAACTGTAAGGCGTTTGGATTCGGAGTCTCGCGGGTGCGCACCACTTTCAAAGCCTTTTTTAAATTAGGCCTTGCTTTAGGCTTAGGCTTCGATTTTGCCGTAGTTTTTTCGTTTAATTTTTCCTGAATGGCTAGGACTTCACTGATCTTCACAACAAACTCGTTTAAAATTTAAAGTATGAAATATAGTAATACATTCTTTGACGATTTCCAACCACTGGGAAAGGTTTAATAATATTTTTATTCTGCACGAGAAGGGATCTCAGTCGCCGAAACAGAAATAACTCTCCTGCCTCTTAAGGCCTGCCTACCTTCATTGCCGACAAATACGGCCAATCCTATAAGAACCACTGCTGTTGATCCTAGAAACAGGTTTGGCTGAGGCGCCGTAAAAAAACGATAGGCCTGCCAAGCCAGGGCCCCAATTGTTGTAACGACCATGAAAATTGCAGGATAAAGGACATATTGAGTCGGTTTTTTAACAGCCATCAGCCAAGTTGCTACAACGAACAATGCTACAGCTGCAATTAGTTGGTTGGTCGCTCCAAAGATAGGCCATATTTTTTGCCATCCGTCGGTGGCACCAATCAAGTATGCTGCAAAAACCACCGTAACCGTCACAACATATTTATTTTTGAAAACAAACACTTTGTCACCCAATGATTCCTGAACCAGAAAACGAGTGATTCGCACTGCAGTATCAAGTGTTGTTAGCACAAAAGTATTCAAAGCTAGAACCGCGATCATGGATGCGAACGTAAAACTTAAAAAAGGCAGCATCTGGTGAACTATGTTTCCAAATCCATTTCCGAAAGCGAGAATCCATCCACCTGACTGTAACGTTTCCCGGAAACCGAGTTGGGTCATATCAATTCCACCTCCCTGAGGTGCTACCCAATATAGCCCTCCTCCTACTAACAATACTGTGACAACAGCAACAACTCCCTCAGTGAGCATACCACCGTAGCTGATGATCTTTCCCTGCATTTCATTAGCTAATTGTTTAGATGTCGTCCCTCCTGCTACAAGGGAGTGGAATCCGGAAACCGCACCACAAGCAACTAAAACAAATAACATAGGCCAAACCGGCCCTTGCCCTTCCGACATTGCACCTCTCCATGCAGGAGTATTAAGTTCAGGACCAACCCACAGCAACCCGAGAATTGCGAGAGCCATGGAACCAAAAAGAATATACGTAGAAAGGTAATCACGTGGTTGCAACAAAATTTGTACAGGCAAAATAGAGGCGATTCCTGCATAAATCATAAGCACTATAAACCAGAAGATTAATGGAGAAAATCCCATTACCCCCTCTTCTGGAAGAGATAAGGGAATCTGAAATCCGATATAAATATTTAGAATAACGGCCAACACCGCTATCAACGAGGCCATTTTTAAATTGAAATTCTTTTTATAGATACACCAGCCAAGTATCACTGAAACAGGTATGATCGCAAAAGTGGGAAACACCATTTCTGGTTGTGCAATTAAAGTTTTTGCCGCAACCACTCCGAATACGGCAATCACCAATAACATCGCCAGCACTAAAAAAATAGCGAACACCGCCTTGGCTCGATATCCCATTGTGCTCTCGGCAATATCAGCAATCGAACTGCCACGATTACGAACAGAAACCATCAATGTCAGGTAATCGTGCACAGCACCGATGAAAACATTACCTAGCAAAATCCAAACTAAAGTGATCGCCCAGCCAAAATGATGCATCGCAATAATAGGCCCAATGACGGGTCCCGCCCCTGCTATCGATGCAAAATTATGACCAAAAAGCACCAGAGGTTTGCTGGGCACATAATCGACACCGTCATTTTGCTCCAAGGCCGGTGTGACTCGCTTGGCATCCGGATGGATCAGCTCACTGTCCAACCTTCCCGCATAAAAACGGTAGCCTATGAAATATAAAAACAGACAAGCGAATAATAGTATTGCAATGGTCAGCATAAACAGCATCCCAAATATGAATTAAAAAAAACCTTAAAACATTATACTCGCTTAATAGCAAGCTATCAGCGTATATTCGAAGGAAACTTCATCAAGAATCTGTGAATAATGGACCGAGTTGGATGGTCTCTTCACGATCGGGGCCAGTTGAAATTATAAGGAAAGGAGTTTCTAATAAATCACTAAGGTGTTTAACATAGTTTTTAGCTTTTTCTGGTAGCTTATCAAAATCGCGAATCCCTGCAGTTTTTTCCATCCAACCTTCATGCTCTGTGTAGACCGGATCACAATTTTCAAGAATTTTGGGATCAGCGGGCATATCCGAATAAACTTTGCCTTCAAATTTATATCCTGTACAAACTTTTATGGTTTTGAATCCATCCAATACATCAATTTTAGTCAAGATCAATGCGTCAATCCCATTGATCTCGATGGCGTATCGCGCGACCACTGCATCAAACCATCCACATCGTCTAGGTCTTCCTGTCGTTGCACCAAATTCATGCCCCACACTTCCAAGTTGCTCACCATCTTTATCAAATAATTCAGTCGGAAAAGGCCCTTCGCCAACACGCGTGGTATAAGCTTTTACAACACCTAGGACTCGATCAATTTTCGTTGGTGGAATACCAAGACCCGTACATACTCCCCCAGCTGATGAATTGGAAGAAGTCACAAAGGGATAAGTTCCGTGATCTACATCCAACATGGTACCTTGCGCCCCTTCACAGAGAATTTTTTTATTCTGGGAGACCAGTTTATTCATCAACACATGTGTATCTGAAAGATATTTAAGGATGACCTCACGGAAAACCATTAAATCTGCATAGAGTTCATCTAGTCCCAATAAATCCTGCCCGTAAAGGCTCTTTAGTACTTGGCTTTTTTCTTCATAATTTGCTTCAAAGCGGCTTCTAAGATATTTTTCATCTCTCAAATCACAAGTCCGAATACCTGTTCGCGCAATCTTATCCGCATAGGAAGGTCCGATACCGCGTCCCGTTGTACCAATTTTTTGAAATTTTCCATTGTCCTTTTCACGACCTTGATCACTGACGCCGTGGTAAGGCATGATGATATTGGCACGGTCGCTGATGACCAGTCTACCTTCAAGCTTAATATTGACCGCCTCCAACTGTTGCATTTCATCCGCTAATGCCTTTGGATCAACAACAACACCGTTACCAATCACACAAAGTTTATCTTTATGAAAAATTCCTGAAGGAATGAGATGTAGAACAAATTCTTTCTCATCAAAACAAATGGTATGCCCGGCATTGTGGCCTCCCTGATAACGGGCCACTGCATCTACATTTTCAGCAAATAAGTCGATGATCTTGCCTTTGCCTTCATCTCCCCACTGCAATCCCACAACAACTGCAACCGGCATATATTACTCCAAAAAACTTAAAAGAATCTGTTAACTCTGAGGACAGCCCGGTATTATGCTCACCCCTCCCCCCCTTGTCAAGCCACTACTGTGGTAGGCAACAATTCAAAATAAACTTAAATACACGGGGTTTGGAGAAGGGAGGTATTTTTACAAAATAATCCTGACCGATTTCTTCTTGGCGTAGCCCGGTTAGTGTCGGAATTTTTGGAGGAAGGATTTAATGGTGCCTATTTCTATCATCGGCCCGGTATCGATGCCAGGACAAAATCCGCCAACCAGTTTCCACATACTTTTGGAATCCATATTCTCACGCCAGAAAGGGTAAGACTGACATTGTTTGGGCTTCCCATCATGGATACCACATCCTGTATCCGTTAGAAAACTACAGGGTGCACCATCTCCTCCAACTTCCAGAACCCATTCTCCGTCATCTCTGGTGAGAAAGGTCTTCTTTAGTTCTGATGGTGAAATGCCCAGATAATCTGCCGCATTCCGTATGTCTTCAGAGTCAAAATATATGATGCCAGGTTTCAAACAACATTTAAAGCAATCGGGCTGACATTCAAAACGCAACGGTTCTTTTTCCCACCATTTCGGCATCTAGAATACCTTTTTAATTTGGTAGCTAAAAAATCACTAAGTCGTCTCGGTGAATAACTTCTTCATAAAATGATTCGCCGATCAATTTTTTGATAACAGGTGTTTTCATTCCCTTAATCTGCTGCAAATCGCGGGAATTGTAATTGACAAGACCACGGCCGATCTCTTTGCCGTCTCCATCAAGAATCATTACCGCTTTGCCAAATTCAAATTCACCTTTAATTTTTATCACTCCGGCTGGAAGCAAACTTTTACCTCTTTCAATAAGAGCTTTACGAGCGCCCTCATCAATAACAAGGGTACCTGCTGGCTTAAGAGTGTGAGCGATCCAATGTTTACGGTCACGGATCTTCCCCTTACCCGACCAAAACAAAGTACCAACGTCCTTCCCCGAAAAAATATTTTCCAGAATCTTCTTATCCAGTCCATCCACAACTAAAGCGGGAATACCAAAACTCATGGTCTTTTTTGCAGCGAGCACCTTAGTATACATCCCTCCAACTGTTAATTGATTGTTGCTTTTTCCTGCTGTACGCTCAATTACTTCACTAACACGCGCAACTTGTGAAATTAACTCCGCCTTTTCGCCTGTATTCTTCAAAGAAGGGTCCCGGTTATAAAGTCCTTTGACATCAGAAAGAATTATCAAGAGTTGTGCATCCACCAAACAGGCAACCGTGGCTGAAAGTGTATCGTTATCGCCAATCTTGATCTCTTCTACCGTAACAGAGTCATTTTCATTTATAATGGGAATCACATCACGCGCTAGTAGAGCTTCTATAGTATGTTTTGCATTCAGATAGCGGCGACGGTTGTCCAAGTCATCATGGCTCAACAAAATCTGAGCCACCTTCATATTCTTTTTTTCAAACGCCTTCTCATAAGTGTGCATGAGAAAGCTCTGACCAATAGCAGCACATGCCTGTTTTTCTGGAATGGAAAGATCGGCTCTGCTCAAACCCAACCTTTCGCGGCCTGCCATAACAGCACCAGAAGATACCAGCACAACATCATAACCCTTGTCTTGAATCAGCTTTATCTGACGAGCATAATGTCTAACCCAATCTTTGCTCAATCCGCACTCTAGTGACGATTGCCCTTTATCTTTATTAGAGATAACACTACTGCCAATTTTAATCACCACACGTTTTATATTTTTTAAAATGTCTTGTCGAATCATGCTTAAAATATGTGAGTTTTAAAATAATCCTCTTTAAAAATACGATTTGATTTGCTGCAAAAGCTGGGGAAGCACACTAGAGATAAACTAAAAATACGGAAGCTTTTTATTCAAAATATCAGAAAACCCCTCAATGAGATTTTGCTTGGCTACATTGTTTCACAGCGACAATAACAAATCAAAGAGGTTTTGCTATAAAATAAATGCTAGACTGGTTTGTGTGTTTATATAACCTTAAGAAAGTTGAATGAATTATAAAACAGTATTCATTGCCGATCCGGTGCGAAGTGAGCGCATACAATTAGCTAAATTTCTCAGCGAAGAAATTATTACCGTTATTACTTTTGTCTCTATAAACGATTGCTTTAAACGTCCAGACTTAATAAATTGCGACCTAATCGTTTTCGTACCCCGAAAAGATAAAAACGAAATCAAACATTTATTCAATATAAAAAAGAAATATCGCCAGATTCCTATCATCCTTCTTTTGCATGATGGTTTTTCAGATATAAACCTAGCAGAAATATCCGAAAACGGTTTCGCTTACCCCTATAAAGCGCTGAACTTTGAAAAGGTACGGGAAATTATGCTGGGGTGCCTGGCTCCCGACGGTTTGCCTGCCCGAACAGTAGTTCCTCACCCCGTACCCATAACAGATGAAGTCCAGGCCGCATTATCACCGAGACCAAAATGAGCTTATCACCTAAACTTACTCGCCCCATTGCTGTTGGTCCTTATTCCATAGGAGGACAAAATCCCATTGCTCTCATTGGAGGTCCTTGTGTAATTGAGTCCGAACAAAAGGTAATGGGTATCGCCGAAAAATTAAAACGCATTACAAGTGATAAGGGCGTTCCATTTATTTTCAAAGCGTCTTACGATAAAGCCAATCGCACTTCTATAAAATCGTACCGAGGGCCCCAACTGGAGAATGGATTAAAGATACTACACAAAATAAAAGCCGAACTGGATCTACCCATTTTATCCGACGTTCATAAAGAGGAAGAGATCGAACCGGCAGCAGAAATTTTAGACATTATACAGATTCCTGCGTTCCTATGCCGACAAACTGACCTGCTAGTAAAAGCAGCTCAAACTGGCAAACCTATCAATGTTAAAAAGGGTCAATTTTTAGCTCCTTGGGACATGAAGAACGTTGTCGTAAAACTTGAAGAAAGCGGTAACAGCAATATTCTTCTCACCGAGCGCGGAGCTACTTTCGGATACAACAATCTGGTGGTCGATATGCGCTCTCTCGTATTGATGCGCGACTACGGTTATCCTGTGGTGTTCGATGCAACACATAGTCTGCAACAACCAGGAGGACAAGGCACTAAAAGTGGCGGTCAAAGTGAAATGATTCCTGACCTTGCCCGTGGGGCCG
This sequence comes from Nitrospinales bacterium, assembly GCA_022450865.1. Taxonomy (GTDB): domain Bacteria; phylum Nitrospinota; class Nitrospinia; order Nitrospinales; family VA-1; genus UBA8687. The sequence continues at coordinate 9,327 of JAKUOQ010000024.1, read as the reverse complement.
TTGCCGTGGGTTGCGATGCTTTGTTCATGGAAATCCATCCCGATCCAAGCAAAGCACTGTCGGATGGTCCAAATATGTTGAAACTCAATCTGGTATCGGATCTTCTTGAGCAACTGGTAACACTTGATCAAGTTGTGAAAGGTAAAACCGGTTGTTGAATTTGTTCTTTGGGGCTAGGACATACAGACAGTAGAGATGGAGAGGATGGCTCCCTTAAAGGGAGCCGGACAGTAAAAATCTTGTTAGCCATCGAAACTTGACACGCCACGGATTGGGTCACTTGGAGGAAAACTCAATCCGTTGGAGGTAGCAGTGCCAGTTCAAATCCTCACTTAACTTATAATTAGCAATCCCCATGCCAAAATTTAGGTCTAGCCCAACCTTATCATAACCACATATAAACAAAAGATTTATACTTTATATAGAGGTTGATTTTGCGTCAAAGTTCCCGAAGAAAGAACTGGGAAACGTCAATTACTTTACATTTACCGTCCCATCCGAGACCCTCGTCTACAATGGAAATTTATCAAGAATGTTTTTTATAACGGTGAATTCTCCCAAAAGAAGGAAGCTAAATCGAGACCAGTCTGGATATAAAATCGGTTAAATTTTGGGTGGCAATTTGTGTATTATAACGGAGGGAAAATGCATTTTTGAGGGACTTAGGGTGTGTTAACACATACCAACCTGCTCTTAATTTAGATATCTCTCCATCATTACCAAGAAAGCTTGAAGAGTCAATCAGTTCATGATTCACCGCATCAGAAATTCCCCTGATGGAAATAAATGGAATTTTATTTAAACGAGTAAGTAGGGCTATTTCAAGAGTTTCCATTTCCACAGCTTCTGCTCTAAACCGATTCCCAAGTTCTTTTTTTGCATCTGGAGTATGAACAACCATATCAACGGTAATAAGCCTTCCTACCTTTAATTTAACATTTTCGGGGGGTGGAGTTTTTTTTGTTAATTCTAACCATTTTAAATTTTTCGGATCACCCATATCAAAAGACATTGAATCACTCTCCGGACTCAATATAGTACTGGCGACAAACAGGTCCCCCACATTCAACCCTTCGGTTAACGCGCCAGCATAACCCATACTGATAATAACTTCTGGATTAAACTTATCAATGACCTGATGGGTTGCGTTTTTAGCTCTTTTCCTCCCAACACCTGTGCGAACGAGGACAATATTTTTGCCGTGCCATTTGCCAAACCAGGCTTCGGATTTATCCAGACGCACCCGATCAGAAATATTAATTTTCCTCTTGATACCGGCGATTTCTTCAGAAACGGCTCCTAATATAGCTATGGTTTCGTTCATAGTGGAAAGTATACAACTCTTTCAATGCAGATTCCTACTGAGGAACCGATTTTATAATGCAGTAAAAATTTTACTACCTTATTAGATTCTGCCAACTTAGTATGCTAAGGTTCCCCTCCTTTAATAATAGGGATTCCAAATAAATAATGGCAAAACGCAAACTTAATATCCCTGTAAAAAGGGGGGACCGACTAGAGTTGGATGTTGAAACTCTTGCTTCCAGCGGTGATGGACTCTGTCGTCATAGCGGATATACCCTCTTCACTCCAGGTGGTCTTCCCGGTGATCGCATCAGAGGAAAGGTGATCAAAACCACTCCTCGCTTCGGAGTAGTAGATGTTTTTGAACGAATGCAATTATCCAAAGACCGAATCGATCCTCCCTGCCCGGTTTTTTATAAATGTGGCGGATGTAAATTTCAGGATCTCAGTTACGAGAAACAGCTCGAATTTAAAATTCAAGTCGTACGGGACAGCATAAATCGAATTGGCGGAATCGAATTACCAAAAAAAATTGAAGCCTTTGCTGCAGAGCAACAATATCATTACCGCAACAAAGGCAGTTTCGCTGTACAGGGAAAAACCAGCGACCCAAAAATCGGATTCTATTCCGAAGGTTCACATAATGTTGCCGACTCCGCTGTTTGCGGTATTCTTTTAGAACCCATCAACAAAACCAAGGAATGGCTACGATACCTCTTAAAGAAAAATCAAATATCCATTTACCATGAGGAACATCATCGAGGTCTTGTGAGAGGACTGGTCATCCGACATTCGGAGTCCACCGGTGAAACCCTTGTTGGACTGGTCACCAATGAAGGCCGATTCCCGCGAAATTTTCTAGTAGAACTCACCAAGGAGAATGAATTAAAAAAACTAGGTATTGTGGGCCTCATTCAAAATATTAACCCGCAAACCACCAATGTAATACTAGGAAAAGAAAACAAAATTCTATGGGGGAAAAACCGATTTACAGACAAGCTTGATAATTTGAGCTTTCACCTTTCTCTAGGATCATTTTTTCAAATTCATTCCGCGCAAACTTTAACCTTATACAATCTAATCCGTAATTGGGTGGAAAATACTCAAGAAAAAACCATTGTAGACGCCTACAGTGGTTCCGGAGGCATAGCCCTTTGGCTGGCAGCAAAAGGAAAGAACGTGATCGCCATTGAACAATTTGAACCGGCCATGGAAGACGCTCGCCTGAGCGCGAAAACTAATGGAATTAACAATTGCCAGTTTCTGACAGGAAACGCGGAAGAACTTGTACCTAGAGTTGCATCTGAAGAAAAAGTTCACACTTTCATAATTGATCCGCCCCGCAAAGGGTGCTCCGAGTCGGTTCTCAAAACACTAATCAAATCGAAGCCGGAACAAATTATTTATATATCCTGCAATCCATCCACTCTCGCCCGTGATCTAGAAAGGCTCGAGGGCTATCATATCCATGATCTGCGTATAGTCGATATGTTCCCGCAAACCCAGCATATAGAAACTGCCGTCCTGCTTCGCCCTAATCCCACCCACTAACATGAAAAGCAATGGCTTTGCTGAAAAGGTAAATTGCCAACCGCCACTTCGCCGGCTAGAATTGCGCGTGTTTAGGAGTGCGGGGAAAAGGGATTACATCACGGATATTTTCCATGCCCGTTACAAACTGAACCAAACGTTCGAACCCTAATCCAAAACCTGAGTGCGGTGCGGACCCAAATCTTCTGAGATCCAGGTACCACCAGTATTCCTCAGGGTCAAGATTACTATCTTTCAAGCGTTTTAATAAAATATCGTAGTTCTCTTCTCGCTGACTGCCACCAATTATTTCTCCGAGTTTAGGAAGCAGGACATCCATCGCCCGAACCGTTTTCCCATCCTCATTCAGTTTCATATAAAACGATTTTATTTTTTCCGGATAATTATAGACAATGATTGGTTTCTTAAATACCTTTTCACTAAGATAACGTTCGTGTTCTGCTTGTAGCGCACAGCCCCATTCAACAGAGTAAGTAAATTTCTCTGTCGATTTTTGCAGGCGATCGATAGCATCGGTATAAGTCAATCTTTCGAACTGATTATCTAAAATATGCTGTAGAGTTTTGAGGATCGTTTTATCGATTCGCTGATTAAAAAATTCCATGTCCTCATAGCAATTCTCAAGAATATCTGCCAAAAGATATTTAATAAACTCTTCGGCAAGATCCATATCATCATCCAGATCATAAAAAGCCATTTCCGGTTCTACCATCCAAAACTCAGAAAGGTGTCGACTGGTATTCGAGTTTTCAGCACGAAAGGTAGGTCCAAAAGTATAAATTTCTGAAAGAGCCAGAGCGTATATTTCTCCTTCCAGTTGCCCACTTACGGTGAGAGAAGTTTTTTCACCAAAAAAGTCCTGCCCGTAATCAATTTTCCCATCTACCTTTGGAGGATTGGTTAGATCGAGAGTAGTGACCTGAAACATTTCTCCGGCACCTTCACAATCACTGGTAGTTACAATGGGAGTATTCAGATAAACAAAACCACGGTCATTGAAAAACTGATGAATGGCATAAGCCAGTCGGCTTCGAACTCGCATTACGGAACCAAAGGTATTCGTTCGTGGACGAAGGTGAGCAATCTCGCGTAAATATTCAAACGAATGACGTTTTTTCTGCAAAGGATAGGTCTCCACGTCCGCCGATCCATAAACTTCTATTGCTGTAGCCTGGATTTCCATCTTTTGCCCCTTGCCTTCCGAAGCCACGAGCTGACCGGAAATCGCGATGCAACTTCCTGTAGTAATTTTTTTATCCACTCCAGCAAACTCTTTAAGGGAATGCTCCACAATAGCCTGTATATTTGCCTGACAAGAACCGTCATTAATTTCAAGAAAAGAAAACCCTCCTTTTGAGTCACGACGGGTTCGCACCCATCCATTGACCAAAACACTTTCCTCTCCCTGCATATTATTCAGTAATTCTTTGATTTTAATTCGTTTCATTTAGTAATTTCCTTAGATGTTTTGCTGGGAAACCAAACCACTTCTCATTGACAATAAAGGGGATTTCAGATACTTTAGCTTAGAAACAACCCGGCAGTTAGCATTAAACTTTTCTCTTTTCGGGAAAACCTACACCTTATATTTTATTCCGTGTTTATTCTAGGAAACTTACTACAAGCCACAGCTCAAATTCTTAATATTATTCTGCAGCTTTATATGTGGGTTATTATTATTCGCGCATTATTATCTTGGGTTAATCCAGATCCCTATAACCCTATCGTGCAGTTCTTATACAGTATAACAGAACCAGTTCTTTATCGAATCCGGCAACTGATACCCATGTCAGGAATTGGAATTGACTTTTCACCCATTATTGTCCTATTAGCAATCGTGTTTTTGCAAGGGTTCTTAGTCGAATCCCTCGCTGCACTCGCGGTAAGATTACAATAACTAGCTATGCGTTTGACTTATCTTGACATTCTGGAACAATGCTTTCATGACAAGTTCCGTGGTTACAACAAACAAGAGGTCGATACCTTCCTCCGCCTAATCGCCGATGATTTCAAGTCTATGGTGGAAGAAATTAAAGATAAGGATTACGAAATAAAAAATTTACACTCCACTATGAAATCCCGGCCTGAAGAAATAGATACAAGTATCGCAACGGAAAAAGCAAAAAAGATCGTCAACGCCGCAAAAAATCAAGTAGAGGAACTTCGCAAAGAATCGATAAAAGAACTAGAACAGTTGATACAGGATATTGAAGAATTAAAAAAACAAAAATCAATCCTGATGAAAAACATTAAATCCACTGCTACTGAACATTTGAATAAAATCAAGGCAGGATTGCCAAACGGCCCCACTTAAAATGTGGATTAATTCCTGTGAAAATGGAATCCGCTTATCTGCCATAATACAACCCCGATCATCGAAGAATGAAGTAACAGGAATATATAACAATGCTTTAAAAATTCGCTTGACCTCTCCCCCTGTCGATGGTGCAGCCAATAAAGCATGTATCCGTTTTTTTTCTAAATTGCTAGGGGTCAGTCCTTCAGAGATCACCATTGTTCAAGGGTTTAGTAGCAGAAATAAAACTATAGAAGTAATCGGCCTCACAGAAAAGCAGTTCCGAGAAATTTTAAAAACCAAAATTCTTTGCTAATAAACCAACCCTATGATCAAAACTATTGAATATATAGACGGAATAGTTCGTATGATCGACCAGACACGATTGCCCTTAGAAAAAAAATTCATCGATTGCCGTACAATCGAAGAAGTAGGGCATGCCATCAAGACCATGGTTATTCGTGGGGCGCCTGCAATCGGCGTTGCGGCCGCAATGGGGGCCAGTCTGGGTGCAGATTCTATAGAAGCTTCCAGCTTTGAAGATTTTTATCACGCATTCGAAGAGAAATGTGATCGTCTTGGACAATCTCGCCCCACCGCAGTGAATCTTGCTTGGGCCATCAGCCGAATGAAGCAGACTGCACAAAGAAATAAATCTCTTCCCATTACCCAATTAAAATCCCGATTAAAAGAAGAAGCGCTTACCATTTTAACCGAAGATATAACCACCAACCAGGCAATGGGCCAGCACGGACAAACTCTGATTAAAGACGGCAACGTGGTCTTAACTCACTGCAATGCAGGAGCCTTAGCTACTGCAGGATTCGGAACCGCATTGGGGGTTGTTCGTGCCGCAGCAAACGCTGGAAAAAATATCAGGGTTCTGGCAAATGAAACACGCCCCTTTTTACAAGGAGCACGATTGACCACTTGGGAGTTAAAAGAAGATGGCATTCCGGTAAATCTAATCACTGATAATATGTGCGGATTTTTTATGAACAAGCAAGAAGTTGATCTGGTCGTGGTCGGCGCCGACCGTATTGCCGCTAATGGGGATGTTGCAAACAAGATAGGGACCTATATGGTGGCTGTCCTTGCCAAGGAAAACAATATTCCTTTCTATGTAGCTGCACCTGTTTCAACGCTCGACCTTTCTATTGCATCAGGAAAGGGGATCCCTATTGAAGAACGTTCCTCCGAAGAAGTAACCAACATCAATCAGAAACGAATTTCTCCAGAAGGAATAGAAGCGGAGCATCCCGCTTTCGATATTACATATAATCATCTAATTTCAGCAATCATCACAGAAAACGGTATTGCCTATCCTCCCTTTACTGAATCCCTAAAGGCTCTCGCCAACCAAAAATGAAAGCGATGATTTTAGCGGCGGGCTTTGGCACACGCCTCAAACCCTTGACCAATGACCTTCCCAAACCTTTATTTCCAGTTCTCAATCGCCCTATTCTAGAACACGCTCTACATTTTCTTAGCACGAATGGTATCAAAGATATAGCGATAAACCTTCATCATAAATCTGAGAAGATCATCGATTATTTTGGTGATGGAAAAGATTTCGGAGTGAATCTACATTTTTCCAAAGAAGAAAAAATTTTAGGTACCGCTGGTGGAATTAAAAAACTTCAATCCTTTTTTAAAAATGAGACGTTTCTGGTAATCAATAGCGATATTCTCGCTGATGTAGATTTGAATAATGTTTTGAAATTCCACAAAGATAAAAAATCCAAGTTGACTCTCGTGGTTCGGCAGGATCCCAATGCAGAGAAATATGATTCTATCCAAAGGATAGATGAAGGACGCATTGTTCATTTTCTCGGCCGCTCGATTAAAAACTCAGAACCCACCACTCAGGTTATGTTCACCGGAATTCAAATAATGGAACCTGAGATCTTTTCCCGTATTCCAGAAAATAAATTCTGCGGTACTGTTGAAGATGTTTTTCCAGGAATGATTCAGGATGAACTCCCCGTTTACAGTTTTCTGCACAAAGGATATTGGATAGACATGGGAACAAGCGAAACCTATATCCAAGCACAGATGGATGCACTCGATGGGAAAGTACCTTTAAAAATTTCGCCATCCAAAAATCCCGAAGGGCCCCTTCTCGTGCCCCCGGTTCATATCGGTAAGGGCTGTGAAATATCCCAAGACGCACAAGTTGGACCTTATACGGTAATGGGAGATGGATGCCGTATACGATCTGGCGCAGTGGTGAAAAATTCAATCCTCTGGGCAGAAGTCACTGTTGGTGGAGGCTTGACCGTACAAAACAGTATCCTAGGCGAAGGGGTTGCGATTAATAAAAATGTAAATAATAATTCGCTTGCATCTGAAACTTAACCCTTGCCCTACTTCTATAACACCGAACGAGCTTTAAGCTAGATCAATTCGTGATTGCTCAAAGTCATGGTGGAAACTGAAATCGCGCCCTCTTCACAATTTATAATTCGACGCATTTTAGGAAGATCGGCTTCGCCCACCCGTGTGTACTCATCCGTATAACTTTCCACATCCTTCAATCCTTTGGTTTCAGGGTTGAAGTAGAAAACCGAGTATTTTCTCGTAAGAAATTTCCCATCTTGATTTTTTTGACTTTCCTCAATATTTATCGAGAAAGAAAAACGGGGTGTCTGCCGATTGATTTGCTGGATCCGCCCATCCTTGATGCGATAGAAGGAACTCATGCCATCGCCACCCATAACGAGTTTGCGCCCTAAGGGATGCGAGCCATCATCACCGAATATCAGTTTGTATTTCCCATCCGACTCTTCAAAAGATCGGGGTCCACGATGCATAGCAATTGATGACAGGTTTTCGTTTAGAAAACTTTTCGCTTTTTCTTCAACGTCGCTAATTTTAATATCTTTTGGCCCTTTAACTGTTACCTTGCATTTTTGTTCTTCCCCATTGATATTTGCAGCCACATCAGCAGTGAAACCTTTAAAACCAGCTGGCCACCTTGCAGTGTTGGAGAAAACCTCTCGCATTGCATCACGCGCTTCTGCGTCATCTTCGAGCGTGGTTTCCACATCTTTATCTTTTGTATAGGTTGCCATCCATAATCTCCTTAAAACAATAAGAGCCCACCTAATATTTCGGCAGGCTTTTTAGTTATAGAAAGTTGTAATAATTAATTTATTATACCTTATTTTACCGCCACGCTGATATCAAGAATTCCTGCTTTTTGTAAAAGGCCCATTACCTCAATAACTTCACCATAAGGAAGAATCTTGTCAGCACGAATTACCGCAGTTTGCTTTTTGTTTTTAACATCAAGTTTGGCCAAGGCCTGCTCTAGCCCCAGTATATTGGTACTTTTTCCCGCAAGAAAAATTTGTTTGTCCTTCGACATTTTAATTTCAAGGGTTTTTGGCTCTTCATCAATCACAGAAGACTTGGATGTAGGCAGATTGATCTCCATATGGCGACTAAATTCCACAAAAACTGTAGACACCATAAAAAAGATGATGAGTAAAAATACAACATCAATCAACGGCGTCATCTCCATTGCAAAACTATCTTCATCTTCTCTTCTAAATCGCAAGCTAGCTCCCGAGTTTTAGATTTTTTCTGTTGCTATTCAAACCCAGAAGTTACTTTTTTGGGCTTGCCCGAACTTTTTTCCTTAACAAAACCATCATAAGAAAGCTCTTCAACTAATTGAATGGCTACTTCTTCCATTTCAAAAACATAACGATCAATCTTACCGCGAAAATAATGATACAAAACTAGTGCCGGTATACCGACCAACATTCCCGCTGCTGTAGTAATTAGTGCCTCAGAAATACCGCTTGCAACCAAACCCGGGTTTCCCGTTCCGCTCAGCGATATCACATTAAAAGCCTTAATCATTCCAATAACTGTTCCCAGTAATCCCATCATAGGAGTAATATTCGCAATTGCCCCTAATACACGAAGATTAGAGTTCATTAAAGATGCTTCATGTTGTCCACCAGCTTCAATTGCCCGTTCAATTTCATCCAACTTTCCCCCAAACCTCAACAACCCCATTTTCAAAATTCGCGAAAGGGAGTTATCATAGGAATTACAAAGACGAAGTGTTTTCTGAATATTTTTCCAATCCCATTGGCTACGCACATCTTCAAGAAAATTAGAGTTAATTATATTATTTCTTCTCAGGCTATAGCCTCTTTCGA
>JAKUOQ010000023.1 GCA_022450865.1 Nitrospinales bacterium | reverse complement strand
CGTTTGTGCTTGGAATTGTAAGTGCCAATGCAGCCGACATCAAAGCTATCAAAGTCCAGGGAAATATTCCGATAAATGCGGATGACCCTTTCTGGACTCGTTATGGTCCTACATTCCACAAGCACACTGTTGTGGACTTGGATCCGCAAATGATCACCAACCCAATGTGGCCTGCTCCTGAGACCAAATGGGTTAATGTTCGTGCCGCTAATAACGGTAAGGAAATCGCAGTTCGTCTGAGCTGGACAGATCCTACCCGTAATGACATTATGGTTCAATCTCAGCAGTATAAAGATCAAGCAGCCATTATGTTCCCAGTGAATCAGTCTGGCGAAGAGCCTCCTTTCACAATGGGTGGAGACGGCGAGCGTGTTAACATTTGGCAGTGGAAAGCGACTTGGGATAAAGAAGGCGCTGGAACAACTGGCAATGGTGGCATGCAGGATTTAGAAGATCAATATAAGTACATGGCTATGGGTTCTGGTAGTTACTACATGTATGAGCCCGATGGTAAACTGACTGGTCAAGAACCTGCGCACACTTCTGGTTCTAAAGCCACAGCTGCCAATCGTCAGGGAGCTAGCGACATCAGCAAGCGACATTCTTATGTTGACTTTGGTATGGGTAAAAACGAAGGCGTTTTCAACGCCGGTCGTTCTACCGGTAATATCCTTTCAGATGCATCATTGCGCGTTTCATCTGTTGAAGATCTGAATGCTGAAGGTTTTAGCACCTTGACCACTCAGGCTCATCAGGATGTACAAGGCAACGGCAACTGGTCTAACAACCGTTGGTCTGTTGTTTTCAAACGTTCTTTGACAAACTCTGACGCTAACGACACGCAATTCACAGGTGGTAAAACACCTATGGCTATTGCTGTTTGGAACGGTCAGAACAAGGAAAGAAATGGCCAGAAGGGTGTAACTCAGTGGAATACACTGGAGTACTAAGCCTTTAAAGCGGAGCAATCCGTCTGACCAAAGAATAAACCCAGGGAAGAAGCTGGTAACACGGCTTCTTTTCCTGGGTTTTTTTTATTTCTAAACTACTCTACCGGCCAGCCCATTTCACCCCAACGTTCCATCCCGCCATTGCCAACACATACTACATTTGTTAGCCCAGCATTTTCTAAAGCCTCGGAAGCCATTTTTGCACGGCCCCCCATTTTGCAGTGAACATAAACGGTATCGAGTGTTTTTAATTCCTCAGCAATATCAGTAACAGTTTCATGATCTTGATTGCGCGCACCTTTAATATGGCCTGATCCAAATTCACCAGGGGAACGAACATCCAAAACCAAATCGTTATCCCCTAAGGTATCAATTTTTTCATGCAATTCATCAATTGAAATAATATTCATTTACTCCTCGCTAAATGTGGATTCTTACCCACTATTTTTATATTTATAAGCCCCTAATATCCATTTATTCAATAATATAAATATTAATTAGAGTTTATTACTCACCCGCCGACCTATCTTTAATTTCTTTAACAAACTTTTCGCGCTCTATTCTTAATTTTTCCTTAAAGTTATCAACGCTTCCATATTTTTCTTTATAAAAATCCCGAATTTCTTCAACTTTTGTAATTCCATCTCCTGCATCTCCAGTCAGGCATCTTCCTTTTATGTCGCATGTCCATATAGGAAAATCTTTCTCGACTTGTAATCTCAAGTCTTCAGGAATATTTTCCCTATGGGGCAAGCTTGAATAATTTGGGTCTGTCCTTTCTTCAATACGGTCAATTTCTATTACAAGATCATCAATACATTCTCCGTTCCAGTTACCGATATGATCGTCACCATCTGCCGAAAAAATTTTGTTTTTTAGACTTGAATCAACATGAACTTTATCAAGGGAAAATCGCCTGCCTATTTCAGCCATAATAACTAGTCTCAATTTTGTAATGAAATTAATAAAATATTAAATGTATTTAGGATTTATTATATTACTTTTATTGATTTTCAAAACCAAAATTTTTTAATATTTTCAAGAGACCTCTGCCTGGGAATATCTATTAGAAAAGCTTAAAACGCCCTCTACAAAGGATTTTCCTATTTAAAATGAACATCCAGATAATTATTATGAGTATTCAGTTGATCTTGTCTTGAAAAATGTGTTAATTTTCTTAGCCTAGAAAATAAATAACTTTTATTGAGGAGCACAGGATGACACATGACGAAATTGTTTCTGCTTATGAAAATTATCTAGCGGAAAATGCAAGCTTTGAAACAAAAAATATTAAGGCCGCAGCTGCCCGTGCAAGAAAAGCGTTGGGTGAACTGGCAAAATTGGCAAAAGTCAGAAGAGCAGAGATTCAGGAAAGAAAAGTCAATATGTAGTTGGCCCACTTACCAAAACCTGCCTGAACCGGGCAGTCACATTCATCCTCCATTATGTTTATATGGGTCCTGATTTAATATGAACAATTCAGACTATTCAAAATAAGAAAATGGGGTCTTGTTTTATGATAAAAAGTGGTAGAGGGGAAAAACCTATAAAATACCTGCTCTAGGCGAACATCGAAGGTTCACCGGAGTTGTGTTTATTATGCCCCTTTCGCCACTTTTTCAATTTAAAGCCATTCTTATGGGTGTTTGTTGAACGAAGTGTTCTAAAATTAAATATTTTTGGTACATTTATAAACGTTCGTACGGCCTTTTCTTTAAATGAGTTCCAGCTTTATTGCATATTGAATCCGCTGTTTAACCGTACTGGCTTAATCCTAAAATTTTGAGGCTTTCTGTGGTTTGCAATCCGTGTTGAACGGTAGTGTGTAAATCGACCCTGGTCCTCTTCTTGGATATATTTCCTGTCTAAAATCTAACTTTCCTGTATTTTTAAGCCCCTTTATGGGCATTTTTGGACTAAGCTGTCAGAAAATATTCGAAAAATAAATATTATTAGTACATAAATCCTGCGAAATAAATTCATATGAGTTTTGTCTCTTTGGGAAAATAAAATTTTACGTCAGGAATTATTCGTTTTAAAGAATTAGAAGAGTTGGAAGCAAAAGAACGGAAAGGCAAGCCTCATAGGAAAGGGGAATTAATATAAAAGGCAAGGTAGTTACGCGTATCGTTTTTAAACCGCGGGAATTTTTAATTGTTACTAAGGATATAGTTTGTGAAAAAAATTATTTGTTTAGGTTAAGTTCCTGTGGGTATCGTCTGGCCCTTTCATCTCCTGTTTGTTCTTTTTTCTGCTTTGTTTTCTTTCTTCGTTTGACATCTTGCGTGTGCCCATCATTTCCTCTACCTGTTTCTGTCCTAAGGTCTTACCCTTCCTTCTCTCACCATTGTCACTATGTTTCTCTATATATTCTCTTGTCATTTTCGTCCTTGTCCCTTTGCGTGTGTTTTTGTTTTTGCTCTCTCGTTTGAAGTTGCCCGCTCTATGTTTGGACACTTCTTAGTTTCGTGGTTGCACTTGTCCTGTGCCTGCAATTTAGTTTTTTAAGGGGCTGTTACAAACCAAATAAAGTTATACCCCAGGAAGCCGCAGCGTAAATGGCACACAAAATACAAGCGAAAAAGGGCTTTTTATAAATATTTGAAAGGTTATTCATATTTACGATTATATTATTGTTCGGCTTTACTGGCAATTATTGAATCCATGAAGACGAAATATAATTAATGATAGTACCGAAAACAATCAAATAAGGCTGACAAAAGACTTAAACTATTTTAAATAGTAGGCTTGGTGGAGGCGGGGGGAATCGAACCCCCGTCCGAAAGGGTATAGTCAAAGGCGTCTACATGCTTGTCTTCTGATTTGATTCTCATTTCGACTAACTCCCAGAAGCAGGATCGGGTCGAAACCAGTTCCTAAAAATCTCGTTCTATTTACCCGGAACATGCAAACAGAACCAGTTCGCTAAGTGACGTCCTATCCGTTTCCCGCGAACATGGAAACGGAGGACGGTAACCGGTTAAATTAAGCGGCTACAGCTACATCATAATCGTTGGCGATTATAAATAAGCCGTTTTTTAACGGGCCAACGGCATCCCGTACATGCAACCCTTGCTTCAGCTCTCCCGTCGACACCGGATCGCCCCCATACCTGTAAACTATTAATACCATTATAATATATAGTATTAAGAATCAAGTTTCAATGGCTACCAAAATAGACTTTGGTTAAAACCAAGCCTAATTAATAGTCAAATATGTGCGAATTCTCTATCCACCTCATTCACATTCATAAACCACTGATTAAATTTATCACTATATTGCAACCCCATATTTAGAAGGTTTCAGCAGATAAAGATATTTATATGGAAGAAATTTGTCTTCTTTTATTAAAATTTATCCAAAAGAAAAAATTAAAATACTATCCGGCTTAGTACTAATCGATTAATTCCATAGCGTACATGAATCAAATCGAGTTTAATATCTTTTCCCTTTAATTCAGGAAATACAGATATGGCCCCATTCTGAAATGTTCGCTCGGCATCGACATAATTGTCAAAATATTTTATGGATGTAGAAGAATCGCCGATGGCGGTGTAATCTTCTGTTTGACCATTCCAGTTTCTTCCGGCTAGAAGAAAATAGTCATCAATATCAATATTTTTTTCTTTATCAATTGCTGCATTCATTTCAACTCTCCTGAACTCAAAATCTTTTTAATATAATATTTAAATTAACCAAAGTCACGATATTGAATAAATTTTTTTTACTCCAGTTTCTTAATACCTACCCAAAACCTAACTACTTTCTATGCGATAACGGAATTCCAGTTTGTAGACTATTCGAGATAGTAAGAGGGTGAGTAGTAGGTAGGTTAATGCTACATAAGTGTAGGTTTCAAAAAAATTAAAATGTTTAGTGGCGTATTCATTACCCACACGCAAAATATCTGAAATTGCCAGAACAGAAACTAGGCTGGTATCTTTCAACATTCCTAATGCCTGGTTTCCTATGGCTGGAATGATGGTTCGCATGGACTGAGGAAGAATTATTTGAGTCAACGCCTGTTTTTCGTTCATGCCTAGGCTGCGAGCCGCCTCACCTTGTTCTTTTGGAACCGCTTCAATTCCTGACCGAAACACATCTGCCATATATGCTCCATAACTAAACCCAAAACCTGCGACCGCAGCAACCAATGCCGGCATATGAATAAACTCACCCAAGGCATAATAAATGTAGAATAAAAGAACCAGCAACGGAACACCGCGAAGTATCTCTGTGTAAAATGAAACGGTAAGTCGAATGACTGGACTCTTTGAAAGCTTTCCTAGACCTACGAGTAAGCCTACAAAAATAGCTGCGGAGCTACCTAGAAAAGTAACAAGCAAGGTATAGAAAATACCTGCGGGTAAAAGTGACAAAAGTTCCAGATATCCCCCGGACTGATTACTTGTGGAAAGAGCTTCTTTTGAGGGGAGATAAACCAAAAATAAAATACTAGCCAATACAGCTATATTCCAGGCCCATGTCTGGGAGTTTATATTTTTTGAATTAGATATTTTTCTTGTCATGGATTTCCTAATCCACTTTATAAAAATAACTATTAGGGGACTTGTGCGGCTTGACCCAGATCCCATTTTTTATGAAGCTGAGCTATTGTTCCATCGGCAATCAAATTTTTGATAGCAGAATTAATCTGGGTCATAAGTTGGTTTTCACCTTTTCTCAATACCACTGCATAAAATTCATTAGATAGAATTTCTCCAACAATTTTTATTTCTTGAAACAGAGGCTGATTTTTTAAGAATAAGGTTCCAGAGCTTTCCCCCAAAACAGCATCAACCTTTCCATTGATTAGATCAGATATGGCATGACCATACATTTGATATCCTTTGGTTCTTATGGACGATTCTTTTTCCAAAAAATAATAAGCGGTGGTTCCAACCTGAGCTCCGACCAATGCATTTTTGTTTTTAGTATCTTCAAAAGACGTTATATTTTTTTCATTTTTTCTGACAACGAGAGTCAGTCCACTTTTAAGATAGGGGATGCTGAAACCCATTCGCTGTTTTCTTTCTTCCAGGACTGTTACAGAACTGATAATCATATCAAATTTTTTGGTGATCAAACCGCCAAAAAGTCCGGCCCATTCTACATTGACGAGCCTAATATTTATTCCAGCGTTGTCAGCTATGGCATTTATTAAATCGGGTTCGAATCCGATCATATCGTTTCCAACACTCATGAACGACATAGGGGCCAGTGTCGCATCTGTTGCGACAATATAGGTGTCATCTTTATATTTACCACTACCTCCACAGCCTACCAACAAAGAAGAAATAAATATAAAAACAGCGAGCTTAAAAATTTTAATTTTCATGAATTTGAAATACATCAGAGATCGGAAATAGCACACGAACAGAATCCCCGATAAAGTGTTTGTGTTGTTTGGGTTTTCTGTGGTGAAGAGAAAGTTTAAACAAAGTGCCATCTGTAAGTTGAATTTGATACCGAGTATAACTCCCGAAAAAATCGATACTAACAAGAGTCCCTTCGAGACTATTTACCGGTTCTTTTTGCTCTTTTCCCGTATCAAAAAATATTTTCTCAGGACGAACATAACATCGGTTGTTTTTAATTTCATTAGACTCAGATAATAATTGAATTTTCCCATTCTCACCCAAGGAAATTGTAACCAAGTTACCAATTTGTTGTTCTACTGTTCCAACAAGGCAATTGATTTCTCCAAGGAATTTAGCTACAAAAGAAGACTCAGGTCTTTCGTATAGATCTGCTGGAGTTCCCGTTTGTTTGATGATCCCCTTTTCCATAATACACATGTGGGTAGCCATGCTCATAGCTTCCTCCTGATCGTGGGTTACAAAAAGAAATGTGATTCCCAAGGTCTTTTGCATTTCTACAAGCTCTTCACGCAAATGTTGTCTCAAGCTGGGATCAAGAGCAGAAAGAGGTTCGTCCAACAAAAGTATTTTAGGCCGATTGATAACAGCCCTTGCCAAAGCTACACGTTGTGCTTCTCCACCACTGATATTTTGAGGGTATGAATTTTTCAGTTCTTTTAGGTGGGTAATTTCTAAAAGCTCATCTATCTGTTTTGAAATTTCAGATTCCGATAGTTTCTTTATTCGTGGTCCAACTGCAATATTGTCATAAACAGTCATATGCTGAAACAACGCATAATTTTGAAATATCAATCCAACAGGCCTTTTTTCGACAGGAAGGGAGCTAACTTCATTACCCTCTATCCATATCTTTCCTTGGTCGGGAGATTCAAACCCTGCAATCAGGCGTAAAAGGGTAGATTTTCCGCAACCGCTTTGCCCTAAGAGGGAAAACCTTTCTCCTTCTTCAATTTCCAGAGAAATATTTTGAAGGACAGGTTTTTCATCAAACGATTTGGAAATAGAATCGAGTTTTAACATTTCAGGTCTTTTTAAGGAAACAGAGTTGCAACACGCAAGTATTTTATATAAATTCTTTGAGGAATAATACTAAGGATTCGGGGAAGAGAATATGCAGGTTTTGGTTATTGGTGGTGGTGGACGCGAACATGCACTGGTATGGAAGATAAAGCAAAGCCCGCGGGTCAAAAAAATCTACTGCGCGCCAGGGAATGCAGGTACAGGAGAAATAGCTGAGAATATTGCCATCGCAGCCGATGATATTAAAAGCCTTTTGGAATTTGCGTTACAAAAGAAAATAGATTTGACGGTGGTGGGACCAGAACAACCGCTGGTTATGGGAATTGTTGATCAGTTTGAGGAAAAAGGTCTACGCATTTTTGGCCCAACTGCACGGGCCGCAGAATTAGAAGGTAGCAAATCTTTTGCAAAAGATATTATGGCAAAGTATGGGCTTCCAACCGCAGAGTATAAAACCTTTAGCTCCGAAGACGATGCGGCAGAATATATAAAACTCAAAAATTGTCCCTTGGTCATTAAAGCAGATGGCCTTGCAGCAGGAAAGGGAGTTTTGTTGTGCCAAACTGCCGATGAAGCTTTAGCTGCTGTAGATTCGATAATGTGTAAGAAATCCTTTGGTAAGGCTGGAAATCAAATTGTTGTCGAAGAATTTCTGCAAGGACAGGAAGTTTCTGTTTTGGCTTTTAGTGATGGACAAACGGTTTTACTTATGGATTCGGCGCAAGACCATAAAGCAGCTTATGATGGTGATAAAGGTCCAAACACTGGCGGTATGGGTGCCTATTCTCCCGCACCGGTTTTTACTGAAATAATGCGACAAAAGGTACGTGATCAAATCATGCTACCCATGATTTCGGCCATGCAACAGGAGAATCGACCCTTTAAAGGGATTCTTTATGCCGGATTGATGTTGACTAAAAAAGGTTCTCAGATTCTTGAGTTCAATGTCCGTTTTGGTGATCCGGAAACTCAGCCTCTTCTAGTGCGAATGGATAGCGACATCATTCCCATATTTGAAGCGTGTATTGACGGGACTCTAGATCAATGTCCTTTGCAATGGAAAAACGAATCATCAGTATGTGTGGTGATGGCAGCTGAAGGCTATCCAGGGCCTTATGAAAAAGGAAAACCTATATCTGGATTACAATATGCTAACTCTCTTCCAGGGGTAGAGGTATTCCATGCAGGTACTAAAACCCAAGATGGAGAGGTCTTGACTCAGGGCGGTCGAATTTTAGGTGTGACCGCTACCGGAGAAAATACCGATACTGCTATCGCCAAGGCTTATGAGGCCGTAGATAAAATCAAGTGGCAGGGTATCCACTATAGAAAAGATATCGGCCATCGGGCTAGTGATTGACTATTTTTAAAATAAGACGGGAAATCCCGGTTCCCCAGTTTTCTTTTTTGCTCAGGGAGCAAGCTTTGAAAACCGGAGAAACTTCCAACCCCGGAAAATTTAACCGGGATTTCCCTTTTTTTTCTTGGCTAGATATAGAATCTTCTGGCACTCATGCGAACAATATTTTGAATTAGGATGTCTAGGATGAAATTCTTTCTGGCATACCACGCATGTTTTATTGTAGAACTTTGTTCCCTTTTTGACATCGATAACGGGTTCTTTAAGATTATTTATAAAAGAGCTTGCTTTTTTTAATGAACGTTGATTAAAAAATTCCTGACTCGATTTAGTCAACTCGCTTTCTCGTAATATTTTTTTTAGTTTTCCATTTTTATCATAAACTTTGCATTCATAAGCCATACTCTTATCACTCTTTCTAATAAGGTAAAAAACATCTAATTATTTTATTAATCGGAATATATTCCATTCCGAATATTTATCCCTTTTGGCATTTTGCTCATTTTTAAAAGTAAATACCTTAATCAGGCAGGTGGAATCTTTCTTCTCAGCTTTACGGCTCATGCGAACAAGATGAGGTCGTATTTTCATTACCAGTTCTTTTCCTTTGTTTAAAGGTTTAAGCTTTACTTCTAGATACTGGTTTTCTAAACCAAAGGAAGATTTAATAATTCCAAATTTATGCTTTTGATCATTTTTGGAAATATATATAAATTCCTTATTATTAATAGAGAGTAATTTTAAATTTCTATTGGTCAGGTTATCCACAGCCCAATTTCCTGACACCGTTTTAGGACAGCCCGGTTTGATCCATTCCTCATCTTGCCAGCCAAGAGAATAACTGGGAGTAATAAAGAAGCATAAAAGGCCAACTAGAGCAAAAATACTAGTGATGATAAGATTAAACTCAGAGCTTATAAGCTTCACCAT
Source organism: Nitrospinales bacterium (assembly GCA_022450865.1). Lineage (GTDB taxonomy): Bacteria > Nitrospinota > Nitrospinia > Nitrospinales > VA-1 > UBA8687. The sequence continues at coordinate 10,344 of JAKUOQ010000023.1, read as the reverse complement.
ATCCCACCCTCTATAAAAATATTTTTGTTCAGACATTTACCTATCCTATTTAGTTAAGGAGATGGTGTTTTGTTAAAATTAATAATATGATCTGCTAATAGATTTGAAAAAATATCTAGGTCATAGGGCCAAGCATACTGATAATTAACATTCGGATATTTAAGGCGAAGGGCTTCAACCTCCTCGGGTATTTCTCTCTCAGAATGGGAGCCCCCTGGCGTAATCATGGTAGTAATCAGTATGACTTCGGTAATATCCTTCTCTGCTAATACGTCAGCTGCTTGCTCAATTGAGGGGTAACAAAATTCGTTATAGGCGGTTATTAAAATATAATCTTCCAGTCGAGGAGCAAGTTCTGCGGCTAGCTTCTCTAATCCATATTTATAAGGATCTGTGGCAGGTGACCTTGTCCAGAATCTAATTACGTTATCCAGCTCTTTTTCTTTTGCAGTTATAGGAGTGCCTGTCCGTATTCTTTGTTTGTGGACTTTCATAAAGTCTTCAATAATTTCTTTCGGAATATCCGAGGGTAATCCTCCATGCCCGATAAGGATTACTCCTAGTTTTTTGTTTTGCATGATTTATCCATTCCCAGGTTGGAAACCTGTATTCAAAAAATTTTGATTTAGACCGCAGTTGGTAACTGTTCTTCAAACTTTTCCAACCATTTGTTAAATAAATTAAAATCTTCGATCTTATTTATGCTGGGAAAATTTTCCGGAGTTCCTTTGCCGCCGCAAATAATTGTTACTTCGTTTTGCAACTCGTTACTTATCCGGAGAATTTTTTCTTCTGTATCAAGTGGATTTAGAATGCAGGAGATGCTGAAGCAAAGAAGCTCGGGTTTTTGATTTATTGCAGTTGAAATAATATCTTCCAAAGGTGTATCGATTCCCAGATAAATAATTTTTCCTCCAGAAAGGCTTGCAACGACTGCTGCCATAAGGAGCCCGAGGGATTGAGTTTCCCCGGGAAGTGTAGCCATCAATATGGTCCAGCCTTCTTTTCGAATATTTAGTTGTCTCCATTTACTGGTGAGAAAACTGCTAATGCATTCTGTTGCGAAATGCTCTTGAGAAATTGTGAGTTCATCGCACTCCCAGCCTTTACCTATCCTTTCAATTAAAGGGACCATCAAGTCGACAATTAATTTAAGCGGACCGAATTGGCTCCATTTTTCATGAAATGATTGAAGAAGAGCATCGTCATCGAAATCATGAATTAACTTTATCCACCGCTCAATCACAAGCTCGTTAGAAGAATTTTTCTGGTCTGGATTTGCGGTTTTATTTATTAAGTGTTGCAAACCCATCAAACCATGCAACTCTTCCAAAGTTCCTGGGACCACTTTACTGGCCCGATACCCCGAACCCAAAGCTTTTGCAACCGCCCTCAGCCTAGGGACATCTTCTTTTGGGTATCGGCGATGGCCGGAAGGAAGCCGTTGAGAGGATGGAGAACCATAGCGTTTTTCCCATACTCTCAACGTATGAGTTGTAATTCCGGTCAGCCGCGCCAATTCTCCTATTGAGATAAAGTTTTCCATTTTGTTTGGTTCAGTCATAGGAGTAGTGATCCTTTATATTTAAAATCATTGTTAAATATTGCCCTTAACCTTAACCTTATTTTTAATGAAACCTGCTTTAACAACATCTATATTTTCAATATGGTTAAGGATTATTAGTCCTTCCGAAGTTTTCTCAACAAGAAATCTATTATCGGAAATAGAAAGTTCGAATTTATTTCCACATTGTATTCCATACTCGGTCAACAAATTTTGCTCAAGTTGGGTCAAGCCTACAGACAGCTTTTCCTTGCTTTTAAACAGATGTTTTACGATTTTTGAGTTTGTCTTATCTCCAAAACTCCATTTAACATGTAGACGTTTATGTCCATGCTCAACATGAAAAGTTTTTTTCATAGAAAATTTTGAGATATTTGAATCTTTTACCAAGGGGACAAAATTGTCATTTGCAGCTGTATTAAAAATTGAAGCATCAACAACTTTTATGCCCGAAGAAGTTTTTCCAAAAATGACATCAATATTTCTAACAATGGAGCTGGAATTGTTTACAACCTTGGCGCCATAGTTATTAACCTTTTTTTGTTTAAAAGGATTCAACCCTATAACCCCGGTAGTTTTTATAGTGTTCAGGTTTCTCTCAACCTTTGAATATAATTTTTCAGAAAACTGCCATTTGCATGGAACTGTAGAATCATCTTGGCTAGAATGTGCGAAACTAGTGGTTGCGATGATTAATGATATTGAAGCTAAAGCTAAGGTTTTTAGGATACTTCTTTTTGCTTTCATCACTTTGTCTCCGTTAGAAAGATTATAATGAAACCTTAGAATATTGTCTAAATTTATTATTAGATAAATTTCTATATTTGTCAATTAAAAATTGAACAAATTCGCATTTTTTGTCTAAATATTTATTAAATTATTGAAATATAAGGGTAATATCTAGAAATTATAGGGCAATATTTAGAAATTATTATTGGAAATAGGAGTGTAGGTATTAGGAAGGAATATTTAGTTGCTGTAGCGGTGGTTTTTAGATGAGTGGTACAGAATCCGTCCCTATCGATCGTTTTAAAAAGTTCATCAAACAGGACTTACTGTTTTAGTCGAGTTGAGGTTCTTTATTTTTAGTTTCGACATCTTCCATTTGTTTGTCGAAGAGTCGGTGGGCGAAGTACCAGCAGCCCCAGGAAACTAAAAAAACTGTTCCTAGTCCAATCGAAGACCAGAGCATCAAGTTATCGCTGGTAGAAATTCCTCGGAGAAAAATAAATGCACCTAGGGGCAGCGCCATGACGAATCCAAAGCAGGATAGCAACATTGAACTTCGGGCATAATATTTAGGGCGTACATCAATATTGAGTTCAGGAAGGTATTTTTTATTCTCTGGCAAGGCGGCGTCGAGCAGCTCAATTTCTCCTTCACATTTGGGACAATATTGACCTCCCCAGAACGCGTTTTTACATTGTAAACAAAACTTAACCATAGGTGACTCATGTTTTTTGATTGGTCTTTAGGATACCTCATTTATAATAACCCTACAACTTTAGCTCTCTTTTAGAGATACAAATATGACAGATAAAAAAAAGATTGTAGTTTTAACGCATGGTGGAGCGGGGTCTGATCCAGCTTATGCCGATGGCACGGCCATCGCAGGACAAATGGGTATGATGGGATTACAAACCGGCGAACCAACTATAGACGCAGCCTGCGCTGCGGTTGCCACTTTAGAGGATGACAGCAGATTCAATGCAGGAATAGGGTCTCATCGACGCAGCGATGGATCAGTCCAAATGGATGCATCATGCATGGACAGTTCGGGCCGATTTGGTGCTGTTGCGGCGTTGGAAGGTTTTAGAAATCCAATCCAAGTAGCTTCCATAGTGAGCCAGTCAGAGTATCGCGTTCTTGCAGGTAAGGGGGCCGCAGAGTTTGCAACCAACCAAGACTGTAAAACGGTATCTTTAGATGAAATTAGAAATACAGGGAAAGACTTTTCCACCACCGACACCGTTGGTTGTGTTATTCGAGATGGAGATCAGTTTGCCGCGGCACTCAGCACGGGAGGAATTAATAACGCTATTCCCGGTCGCGTAGGGGACGTTCCACTAATAGGTTGTGGACTTTTTGTTGGCCCCCAAGGCGCAGTTGCTGCCACTGGGGATGGAGAAGCAATCGCGATGAAGATAACCGCTCTTCGTGCTTACCAGCTTATAGAACAGGGAATGGATCCAAAAGCTATCGTTCCCAAGGTAATCAATTGGTTTAAGAAACCCACTTCTTTTGGTCTAATAGTTGTAAGTAAAATGGGTTTCGCGGGTGGAGCTAATGACCCAATGGCTTGGACAGCATCTGAATTAGAAGTGTAGTTTTCTTTCCAAGAGATCGATATAGAAACTTACTGATTATGCCGAGCCTAAAATCACAAATTGTTTTTCGAAGCAAATTCGAAGTTCACGAGGGGGGCAGGATCTACTCTTAACTTCTCAAGATCGAGAGGAGAATATTTTTCAAATATCGCGAGCTTGGTGGATACCGATCAATTAATCTAAAGAGCAGATCGGGGCGCTATGGTAGGTCCACCACCAAGGCTTTCCCACATCAGAAAAAACATCGTAACTAGAAGGGCAGCAAGAATTACCAGAACAATTTTTGTGGTTTTATTCATTTATACTTTTTAATGGATTTTTAATTATAGTAAAAGCCTCAATAAAATTCTGTCTGCTTTTTAGGTTTTTTCTTTTATTATAGCGGTTTCGCTAACGCCAACTAGTATGTGGACTAGGGGTCATCGCTTTGATGATACCTTTTTTACGAAACGAACCTTTGATCATTTTATAGGCAAGTTGTCCTTTTCCATTAATAGTTGGTTTACCCAGCTTGTTGCCACATTCATGACAAATCAGCAAGGGTAGATCGGCCTTTGTGGAAGATCCCAATTCTTTAAGGAAGATAGGTTTAATAACCTTGTTCAAAAGCAGTAGGTCCAACTCACCTGAGCCTTTATAGCGGGCAATAAAAGCTTTGCATTGAGTGCATTGAATTTCAATCATTCACAAATTTTCCTTGAACTTCAAAGCTACATTTCATCGGCAGATTCGGTTAGCGTGGATGCGTGAGGTATTGCCGCATTTTCGTGATCCGCTTGTTTAAGAACAGGATCTGTTTTGTGCAAATTAGCAAACTCACCTATTAAAGCTTTTGACTTTTCAACTACCTCTTTAACCTTGTTGGTTTTTCTTACTTTATGAACTATATCTACAAATCGATCGACCAGAGGTTTACATTTTTCCATGGTCTTTTGAACTTGGGCAAAGTCGAGTTTTCGTTTGTAGTTTTTTTCGTAGTATTTTGCATATTCTACCCAAGTCATTACTTCCTCCACAGCGTATCCATAACCATCTGTTTGATATTTGATAAATTCTTTCTCCCCTTTTTCACGCCAAAGGGGCAAAATATAATTTGAAACATCATTCCGAGGAATACCATTCAAAGCGTGACAAATATAGTCTAGTGTATAAATAAGGGCAATGGCTTTTTGATCGAGGTGCAGGGCTACCGTGGAATGGTTTCTATAAAGACTTCTTTTTTCAAAGGCCTCCCAAACCCCTCCCCGGGCTTTGATACTTGCGACTTGATTATCAATAGGTTGGAGTAAACCAAGACAAGCATTAAAATTATTGGCCTGGGCGGAATGGCCAAGAAAACTGCTAAGAATCAATACAACTATGAAAATTCGGAGCTTAATCATAATAAAACTCCTATTATTTTTTAAGCGCGCAATCTATTGCATTAAAATAGACCCGGAAATTCATTAAGTCAATTGTATTTTAGCTCAAAGATGGTAAAAAAACCCTCAATAATTTTCCAGAAATATGTTGATTTTTTCTTCATCTGAAAGACTTTCCAGCAAACTACTGTCGCGTACCACCCTGATTCCGGCTAGATCAATGCTCTTTAATATAAAATAAAAATCTTCGTTTTTATCTGGCCAATGATTAAGAAAAATTTTTGATAAATTTTCACCAGAAAATTTTTGCTCAATAGTCCTCATTTCCTGTATATAGTTTTTCACTTCCAGCAATGCGGATTCTTTAGAATTGGACTCCAGATTAAAAATATAATTTTTAAATACGGAAATACTTTTTGTATCGGTTGTAAATGTGGATTTAAGCACATTGCAAATATTATTAATCTGATCTCTGCCCAATTGCACTTCATCGGAAACGGTATCTTTTTCACCCGATTGATGGTGTTTTATTAACTCCGCTTCCTCAATAAACCTGTCGGGTTCTTTAGATTCATGGTTTCTTAAAACATAAAAAATTTCTGGAACCCGGATAGCTATCCTAAAATTTATTCCGCCATTCATTAAAAAACCCCTTAAGCAAATTGAATGGTTGATGTAGATTTTATATAATATGTTTTTAAATCAAGCAGAAAATACAATGCCACCTAAAGAATACAGTTTCAAAGTAAAAGGTGTTTTAATTAAAGAAACGGATAAATCTGAGGATGATTTTAGCATTTTCATTTCCGCGATGGATGATAATCATGCGGTGATGTTGGTCCGCGAACATCTAAGAAAACACGCACCCAAGGGAAACTCTATTATTAAGGGGATAGAAAAAAAATCAGATTAACATAGAGGTAGGGGGGAGAGTCGCAATTTGCCGATTGCCTTTTTAAGGTGATTACCTCTTTAAAATCCACTCAGCTCCTCTGGGTGGATTTTTTTCGGTAAAATCAATGTTTTTGAATCTTAAATCTAAAGTATTAACGTTTCTCCTTTTTATTGGTGGCATTTGTCCTACGTTTGTTTGTGCTGATAGTTTTGAAGATGCGGTCAATGCTGTGAATAGCCGCAACTTTAAAGCAGCTTTTAAAATGATTGTGCCCCTTGCGGAAAAAGGCCAGGCTGCGGCGCAACTTGTTTTAGGTATGATGTATTTTAAAGGAACAGGTGTTGAAAAAAATATTGTTGAAGCTGATAAATGGTTGCTCATTTCGGAAAAACTAGGGCAGGAAGCAGGAAAGAAAAACCGCATCTACGTCGAACGAAAAATGAATAACGATCAAAAGATCAAAGCTCACCAACTTGCAGAAAGTTGGCTGAAAAAACGATAAATCATGGCAACCGACCCCGAACCCCATGAAGAAGAGAAAGTCTCCCCCGCAAAACCCAGCGGTCTGGAAATGATTCTAATTATTGTATTTCTTATGTTCGTTGCCTGGGGCACATATGAATTCGGAATTTGGGTTATTAAGGATGGCGGCAAAATGCCACAAGAAAAAGAACAATATTTATGATGCCATTATGTAGCTTGCTGAGGTTTGCTCAACGAATAACACTCTTTTTAAGGACCTACCCTCTCTTTATTTCCCCTTTAAAAATTTTCTAGCTTCTTTTAATTCAGGTAATTCAGCGCTGGCGTTTTTTAATTGATAGACCAATTGTTGATAGCTTTCATTAGCAGTTTCTCTATTTCTATTTGCATTGGAAGCACGGGCCATACCCACAAGTGAGCGAATCCTGTTAGGGTGCCGCAACAGGGAAATGGAAAAATTTTCCTGAGCTTGAATGGGTTTTTCGGCTTTCAAGTAAACTTCTCCAAGTAATTCATAAGAGGGCTTGAGAATACGCGGGGGACCTGAAGGCGAAGGTAATTTTTCTTCTAAAAGGATGGCTTGTTTTACCAGTTTTATTGCTGTTTCAAAATCTTTTTGGTATAGCTTGATCGCTGTTTGAATTTCTAATTCCCATACTTTTAGATATTCAATACGCTTGTAATAATTTTTTTTAAAATCTTGTTTGCGGATAGCTTTTAACTCTAAAAGATGTTTGTTCGCTTCTTCGATTTTTCCTTGCATGGCCGCAGAGAATCCACGAGCAAAGCGATAGCCAGCTTCTGAAAAACTTTTAGGTTTCCACCCATCTGGTGGTGGAAACTTTTCTATAACCTCCCAATTTTCAGTTTCAATAAAAGAAGCGGCCAGCATGCGGTAATAATATTTTCCGGCTCGCAAATTGGATTGGGTTTGTATCCCCTCTGCCATATCCTTTTGTTGGATAGCAAAAATACTCGCAGCCTCATCTATGAGCCCCTGCTGTAATAAAGAGTAGTGTAACCATTGCAGACTATGGTAATCCCGATTGCTTAAGGGTAGATTTTTCTTTTCGACCCAATCAACTGAAGTCTTCCACCCATTGGTATTAGAGTCGACGGCATCCGCCCACATGCCAAGTTGAACAAAAATATGGGCAGACATATGCTGGGCATGGTGAGATGCGGGCGCGATTTTGGCATAACGTTTGGCTGAAGGTAAGGCAAGCCGAGCCAAATCAGGGTTATCGAATGCATGAATTGAATAGTGAGCGCCACAAGGATGATTGGGATTTTTTTTGAATACTTCTAGTGCAATAGATCCTGCTTCAACCTGCAGTCTAAGTTTATTAACGGTGTTTCTGGCAACACCTAATATCGAAAGGCTATAAAAGCATGCTGCTTCAAGATCATTGGGGTAGTTATGATATATTTTTTTCATAGCTTTCGAATAAGCTTTGTCGCGGGCGTGTTTTTCTCCCTTACCATAGAGTAAACGAATTGCATGAATATAATCCTGTTCCCTCTGTGTTAATTTCGAAATATTTTTGATTTTTGAAAGTGCAGCTTTCGCAGATTCGAAATCCTGTTCCTCCCAGAGAGGATGATTGTGTGCCATAGCAATACCCCAATATCCCATCGCAAACTGGGGATCTGCAGAGATGGAATTTTTAAAAGCACTTAAAGCTTCTGTATACCAAAATGAGTGTAATGCTGCGACACCATGCAGGAAATGTGTTTGTGCGGTTCCTGAAACCGAAGTAGAAAAATCAATAGATCCTAATTGCTTCGATGAATTCGAAGCATATGTATATTTTTCTGCATTAACAAAAAGGAAAATAATTATTAAAGTAAACACTCGAAACATAAAACACCTTCATTTTAATTTAGGATAATAAAAGTTTAGCATAATCAAATGATACTTAATCTTAATATTGAATGTTCTGCCTTTTGAATGAAAAGGCTATAATAATCTTCTGATAAATTTCATGAATTCATTAAAGCGTTTGGAGCGTAAGAGATGTCGCTTATTTATTTAAGTTCCAGTTCTTCTGAGGCGGAACCTTTGTCCATGAGAATAGCTTCTCAGTGCGAATCAATTTTAGGTTCTGGATGTTTCTTGTCAAAGAATAATGAAAAAATTTCAACACAAAAAATACGGTTAGAAATAGAAGCCTGTGATGTTTTGATTATAGTAATTGCAAAAACAATTTCAGAGGGGACCGAAGACATTTCTCCTTATAACCTTATAGATAATGAAAGAATTCGCCTGGAAATTATATCGGCAATTAATAAAGATATTTTAATTATGCCTGTTTTGATCAATGATGCAAAGTTACCAGAAAAAGGTAATATCCCTGGCGCGCTAAAGAAGTTGCTTGATTACAAACCTTATCATTTGAGGGAGGTTTTCTGGTCTGAAGATTTGGAGGTTCTTCTGGAGCATTTAGAAGAAGAGCTTAGTTTTATAAAAGAAGTTAAAGAAAAGTTATCTGAATCGGTTGAAGTAAATTATCAACGCCTCGCAGAATTTGATGGCAGAAAACCTGCAAAGTTAAATTTGGAGTCGTCTGATTTTTTGCAGTTACGAAAAATGATTGAAGCAGAAATGATTTTTTTGCAAAAAGCCCGTGGGATCGGGGACAGGATTGCAGAAAAAAATGCATTGTCAGCGCTCGGACTAGCTTATTCTCGATTAGGGCAAACTCGAAAAGCAATTCAATATTTCCAGGAGCAATTAAATATTTCTCAGGGGTTGGGATATTTTGAAGAAGTGTGTGGTCTACTTGCAAGCTTGGGTGATGCCTATGCGGTTTCCGGAAATATAGACCGAGCAAAAAATTATTATGAAGAACAAAGAGTTCTTGCAGAGTCTAAAGGATTACATACTTATGTAGGAACATCCTATAACGGACTTGGATTTGTGTTTGTAAAACAGGACAAAATTGAACAGGCAATAGATTGTTACTTGAAAGCTCTTGAAAGCTACCGCGAGTTGAAAGATCATGACAAGCAACTGGAGTTACTGGTTGGGATTGGCCTAAATTACCGGAAGCTGGAGTATTGGGAAAAAGCAATAGAATTTCTAGAACAAGCTTTGAAGATCGCTAAGTATATTGAAAATAGAAAAGAAGAAATTCATATTCGTGTGGATTTGGCAGAGGCCTTGTTCAAATTAGAAAAACAAGATCTTGCTATAACACAAATTAATCAAGCCTTAGGGGATCTAAAAATTATTCAGACTCCGTGGTCTAGCTCTTTAATGCGACGAATAGAACTTCTACAAAACCTATGGACAGAGGAGAGAACCTGAGAAATCATGATTTTTCAATGTCTTAAATAAAAATCGGAGAAAATATACTTTAAGGGCAGTGTTGAAGATAAACAAAACCAAATCCAATAGTAATCATTTTACCTATTTAATGATAAGAAAAATACTTACTTTTATATAGGACAATTTCTGAATCATATAATAAAGCTTTGCTATATCAAATAAAACAAATTACCATTTATCTTTTTACTCAACTGAAATTGTTGACCGAAGATTAGGTTTTATGATTTGCAGGATTTTTATTTTAGGGAGCGGTGATGTTTAATTTTAAAGATATGACAATAGGAAAAAAAGTTGGTTTTGGTTTTGGATTCATGACGCTGATTTTAATGGGTGTAGTGTTGCTCACCATTCAAAAAGTGAGAACCATGGAGACAATCACTAAA
>JAKUOQ010000022.1 GCA_022450865.1 Nitrospinales bacterium | reverse complement strand
CTTTTAGGCTTTGCCACAGTTTTTTTGGGATATTCTAATAACGCTAATTGATCTAACTGTTCGAGCATATTTTTTGCAGGAATAGGAGCAACGGCAACTGTTTTTTTATCCAGTTTCTTTAACGCGGTTAAAATTTTGTTTGGTTTAGGTGGTGATTTTTTTTTAACAACCTGTTTCTTTGCAACCTGTTTCTTTGTAACCCTTTTTGCCACAGCCGGTTTTTTTGCTTTCGGGTTGCTTTTTTTAATGAGGGTTTTTCTATCCCCGATAGTTTTTTTTTGAGCCGCTAGTTTATTGCCTGAAGAAGTTTCTACCAAACTTACTATGAATGCCGGGACAACAACTTTGGCTTCCTGCAAAGGCTTGGGTAAAAATAAAACAATGGTCAGAATGACTAAATGGCCAAAAACAGAGAACACGAACATTTGGTTAAAATCAATCGACTGGGGAAATTCAGCTCTCATGGGCTCAATGGTTCGGTCACCATTCCAATATTTTCGACTCCTGCCTCTTTAACTGTAGCCATGACATGCATTACAAATCCATAATCAAGCATTTTGTCTGCGCGCAAATATATGCTGGCATTCTTATCTACCCCAATATACTGTTTGACCTTCCGGGTCAAAGCCATCAGATTTGCCAACTCTTCTTGCTTCCAAAATATTTTTTTATTGCTCTTCACAGAAACTGTGGGAATTTCTTTAATGGCTATGGGCGCGATGGACTCTTTGGGTAGTTGGACATCCATGCCATGCTGCATTAGAGGAGCCGTAATCATAAAAATCACGAGCAACACCAGCATGACATCCACAAATGGAGTTACATTGATATCAGCTAAAAAGGGTCGTCGTCGTTTCACCATTAGTTTTTTTAGGAATTATTTCGCTTTTTTCTCTATTACCTTAGGCTTAGTTTCTTTTTTCGTCGCGGTTTTTTTCTTAGCCTCTTTTGTCTGGGATGGAGTAAAGTTTTTTTCAGCTAAATAAATAAAGTCCTGACAAAAATCATCCATGGAGGAGCTCAAAACGAAAACCTTATTGTTAAGATAATTAAAAAAAATAACTGCCGGAATAGCAGCACCAAGCCCTGCTGCGGTAGCAATTAGAGCCTCTGCTATGCCAGGTGCCACACCTCCTATACTTGCCGTACCCTGAACTCCAATCGATCGAAAAGAATGCATGATGCCCCACACCGTACCAAACAATCCGATGAAAGGGGTCGTGCTACCTGTGGTCGCTAGAAATTCCAATCTTTTAGAAAATCTTTCCACTTCTCGATTGATAGATTTATTCAGGGCAAGACTGATTCCCTTTATATCTTGCTCCGTTAACCTCTCTCCAGATGACAAAGGCAGCCCACCACTCTTTTCTCTGTCTAGCTTAGCCATTTCCTGAAACAAATATAACTCTCGATAGCCGGTTAAAAATAACCGCGCCAATGGACTCAGCCGCAATTTTTGAGCAGAATTATATATCTGTGTGAGGTTTTCATTTTTTGAAAATACGTCCAGAAATTTTCTATCTTCATTTTTCGCAGCCTTGTATACAAAATACTTATTCAACATAATGGCCCAAGAAGTAATAGAAAAAACACACAGGATAAGCAAAACACATTTCGCCATCATGCTAGATTGCATTACCAGTTCAACAACACCTAAAGGTTGGTCAGGAATCATGCTATACATCTCTTTTCTAGAGGGCTGGACTTTAAGGAGGTGGTAATTAGGCAAACTTTAATCAAACACGCTAATAGCTAACTCTAATTAAATATAGGGGGTAAGTCAAATAATAATAGACGGGCAAATTAATTGCGGCGAAGCAAGTTGGATGACGCAATTAATATGCAAAATAGGTCAGCTCTTTACCCGCTCCAGATATTCGCCGGAAGTTGTCGAAACTCTGACCGACTCGCCTATCTTAATGAATTGAGGCACTGTCACGACCAGTCCTGTTTCCAAAGTGGCTGGTTTCCCCGATCCGGATGCGGTCGCACCCTTCAACCCAGGTTCCGTATCCGTCACCTTCAACTCAACCATTTCAGGAAAAGATACACCGATCGCAGCATCATCGCAAAACTCTACGATGAGACGGGTATTGGGTAGCATAAATTTTTTCCCATCTCCGATAATTTTCTCACTCAGAAAAATCTGTTCATAGGTTTCGCAGTTCATAAAACAATACCCCGAAGGATCTTCGTAAAGATATTCCATATCAACTTGTTCCATTTCCGCCCGTTCGACGGCTTCGTCGGCTCGAAATTTGATTTCAGTCTGTGTGCCGTCCTTAAGGTTCCTTAATTTAGCCTGCATGAAGGCTTTGCCTTTTCCTGGCGTACGGTGTTCTGCTGTCATAACTCGATACAGAACCCCTTTTACTTTAATCACGTAACCGGAACGCAACCCATTACCATTTACAAATGCCACCATTATTTGAATACCTCAATGAACAAATTTTACTCCGTTGTTTTATGCGCTTAGAGAAAACTAGATTGTGTGATTATATAGAGCAGGTCTTAAGAATCAAGATAAATCAGGGGAGTCATGCACCCTCCCCCTCAATTAGCTCTGAAATATGAATTGTCCACTTTGCAGCACCCCTGCTAAATTTTTTACTGCAGGGGAAAATAGGGAATACCAACTTTGCAACCTTTGTGGGTTGATATTTGTTCCTCCCGAATTCCATATTCCGGCCGAATCTGAAATAACACGATATCGAGAACATGAAAATAGCCTCGATAATGAAGGTTATGTGAATATGTTCATGAAAAAAATTACTCTTATTAAAAAGCACTGCACACCATTAAAAACTGCGCTGGATTTTGGCTGTGGATACGAGCCTGTGTTAAAAACCATACTTGAAAAAGAAGGAATCAAAACTGATATTTATGATCTTAATTTTTTCCCCAATTTTCCGAAAAACAAAAATTATGATTTAGTTATCTCTACAGAAACTTTTGAGCATTTCAAAAACCCAATGCAGGATATACAACAGGCAATATCCTGTATTTCCCCCTATGGTTTCCTTGCTATAATGACCCGCTTTTACCCATTAGAGGATGGGAAACCCTGCGAAAAAAAATTTTCAAAATGGTATTACAAGCGCGATCCTACTCATATCGCTTTTTATTCATCGAAATCATTCCAATGGATTGCAGAGAGAATAGGATTCCAAATTATTTTAAATAATCAGTTCGACTTTATTCTATTACAAAGAGATTTCCCCCTTTGAAAAACGCCCTCCCCTTTTTACTGCAAAATTTGATATAAAAGTATTTTTTTAAGTTTAAAAATGTTGCGCTGATTCAATGCAGGTTTATTGGAATTCTAACCAAGAGGAATTATGTCAGGAGAATATATCTTTACCATGCAGGGCCTCATAAAGAGGTACGGTCGCAACGAGGTTCTCAATGGAATTAATCTCAGTTTTTATCATGGGGCAAAAATCGGCATCGTTGGTGAAAACGGTTCAGGAAAATCCACACTACTTAAAATTATGGCTGGCGAAGATAAAGAGTTTGAAGGCCAGGCGACTCCATTAAAAGGTTCCACAATTGGTTTTCTTCCGCAAGAACCTGTTTTGGATGATGACCAAACCGTACGCGAAAATGTGGAACAGGCTTTCGGTGATATCAAAGAAATGATCAAAGAGTTTAACGCCATCAGCGCCAAAATGGCCGAGCCTATGTCTGATGATGAAATGGAAAAAGCCATGGATAAAATGGGACGCTTGCAAGACCAGATCGATGCCGTCGATGGCTGGGAGCTTGACCGACAGGTAGAAGTCGCTATGGATGCTTTGGTTCTACCTGCTGACGACCAAAAAGCCGGAACTCTTTCAGGGGGAGAAGCACGTCGGGTCGCCTTATGCAAACTACTATTGCAAAAACCCGATATGATACTTCTCGATGAACCCACTAATCATCTCGATGCTGAAACTGTTCAATGGCTGGAAGATACTCTATCCAACTATCCTGGTAACGTTATAGTTTCAACTCATGATCGGTATTTTCTTGATAATATCACTAAATGGATTCTTGAACTGGAAATTGGAAAAGGAATACCTTTCGAAGGCAATTACTCTTCTTGGTTGGAACAAAAAGCTGAAATATTACGGCGACGAGAAAAGACCGCCTCCACTTTGCAAAAACGACTTGATAAAGAATTGCAATGGCTTCGAGAAACTCCCGGCGCACGCAGAAAAAATAATAAGGGAAGAATCAACGAATACGAAAAGCTATCATCCCGAAAAATAGATATAGAAGACAATACACTGGAAATACAAATTGCACCGGGTCCACAACTGGGAGAACAAGTTATTGAAGCGGAATCATTAGCAAAAGGTTATGGAGGCGACCCTATCTTTACAGGCCTTACCTTTTCGGTTCCGCGTGGAGCTGTCGTTGGACTAGTTGGCCCCAACGGTACAGGAAAAACAACCCTCTTCAAAATGATCGCAGGTGAAGAACAACCAGACTCAGGAACTCTAAAACTGGGATCCACCGTGCAGTTATCTTATGTCGATCAACATCGGCACGACTTGGCTGCAGAAAATACTGTGTTCCAAGAAATTACAGGAGGAACTGAGCATATAGAAGTTGCGGGAAAAACAATCAACTCACGCGCTTATGTAGGTCGCTTCAATTTTAAAGGGCCTGACCAACAAAAAAAGGTAGGAGAACTTTCTGGTGGCGAACGTAACCGGGTCCACTTAGCCAAGCTATTACGACGTGGAGGTAATGTACTCCTCCTAGATGAGCCAACCAATGATCTAGATGTAACAACTCTGCGAAACCTTGAAAATGCCATTCTCGACTTTAATGGTTGTGTGCTGGTTATCAGCCATGATCGATTTTTTCTTGACCGAATTTGCACCCATTTACTAGTTTTTGAAGGAAATAGTAAAGTACGCTGGTTCGAAGGTAATTTTGAAGAGTATCAGGAGAAAAGAAAACAGGAGTTGGGAGGAAAGGAAGAAAATCGTCGTTCAAAATACAAAAAACTCACCATACGTTAGTTCATTTTTTATTTCCCAAACTGTCTAACGTAATGAATCAATACCCATATCTGCCAGTCCGCAAAATCTGAATAGGCTGGCATTGCTGTACCTTCGATACCATTCTTGATTGCCCAGAACATCTGACCATCCGAAACATTTTTCATTGTTGCCGTACAAGTAAAGTTTCTGGCCGGTGGATTGGCTTGCAATCCTAATTCTCCAGTTCCATCACCTCTTGCCCCATGGCAATGCACACATTGTATTGGTTGCGCCTTTTTCAAATATAGTAGTTCACCTTTTTTTAAACGCTTAGCAGTTACTTCGAGAGGGTTTTTTAACTCCAAGTATTTTGCAGGAGCTGCAGGAGTGGTTCTTTTTTGTGGACACTGAGCCTTATCAGAGTTATTCGCAAATACTGGGGAGTATCCAAAAACTAAAAAAGTAACAGAAAGAAAGATTATTTGTTTTTTCATTTTTACAACCCTTAACGATTTAGAGACATTAGGAAAATACCAAAAATTTATTCGCCCTTAATTGGAACGAAGATAGGCAATAACATCGGCTATACTTTGTTTTGATAGGGTCATACCCCAATCCGGCATATTGGTTGATTTACCAACGCTTTTTCCTCCATAAAAAATAAGATTATAGAGATAATCATCCGGATAATCATTCAAAGACAATTCTTTATGAACAACGGGTTTCGGTTCAAGCCCTTTAGCCCCAGGACCAGCGCCTCCTCCCTTTTTTCCATGGCATTGCATGCAATACTCTTTATAAACTTTTGCCCCGCTTTCAATATCAGTATTTTTAAATTCTTTCGACGTCCAAGGCTCGTAAAATTTAAAATCCTTCACACCTAAAGTCATTACATAGCCAATTAAATGTCTTGCCTTTCTCATACTAATATCGGCAAGATATTCGCCACTATGTGGTGTAAAGTCCTGCGGATTTTCTGTAAATCGGCTCAACCAATCGAGGGTATAACGGTTACCCGCATCAAACAGGGTTGTGCTAATAGGCCCACCGATAAGCTTTCCTTCTTCGCCCTTGATTTGATGGCAACCTAAACAAGAATATTCTTTGAATAATTCCGCACCTAACTCTGCCTCCATTTTCGTAAAGGTCGACATATCGATAGGGCTTTTTTTAACACGAGAATCCAGCATTTTTTTTTCCATATAATCCGCCACTACTTTTGCCTCTTCAATAGTCAAAATCATATGTTTTAGCGATAAACGCAACTTATCCCAACGGTACCCGTTGGGATAAAGGTTCTCCTCTTGTCCCAATAGCCGTCGAATCAACCAAGGTCTTTGATATTTAACTCCACCCCACATTAAATCGGGAGCCTTGATTTCAAATTTTGATTTTGGTTTTCCCTCAAACCGGTGGCAGCTTTTGCATTGGCTGTTAATGATTTTTTCAGCATAACCATCGTTCCCCGCCCAGAGCGATGAGGGCAAAAGTATGCTTAGTGCTAAAAAAGAAAAAACAAAAAATATTTTTAACCAACTAAACATATTTATGCTCCGTTTTTAATGTATGACTTAAATATTTGATCGATTAGCCAAGTAAAACATTACGATCAAGTTTCTAAAAATCTTCTTATATATAGGATAAGTTGCCAAATCTGCTCTTTGTTCAAAGAAAATTTGTGTGCCGGCATGGCTGTACCTTTAGAGCCATTTCGAATAACCCAGAATAGCTGACCATCCAACAGATCTTTCATAACTTTTCCACAAGTAAAATTTCTAGGGGGCGGTTCCATCCCTCTTGCCAGGCTTCCGTTTCCGTTACCCCGAATTCCATGACAGAGTTTGCAAGCCGTTGGCTTTGTATCTTTTAAAAATAGGTTCTTGCCTTTTTGAATATTTTCTTTAGTTGGTACCAGCGGATTAGTTTTTCTAAGATACCCACCAGGGGCTGTTTTAGTTTTTCTATTTTGGGGACAAATACCAGAAGCGGCCTCAATAATATTCACAGATTCAAAATCAGAACTCTCATAAAAATGTGGAAAAATCAGTTTATAGGCTTTTTCATAATCCTTCTTTAGATATGCATCACCACCATCCTGAAATTCATCAGCATGGGCTGGCATAACAGCAAGAATAAGTATAAGAAAAAGGAAAACAATTTTATTAAGCATTTTACCTGATGTAATTTTTCTTACAGGAAACATCGGGGTTAAAAACTTTTAAACAGGTTTAGAAATTTAATTCGTTGCTCAGAATGAATCACTATAGGTTTTGGATAATCTTTTCCTAAAATACAATCAACCTTTTCTTGTGTTTCTTGGTTCGCAACATGGGGCCAATGAATTTGTTTTTTGGAAAAATTTTTTAGCTCAGGAAGAAAATTTTTAATAAAACTTCCTTCTGGATCAAACTTTTCAGACTGGGTAATCGGATTAAATATTCTAAAATAAGGTTGGGCATCGCAACCCGTTGAAGCACACCATTGCCAACCTCCGTTATTTGCAGCGAGGTCAAAGTCCAAAAGGTTTCTGGCAAACCAGCCCTCCCCTTTCCTCCAATCAACTAGAAGATCCTTAGTTAAAAAAGAAGCGACTATCATGCGCAGTCGGTTATGCATCCAACCGGTTTTATTAAAACAGCGCATAGCTGCATCTATTATAGGGAAACCTGTCATTCCCTGGCACCAAAGCATGAAATGTTTTTGGGTGCCAGGCCATTTTATAGCGTCGTATTTTTCTTTGAAGCATCCCTTCACCACATGCGGAAATTGATCCAGTATCATCTGGTAGAAATCTCGCCAAATCAACTCTGACAACCATGTTTTTGCACCTAAGCTTGGATTAGCCAGAGCAAACCGAACAAGAGATCTAATAGATAAAGTCCCATACCTCAAATGTACTGAAAGGCGAGATGTTCCATTAGGTACAACAGGATAATTCCGGTTTTTGTCATAATCGGGCAGATCGGGTAAAAAAAATTTTAGTTGTTTTTTTGCTGCACTCTCTCCAACCTTTAAACATAAATCGGCGTAATCAAAACCCAGTTTCTTTAGCGACCAGCCCACAATTTCTCTATCAAGTTGTTTCAGGGGTGCAAGCCGTTTTAGCTGAGAACGATGATCTTGGTAGAGACAAGCATTCAACTCCATCAGCCACTTATTTTTATAGGGTGTGAAAACTTTGTATGCGGCCCCGGATTGAGTTAACAACTCATTACCCTCAAAAATAACCTGATCCTTATAATCATGAAAGGCGATACCTAGCTTATTACAAGCCGTTTGAACAGCTTTATCACGCTTCTTTGCATATGGCTCATAATCACGGTTGACAAAAACAGCACTGGCTTTGATCCGTTTAGCAAATCCTAAAATTTCTTTTTTAGGGTCTCCATGTAATAAAACTAAAGCAGAACCTTTTTTGCGAACTTTCTGATCCAACTCAAGGAGAGAATTATGAATCGCAGTCATGCGCCTATCATTTTTGTCCTTAAGCCTATCCAGGATATTAGTGTCAAAAACAAAAACTAACACTACCTCTTTGGAAAATCTTGTGGCGGCGCTGAGTGCGACATTGTCTTCAAGCCGAAGGTCTCTCCTTAACCAAAATATAGATCTCTGAAACCTCATTTCTTAAAACCGTGATTAACAATTATTAACATTACTTTTAGATCTCTGTTCGGAGGCCAGGTTTGAATTAAAAATTAAGCCTACCATCAATCTGAAAACTACGATCGATTTGGCTTTAGCGTTTTGGTTCAGAAAGTTTTCTTAGATAATGAACAATCAACCAGATTTCTCGATCCTTCAGGTTTTTGAATGCAGGCATTCCTGTGCCTGGGGAACCGTTGCGAATGATCCAAAATAACTGACCGTCGGAAATAGTTTTCATGGTTTCCCTGCATGTGAAGTTTCTTGGCGGAGGGTTCAAGCCTTGCGCCATAATTCCCAATCCGTTCCCCGTAACACCGTGACAGATTTTACATGCAGTAGGCTGCACTTCAATCTGAAACAATGATTCACCGGCATAAAGAAGATCAGGGCTTTTTTTCAGGGGGTTCCTCTGTTTACTTATAGTATCTGGAGCCTGGACCGTCGTTCTAATTTGTGGGCAAATTCCTTTTCCCATAAAACCTTGGCCATGATGGCCTTGAAAAGCACGGGAAGGATGTCGTCTTCCTTGGCCCGGCGGGGGGCCGGCCCAAATCTCAACAACCATACCAAAAACAAAAATCATGAGGACAGAAAATACGGTGAGCGTAAATTGATTCTTTGCTAAATGAGGGCTTTCCAATTTCATTATTTGAGCTTTTCTTTAATATTTTTCATCATTCGTTATCCATTAAGGTTCGGATAAAATGAATCACGCTCCAACCTTCCTCTTCATTGATTACCTTGCCTACTCGGACGGGCATTTCCGTTCCTGGGCTACCATTTCTTAGCACCCACATCATTTCTCCATCGGTTCTGATCTCCTGCCATTTTTTATCAGTAAAATCTCTGGGAGGATGACCTGGCTGTTTCACGCCCTTTCCGTTTTTACTGTGGCAAGTTACACAAAGGCCTTTGCCATAAAATATCTGTTTTCCTAATTCGATTCTCTCAGGGGTAGCAGGATACGGGTTATCTATATCCTGCAGCTCTTCAATAAGCTCTATGGGCACGCGGGGTTGGTAAACATCATCATGGAACGCGCCTACGTTATCCCATTGCAGAAAGAGACCAACAAGACACATCCAAAAAATGGTTTTTTGCATTGAAACTCACGAAAATCTGAGAACCAGAATTATTTATTTGGGAGTCGCCTTCCTTACCAGCCTCAGGAATGCATCGACACCGGATATTTTATCTTGGTAGGCTTTTCCACCTTCGTCTTTGTATGAAACCGTTATGGCTTTGTTTCTTTTTTCATCACTAGTCCAAGTTCCCCATCCTGATCCTTTTGGGAACATGCTATCAATAAAAATTTTATCGCCATCTTTATCTGTATTGCGCTTTCTCCGATCATACAAAGTTGACGCTTCTTTTGCTGTGGGTATTCGCCAATCTTGGTATCCAGCATAGTTTTTATAATTCATCTTTTTTGCATACTCTTTTGCCGTATACCAGTTGACCCACTTGGACTCTAATTGCCAATAATCTTTTGCCATCCATAACAAATTTGTTTTTCGGTCGAGAACAGTGCCATCCCCAAACCTTGCAAACCTTTTGTCAGTAGATTCTTGAATCGGTGCCCTCTGGCCCAAAGAAAAAGTACTAGAAGAAGAAATTAAAGTTAGCAAGAACAGTATGGTTGCAGCGATCCATTTTGATTCACGAGGCATTTCCCACTCCATGAAAAATATTTGGGTTGGCAGTTTATTTAATGATCAGTCTTAATTTTACCTACTTGCCCGACCTAAGTAAACGAGGAAATCGGGTTGAACCGACCCACCTGATTCGGTAAAATAAAGTAATAATTACAAAGGCTTTTCCTATGAAATCCCAAATTCAATTTCTACAGCTTTTAATTATAGCCGTATTGTTTGTTTTTAATTCCACATCACTTTCTCACGCCAAACCTCAAGATAAAAACCGTTGGAATAAAAAATATGACATAGAAATTTATCTCTTTGGAGAAAAACCCATTCCATTCTTGGTCGATAATATCGAAATTCTTCGTAAGGGAAAAGCACTTGATGTTGCAATGGGAGAAGGAAGAAACGGAGTTTATCTTGCCACACAAGGCTTCGATGTGACCGGGCTCGATATCTCAGAAAAGGGACTGGAAAAAGCGCAGGCACTCGCAGCAAAACATAACGTAACCATCAAAACCAAAGTCGTCGATCTAGAAAACATTAAGTTAGAAGCCAATAGCTACGACCTCATACTTTGTACTTATTTTATGGATCGAGGGCTTTATGAAAAATTTTATGATGCACTCAAACCTGGGGGTATGGTTCTGGTTGAAACCTATAACGTCGACTACTTGAAATATCGGCAGTTCAATGCCAAATGGGCCCTTAAGACCAATGAACTGCTCGACATTTTTAAGAGAATGCGGGTTCTCAGATATCAGGACTACGATGATGCAAGAGAAGCATATTCCAGTATCATTGCACAGAAACCCTGACCCCTCTATTTTGTGAGTTCCCTTGAAAAAATTTTTGTAACACTCGCCAATCTTTTTCCTGTCTGGGTGCTCACAGGGGCCGGCCTGGCTTTATGGAAACCGGAAACTGCTACTTGGTTTCAGCCGACATGGATTCCCTACTTTCTCGCCATCATTATGTTGAGCATGGGTTTGACTCTGAGTATTGAAGATTTCTCACGTGTCCTAAAAATACCAAAATCAATCTTACTAGGTGTCGGACTACAATACACCATCATGCCTTTTTTAGGATACGCGCTGGCACGGCTTTTTCATCTTCCTATTGATTTTGTGATCGGACTCGTTTTGGTTGCCTGCTGTCCCGGGGGCACGGCTTCAAACGTAGTCTGTTTTATTGCAAAAGCTCATGTAGCACTCTCGGTAAGTTTAACCACGATCTCTACCCTTCTGGCTGTTATTTTCACGCCGCTTCTAACCACCTTATGGATCGAGTCTCTTTCACTGGAACTAACCGGACTGACTCTTCAGGTCGACACTCTGGGGTTATTAATGAAAACTATTAAAGTGGTGATCCTACCAATTGTCGTGGGGGTTTTATTGAACCGATATTTTAATCCACTAGTTAAGAGAATCGAATCCTACACACCCTTTCTAGCCGTACTTTCCATTGTTTTCATTGTGAATTTTATTCTTGCTGCAAAAAAGGATGCGATTCTTGAAATCGGTGCCCCTTTAATCGCTGCTGTTGTTCTATTACATTTTTTTGGATTCTTGTTGGGATACTTTTTGTCACGCACACTAAAATTTTCAGAAAAAGATGCGCAAACAATTTCCATTGAGGTTGGAATGCAAAATTCAGGATTAGCTACTGAACTTGCAAGAAGTAACTTTTCAAATTACACACTGGCAACGGTTCCTGGCGCTATCTCTGCACTTACACACTGCATTCTCGGTAGCATTGTGGCCGGTCTCTGCCAAATCAGAGGTCAAAAAAATTAATTGTTTAGGGTTTTTGTTCCAATCGGCTACAATTCAAATAACCAACGGCTTATTATCAGTAGGCTTTACAAATATTTTTAACCTCAAAGAGGAGAAAGCCCCTTGCAGTATAAAGTACTTGTTGCAGCAGAGTTTACAGGGATAAGTGAAGACTCACTGATCGAGGTTACTGGTAGGTTGGAAGAACACGGATTGGAAAAAATCCCCACCTTAAGATCTACTTGGGAATTCGCTTGTGAGGCAGAAGACGAATCTGATGCTAAGGATAACGCCATCCAGGCCTTTGTTAATGTAGTTCGAACCCATCCATGTGAATTAGGGTTAGTAGTACAGGCAGGCACCTCTCAAATTTTGCGGCGGAAGAAAAAATTCGAGGCCTGAGGAATATCAGAAGTCTCTGTGGTATCATGTATTGATCAATTTTACTAAGAAATTAATCCCTTAATGGGGACTTAAAGGGCACTGTGACTCTTAAAAAGGTCCTGGGAGGATAATTGTGAATATTATATTGAACAGTTATTGCAATCTAACCTGTAATTACTGTTTTGCAGACGAATACATGGAAGAGACGGTAAAAACACCGGGCAAGTCCATGGAATTCGATTATTTTCAAAACGAGTTCCTTCCAAAAATCAAGAATACGCCGATCATCAACTTCATGGGGGGGGAGCCAACCTTGCACCCCAAATTTAATGATATTTTTCGAAATACATACAATGACATTCTGCCTTACACCCATCTCAGCGTTTTTACCAATGGCCTGATGCCAGATAAAGTTTTGGATTTAATGCTCGAAATGGCGGGTCCAAGCGGAGCAAGAAATAAAAATGTCAACTTTGCTATTCTTTTAAATTGGCAAACATTGGAAAATATCTCCGAAAAAAACCACGAGCGCTGCAAAGAGGTAGCGGAAAAAATGCTGCGCACAAACGGTTACAGTGTCACCTTTAGTCTCAACCTTTATTCAAAAGATCAAGACCTGGAAAAGCAGTGCGAAGAAATTGATGCCATTTACCAGAAGGTGGGGCTCCCAAAAGACAAGCTTTATAAAATTCGAGTCAGCCCAGCGTTTCCAATTATCGGCGGCGAAGCAAATATTTATTTGCCGATTCGCGATTATCCGAAAGTCGGACGACAAATGCTGAAAATTTTAGAACGATTTCCGCAAATGTGTTTCCGCTTCGACTGTTCCTTTCCACCTTGCTTTTTGGATGAAATTGAAGAAGATCAGTTTTCCCTCACTGATCGGTTTTTCTTTCATGGCAATAAACAATTGCCGCCTACAGAGGAATGGAAGAACAACGATTATTATTTTGGCTGCGCAGATGGCAGCCCGATGGATATCGACTCAAAAGGGGATTGCTTCAACTGTTTTCCATTCCACAATTTAAAATTAGGCAACGTTTCGGACTTCAAGGAAGTGAACTCCATCGCTATGGCAAAAATGGGTTCCAAATTTTTGACCACGGTTTTCGACAAAACCCAAGCTAAAGAACCTTGCAGGTCCTGTCCTCATTATATGGTTCGATGCACAAGCGGATGCTTTGCCTACAACTTCATTGATGAAGAGGCGGAGCAACTCACTGTCGCTACTAAAGAATCCGATTCAGTTTGACTTCCTGACAAATGATTGCGATGTGAAATCCCTCATATGTTTCAACAGGACCAAACACCTGCCCCTTATTTAGCGACATATCTGCAACCCCGTCCATTATAAAGTCATTGAGCTCTTCATTGCTCAAGGTTTTGAATCCGCCACGAGGTTGCCGCGGGTCATTCTTATTCCAACCAACCTCTAACCAACCTAAACTTCCCCCATCATCCTTAGAGGAGGCGCAGATGCTATATTTCTCTGCCAACTTCATCAACATCTGAACCCTTGCAGTTTCTTTGGGTATACCTTCGATTGTTTCTTTTAATAGATCCGCCACTTCTTTTTTGTCTACCAGAATATGGCGTATCTGAATTTGATGGGTCGCTCCCGCCATGTTTCCCCCAAAATTAAAAAATGAAAGATGTAAATATATAGGATTTATCCCACAATTTCCACCCGCTTGCTCGGGAGACAACCGGGGTTAGGAAGATGTGAATGTCTTTAACTTCCTGCAAAACTTCTAAGGCTTGCTGGGAATTTGGGTTTAGGGTATGTTGGAAGGCTTATGAGTCCAAATAATTCAAAATTAGTACTGGCTTCGAAATCGCCACGACGCGTGGAACTTTTAAAAAAGATATTTCCACAATTTGAAGTGGCCCCCAGTTACATTGAAGAAGTGTTGGACATTGGCTTACGTCCTGAAGATAATGCCCGTAATATAGCGCGTGCAAAAGCCGAGTCCATTGCACCTGATTTTCCGGACTGCTGGGTCATTGGTGCTGACACTCTGGTAACATTGGATAATGAAATATTTCAAAAACCAGAAGACGAAAAAGATGCCGAACGTATTTTAAATAGGTTGAAAGGCAGAGAGCATCTCGTCATCACTGGAGTATGCGTGGTGGGACCGGAAAAAACCATCGATAAACCAATAACTTCCAAAGTAAAAATTAAACCCCTGACTGAAAAAGAAATTAAAGACTACATTGCCACAGGAGAACCCATGGACAAAGCTGGGGCCTATGCTATTCAACAAAAGGGAAGTTTTATGGTTCGTTCTTTTTCCGGTTCTAAAACAAATATCATTGGACTTCCTCTGGACGAACTTAAAACCCTCCTTAAAAAAACCCGCTACCCCTACGCGACGTAAGACCTATTCGCGAATTGCAAGCAGCGGCTTCCTCAGAAAGCCCTTGACAAATCAAAGGTTTTAAGCGTTTTTTATTCAATTAAATATTGAAATTAACTTGCGTAAACCCGCTGATTATAATTTAATTTAGTAACGATATAATATTTTAGCCATCAAAATTAAGAAGTTTGCTTTTACAATAACAAGGTCAGAGTTAGAATG
Organism: Nitrospinales bacterium; assembly: GCA_022450865.1. Classification (GTDB taxonomy): domain Bacteria; phylum Nitrospinota; class Nitrospinia; order Nitrospinales; family VA-1; genus UBA8687. Next base: position 5,071 of record JAKUOQ010000022.1, on the reverse strand, counting down.
AGTAAGCATCAAAACATTCATGAGATTCATGGAAGTTGCCAAAAATGTCAAGGGCCCATCTTTTTAAATAGCACAATGGACTGGTATGGTAATTCTGTTGTAACGCTCAATTGTTGGAATGGGCATTACAAGTGGATCAACATAGAAAACCTGGATGCCGATGAAGAGCTAGCTCCTGAAACCAAACGCGATCTGGTAACTCATATAAGTTTTTTTAAATTGTAATGCACCCTCCGCCAAATTTTTCCAGATGTCTAAAATTTTTATCTCTTCTTTTTTTCGCTATATTTTTCTTTATCTCCTCGGTACAGGCTCAGGATAAAACACCATCAAACATGGTCTTTATCCCGGAAGGTTATTTCCAGATGGGAACTTCATCAGGGAATGACGATGAAAAACCAATGCACTTCGTATACACCTCTGGCTACTATATCGATAAATATGAAGTCAGCAACAAGGACTACCAGGCTTTTATGGATGCCACCGGCCACCCGGCTCCTAGTTTCTGGGACGATCCACGGTTCAATGATCTGGAGCAACCCGTGGTTGGAGTAAGCTGGCATGACGCCATGTCGTACGCGAAATGGAAAAACCACCGCCTGCCCACAGAAGCTGAATGGGAAAAGGCTGCCCGCGGTAACGATGGACGCTTATGGCCATGGGGAAGAAAATTTGATAAAGGTTTTTTCTTTTTTTTCGTGAATATATTTGGCCAAAACGATAACTATGCACATACCGCCCCGGTCAATTACTATCACTCTGGTGTCAGTCCATTCGGCTTATACAATACCGCCGGCAATGTATGGGAATGGTGCCTCGACTGGTATGATGAAAATTATTATCGAAACAGCCCTGAGATCAACCCCGAAGGCCCTCAAGGACCATTGAAAATGAAGGTTCTTAGAGGCGGTTCATGGGTGAACAGTATCGAAGGAGTAAAAGTGGTAAAACGAGCCCGAAATTATTCGCACATCAAAAACGAAATTTATGGCTTCCGAACCGTCCTTCCTATTCCCTAAACCTTCCTTTCGACAAACTTGCAATTACTTCCTTCCCCACTCTTTCAACCCTAAAAGTCCACCGTATAGGCTTTAATAATTGAATTGACATCCCATCTATGAATGGTAAATTTAATTTATAAAACACCAAAATTTACATGCCTTCTTATGAAGAAAGGAATCCTAAATGCAAAGGTTCATTCCTTTAAAATTTTTATTTTTATTCAGCATCTTCTTTGCCAACTCAACCTCTATGGTATGGGGGCATTCAGGTCATAAGCACGATGAACTCAAAATTAAACTCCCAAAAGTAGTAGCAAGAGTAAATGATCACGATATAAATGGAGATGCCATATTTCGGGAGCTTAAGAAAGCTGCCGCCCAATATAAGAAGCGTGGGATACCCCTGACTGCTGACCAGGAAAAGTCCGCTGCCAAGAAACTGATCGATGATGAAATTGGCCGTACTTTACTGGTACTCAAAGCAAAAGCACTGGGTGTAAAGGTTTCTGAAAAAATGCTATTAGAAAGACTGAGGAAGGTGAAAGCAAAATTTAAATCTGATTCTATTTTTGAGCACCGTCTCTCTGATCGGGGAATGACAGTCGATCAATATAAGCAGGAACTAGAAATCGACATGTATATGGATCAACTTATTAAAAAAGAAATCGAACCGAAAATTAAAATCGCAGAAAAGGATTCTCAAGCTTATTATGATAAAAACAAGGATAAATTTGAAACCGAGGAAAAAGTCCGCGCCAGCATAATGCTGCTAAAATTCAACCCAAAAGAAGGAAAAGCTGGAGAGCAAGCTGTTATCAAGAAATTTGAATCAATTCTGATACAAGCAAAAAATGGTGCCGACTTCGGTGCATTGGCTCAACAACATTCCCAAGATAGTTTGGCAGCAAAGGGAGGGGATTTAGGATTTTTCACACAAAAACAAATGCTACCTGCTTTCAGCTCACGCGCTTTTAAAATGAAAGTTGGAGAAGTTAGCGAGATATTCCGAACAGGACATGGTTTTCACGTCATCAAAGTAACCGATAGAAAACCAGAAAGCCTCAGCTCTTTCGCAACAGAAAAGGGAAAAATTGAAAAGTTTTTAGCTAACAAAAAAATCTCTCAGGCAACCCGAGATTACATTGAAAATCTCAAGAAAAAAGCTGAAATCAAGACCTATTTCTAACGTTTCTAATAAATACTTGTAAAAATAAAAACTGGCACTAACGAACATAAGGGAGTCCTTTTCAGGAGTTTTCTAGATACTCATTAGTCCCCCCCCCTAAGAATTTGAAAGATAGCTCTGCAGACTAAAACTTATAACCCCGTGTGATATATCTGGTTCCGTTCTTTGTCTAGCAGGCGGGCAAATCCTTAACGATGCTATTGGACGTAGTCCAGTTATTTTTTCTTCGATTTTTTGCTGTCAACCTGACTGAGCTTTCGTTTCACGGTTTTCTGTTTATCCTTATTGAAATCTACTTTCAGGTAAACAGTGTTATCAAACAACTTGCTAACCGTACCTTCTTTTTTCTTTCCCGCAAAATCAAACTTAATTTTATCTCCAATTTTCATATTTCCCTCTCTTTGAGAAAAAAAATTACCCTACGTTTTCCACGGAGCAAATGAGGTTAGGGGAAAACAAATAAAGAGTCAAGTTTATTGACCCATGCCTAGCTGCATAGCGCCTTAGTTCAGAATTCATAAGCGCTACTCTATTGCCCAAAAACTCCATGCCTAGTACAATCTGAAAAAACCTGGAAACTCTTTCCAAGTTATTCTTAATCTCTGGCAACAACTGTAAACGTGAATCTTTCTTCAGACAAATCTTTTGCAGAGGTAACCTTTAATCTGCCAATCAAAGAAGTTTTCACCTATAAAATTCCTCCTGAGTTTTTTGGTAAGGTTCAGGTTGGTATGCGGGTATTCGTGCCTTTTGGGAAACGTCGTATTACTGGTTATGTTGTCAATCTGACCTCCAGTTGGGACAAAAAATTTCAACTGAAATCCATCAGCGACTTGCCAGACACCAAGCCCGTTGTAGACAAAGAAATTCTTGCTCTGACAAAATGGTTGAGCGATTATTACCAATGCTCCTGGGGGGAAGCTATTCGTGCCGCCCTGCCTGCCGGGTTAGACGATGAAGACCGCGAAGAGCTCTCTTTAACAAAAGCAGGAATGGATGCATTAAAGAAAAAGTCTCTTTCCAAATCAGGAGCTCTCCTTTTACACTTTATCAGGGAAAAACCTAGGGCCACCTTGAAACAATGCCAAAAAGGACTGGGTAAGAAATTCAGCGCCTCTTCGCTAGCTCATTTAAAACAGGATAGGTTGCTCACTTCTACTACAGCTATTCATAAAAGCACCGTAGGTTATAAGTTTATAAAATCCGTTCGTCTTAATCCTAATTTTTCAAAATTGGAAAATATTGAACAACTTCTAAAGCGTAGTCCTAAACAAAAAATGGTCTATGATCATCTATTAAAAGGTGAAATTAGCACTTCTGATTTGGAAAAACAGGTGAAAGGAAGTGCTACCGCGCTCAAAAACTTAAAAGAAAAAAAATTGGTTGAAGTATTCACCCGAAAAAGTGAAAGAAGCAGTGATATCGACATATCCAATCAACCCATTGGACCTTCCCTAAAATTTACAGCGGAACAAAAAATAGTTTTTTCCCAACTTAGCAAAGCCATTAAACAAGGAAAATTCCAGCCCTACCTATTGCATGGTGTAACGGGTAGTGGAAAAACCGAAATCTATATTCGATGCATTCAACAAGTTCTGGAACAAGGGAAAACTGCAATTATGATGGTTCCAGAAATTTCCCTAACACCTCAAACGGTAGAAAGGTTCCGCCAACGGTTTGGAGATCGAGTAGCAATTCTTCATAGTGGATTGTCGCAAAAGGAACGTTTTATCGAATGGAAAAAAATTTACGACAGACAGGTTTCCATAGCTGTGGGTGCCCGTTCTGCTATTTTCGCTCCATTCTCCAATCTCGGAATCATTGTCATTGACGAAGAGCATGATGGCTCTTATAAGCAAGATTCGATACCGCGTTATCACGCACGGGATACTGCAGTGATGCGCGCCCATTCACAAAATGCCGTTATACTTCTCGGGTCAGCTACTCCCTCTTTGGAATCGATTCATAATACTCATCTCGGTAAATATAAATATCTTTCTCTGGAGAAGCGTATAGGGGATCGCATGTTACCCATTGTTAGCATGGTTGATATGAGAAAAGAGCGAAAAGAATTTAAAAACTTTTCTATTTTATCCGGGCAACTTGTCGCCGCTATTCGCGATCGACTTTCCAGAAAAGAACAAATATTTCTATTCCTCAATCGACGCGGTACCGCACGATTTGTTTATTGCCCCGATTGTGGTTATGCAATGGAATGCAACCATTGTAGTGTCACCCTCACATTTCATAGCAATGAAAATCGGCTACTATGCCATTACTGTAATTTTTCAGCCCACATGCCAGGAAATTGTCCTGAATGTCAGGGAGAGGTGATCCGATTTAGCGGCTTCGGCACTCAAAAATTAGAAGAAGAAACTATCAAGCTATTTCCTAAAGCAAGAGTCACTCGGCTCGACAGAGATACCACACAAGGCAAAAAGGCATTCATAAACATGCACCAAAAAATGCATTCAGGTGAAATTGACATTCTTATAGGAACACAAATGATCACCAAGGGTCACGACTTTCCAAATGTCACCCTTGTGGGTATCGTTGCAGCGGATGTCGCTCTTAATATTCCAGATTTTCGATCCTGTGAACGAGCATTCCAGCTAATTACACAAGTTGCCGGGAGGGCAGGACGTGGAAAAGTTCCCGGGAAAGTCATTATCCAAACCAACAATCCCGATCACTATATGTTTGAGTTTGTGTCGGAACACGATGTTAATGCCTTCCACGATAAAGAACTGAAACTTAGGAAGCGGTTGAATTATCCACCCTTTACAAAAATCATAGCCTTGGAAATCGTTTGCGAAAATGAAATCCAAGGACAAAATGCAATAGACAAACTCAGACAGTCTTATTCACGACTTATTTCCGGAGA
>JAKUOQ010000213.1 GCA_022450865.1 Nitrospinales bacterium | reverse complement strand
GAATTGCTGCGGAAATACCCAAGGTATTGGACAGTTTATTTTGCTACTGTTATTGCAAAAAAAACCACAACCATAAAACTTTGCTGACTTGCTATACAAATAAGCATGGATCAAAATGCGATATTTGCTTGAACGAAGTTTTTTATGCCTATGAATTATATAATCAAGGTAAAACTTTGGACGAAATTGTTGTTGCGGTAGACAAAAAATTCTATCGCCCTTATCGCCGAGCTTAAACCCTTATAAAATCATTTCAAACCCACTCTAAAATGGAAAACGTTTCTCAAGATAAACCCATTAGCATTTACATTCCTTATACGTTTCTGGTAGCAGCGTTACTGTCCGTATTTGTTATATCGCTCAACAAGGTAGAGTTAAAACCCTTTGAGACCGAATATCCCGCGGAAGCTTTTATATCTCCAAACTTTGAACTACCAAGTTTGTTAGGCGGCAAAGTAAAACTTTCTGACTACCGAGGTAAAGTAGTGTTTATAAATTTCTGGGCTACCTGGTGTGGTACCTGCGAAGTTGAAATGCCCTCAATGGAAAAATTGTATCGTAAATTCAAGGACCATGGCTTCGAAATGCTCACTATAAGTGTTGACAAAGATCAGACGTTGATCGAACCATTTATGAAAAAATTCAATCTAACCTTCCCCGTATTGTTAGACCCAGAAAGCATGGTGGCCAAAAAAGTTTACAAAACTACCGGAGTTCCAGAAACATTTATCGTTGGTCGAGAAGGATTGATTCGGCACAAAGCCGTTGGCCCTAGAGACTGGGCCAACGATGAAACGATAGAAGCTTTTACGCAATTGGTAATGGGATCATGAAACAATTTTTAATCATTATTACCTTATCTATCTTTGCTTTTATCACCCAAAATGTATTTGCGCATGGTGGGGGTCATAAAAAGGAAACGGCTCCAATTCCAGCTACTGAAGAACCAGCTGATTCGATGTATATAACGGAAGAAAAGGAGTCAGATCCATTTGAAAACCCTGAAATGTTTTCGCCCGGCGACCTATTTATGCCAGGAGAAATTGAGCCCGAAAAAAATGAATCAATGAATATGGAGGGCAGCCACAGTGAAAATAATGAGCACAGCATGCCCAAAGTGGAATCGGCAAAACATAAAGCTATAGAAACATCAAGCAAAGGCTATGCTACGGCATTAGGTATTACTGTTTTCGCAGGTCTTATTTTTGCAGGGCTTACTTTCATAAGACCAGGAGAATAACAGCATGGCTAACGGACTTACAAAAATCTTGGAAGACCGATTAGGCCTGCACCTCCTCGAATACGATATCCCCGAACACGCAAACTCCATAAAATATTCCCTGGGAGGAATGACCCTTTCTTCCTTTGGGGTTCTGGTAATCAGTGGCATCTTGCTATCGCAATTTTTCATCCCCGATCCCGAGCGCGCCAATCGAAGCCTGCATTACCTAGTCGATCAAGTTTATCTGGGTTGGTACCTTCGCGGTATTCACTTCTGGGCGGGAGAAGTATTGACCGTAACCATGATACTCCATGCCAT
>JAKUOQ010000212.1 GCA_022450865.1 Nitrospinales bacterium | reverse complement strand
GCGGAAACGGGAATGAACTCTTTGGCTTCCACGCCGAGAGATTTTAGGAAATTAGAGTATTCCGTTTTAATTTTGGAATAGACTTTTTCATCGTAACCTACAAGGTCCATTTTATTGATGACCACCGCAACCTGTGTGAGGCCTAATAGCTTTAGGATATAGCCATGTCGGCGAGATTGTTCTTGAACACCTTCTTTAGCGTCAATTAGAAGAAGTGCTGCTTCTGCATCGGCGGCGCCAGTCACCATATTTTTTAAAAATTCCTTATGACCGGGTGCATCAATGATGACGTATTTTCTTTTTGGGGTATGAAAGAAAATTTGTGAGGTGTCAATGGTGATACCCTGTTCCTGCTCTTCCTGTAATGCGTCTAACAGGAAAGCGAACTCGAAAGTTTTCCCTTGTTGGTCGCAAATATCTTGTACGAATTCGAGTTTTCCTTCGGGAAGGCTTCCTGTATCAGAGAGCAAACGGCCTACCAAAGTAGATTTGCCATGATCAACGTGACCTACAATAACCAACCGCATCAAGCGGCTAGCAAGATCTGGTGCGCTACCGTTATTGCCCATTTACATATATCCTCGGGCTCGTAGTTTCTGCATTGCGTAAGTGTTTTCCTGATCTTGAGCCCTACCGGAACGCTCTGATGTTGTAGCATTTTTCAATTCTTCAACAATTTCTTCCACATTTTTGGCTTTGGAATCTATTGTTCCTGTGCAAGGCGCACAGCCCAAAGAACGATACCGCTTACCCTCAGAATTTGCAAAGTACAGATCTATGATGGGAATTTTTTCTCGTTGTATATATTCCCAAACGTTCAGCTCTGTCCAATGAAGAATGGGATGGATTCGAATATGGGTGTCCTCTGAGAAAGTGGTTTTATATTGGTCCCAAAGTTCCGGTGGTTGATCTTTAAAATTCCATTCGAAGTTTTTATCTCTTGGAGAAAAATAGCGTTCTTTCGCACGAGTGCCTTCCTCGTCGCGGCGGATACCGAGAATGAGCCCAGTATAGCCTTGTTCCTCCATGATGCATTGCAGGCCCTGTGTTTTAAGAGCTTCACAGCATACGATGCGTCCCTTTTCGTGGTTCATTCCCTCATCTAGGGCTTTCTGGTTTTTTCCCACTACCAGGTTCAATCCCCACTCCTTTGCATAAAAATCGCGGTATTCGATCATTGCCGGGATTTTATAGGTGGTGTCTATATGAACTAGGGGAATGGGACAATGCCCAAAAAAGGCCTTGCGTGCAAGCCAGAGCATTATCGTAGAATCCTTACCAATCGACCACAGCATGGCTAAGTTTTTAAAATTTTTATAGGCCTCGCGGAGTATAAAAATGCTTTGATTTTCAAGTTCGTCTAGATGGTCCATGTATTACAGTAATCGTTTTAATTAAAGGGTAATATTGCACTTTATCCTGAATGATTAATAGAATCAAGGCGAAGGAGAAAGATTTTACGGGAAATTAAGGTTTTACGCAATGGGGATACTACATTTTATTGTAATTTGAGGAGAAATACCTGCATATGCAATTAGAGAAAAGGCCATCTCAACAAGTAATTATGCTTTTGAATGTCAAAGCCCTAAT
>JAKUOQ010000211.1 GCA_022450865.1 Nitrospinales bacterium | reverse complement strand
TGGAAAGCAGGAGAAAGAAAAGCTTTTGATAGTTTGTCACCCTATGTGGAAATTGTCCCCATGGGAGATGGTTTTACCTGGGACACCGAAAATATAGAACAAGACAAGGCAACCGCCAGAAAAGCTTTTGAGTTGGTAAAAGAAAAATTAAATTCCGGTAAATTTGAAATGGTCATTTTTGAGGAAATCAATTACGTACTCGATTACAAATTTCTACCGGAAGATGAAGTTTTAGAAACCATAAAAAATAAACCAGAAATGACCCACGTTGTCTGTACCGGTAGAAACGCATCAGAGAAACTGATTGAGATGGCCGATCTGGTTACAGAAATGAAGATGATCAAACATCCTTTTGCGGAACAAGGAATCCCCGCACAAAAAGGAATTGAATTTTAGAAATAGAACTTTATTTAAGTTATAGAAAGCAAGTTACTTTAACAACATATTTTAACTGTTTTGAGATAGGGAAATCCGGTGAAAATCCGGTACTGTCCCGCAACTGTAAAGGGTATGAAAGCCGTTATTTGCCACTGTCTACAAGGATGGGAAGGCACGGTAATCGAAAAGCCCCAAGTCAGGAAACCTGCTCAAAATATAACCCCCGAGGAGGGATTACATGCAAAGATTTTTTTTATTACTCGTATTAATTAGTTGCATCTTAATAACAAATACAGCTCTTGCTGATACAACAGAAGAAAAAGATGCAAATAAAATTTTTTTAGAACCGGTCAAAGTAAAAGCTGCCAAGATAGAAACCACAGATACAAAAGCAACCTACGCTTCAGAGGTTTATAACTACGAAGATATCGCAAAATCCGGTGCAACGACGATTTTTGATTTTCTGAGTCAGAATACCTCCTTAACCGTTCAACCAAGTTCTGGAAATCAGCTGAGTCAAGTCATAGATATGCGTGGCTTTGGTCAGGCCCAAGGCTATCGGTCTTTAGTAATCACGGTTGATGGTAGAAGACTGAATAATATTGATCTCAGTCCTCAAAACTTGGTTAGTGTCCCTATTGGAAATATTGAGCGCATTGAAATAACAAAAGGAAGTGGTTCGGTAATATATGGGGACAGCGCAATGGCTGGAACTATCCAGATATATACCCGCAATGCAACCCAAACCAATATCACAGGTTCCGCAGGAAATTATGGAATATCGACCACATCGATCAATACGGGTACATCGTTAGATAAATTTGAGATTTCTGCTTTTGCAGACACTTATCAACAGGGGGGCTTTAGTGATAAAGATCTAAGTGGCAAACGAAATGAAGGCGACAGGTATTTTTACAAGGCAAAAGTAAAATATAAACCCACAGAGGATAAAAATTTTTTTATTGAAATAGAAAATGCTGGCTCTGAAATGCGATATCAAAGTGCAATGACTCTGGAAACTTTCAAGGAGAACCCAGCTTCCCATATTGGTGCGTTTGGAGCAACAAACTTTACTAATGCATTAACAAGATCACGCAGGATAAATCTTGGTGGCACCCTAAAACTGGGAGAACACGTTGAAACAACATTAAGTTATTTCAATGAAGATAGAGAAAGTATAGTTTTTAATCCTATAAGGTATAAGACGGATATTTTTA
>JAKUOQ010000210.1 GCA_022450865.1 Nitrospinales bacterium | reverse complement strand
AATGTTGCTCCCCAAAGGGTATCAGGTCGGGTAGTAAATATTGGAATGTCGTCGCCGACCTCACTTTTGAATATAACTGTAGCACCTTCGCTACGTCCTATCCAATTGGTTTGCATGGTGAGTACTTGCTCGGGCCATTTTCCTGAAAGAGTTTTGCATCCTTCTAATAGACGGTCTGCATAGTCAGTGATTTTAAAAAACCAGCCTTCTTGCTGTTTTTGTAAAACCTCATTGTCGCAACGCCAACAGCAGCCATCGACTACTTGTTCGTTTGCCAGAACTGTTTGGCAGGCTTCGCACCAATTAATGGTTGAATTTTTTCTGTAGGCAATTCCTTTTTCCAAAAACTTTATAAAAAGCCACTGGTTCCATTTGTAGTATTCAGGGTGGCATGTGGCTATTTCCCGATCCCAGTCATAACTCAAACCGAGGGCTTTTATTTGTTTGCGCATCGTACGAATATTTTCGAAGGTCCATTCAGCAGGATGCGTATTGTTTTTAATGGCAGCGTTTTCAGCAGGCATTCCAAAGGCATCCCAGCCAAGAGGGTGTATGACATTGAATTCCTTCATTCGTTTGAATCGCGCTAGCGTGTCACCAATGGTATAGTTTCGAACATGACCCATATGAATGCGCCCTGAAGGATAGGGGAACATTTCCAGCAAATAGAATTTCTTTTTAGAAGAATCGCGTTTTACTTTGAAGGTTTTATTTTTTTCCCAATGGGCCTGCCACTTGGCTTCTATAAGATTGGGTTCGTAAGGAGTCATAAATATTATGGTTGTCTGATATTCACTAAAAGTTTAAAAGCAGGAATTCTAACATATTCCAGCTTCTTGCGAGTTAGGCAACTATATAAATTAATAAGTATGCATAAAAACTAGGAATCTTTAGCGCTTTGTTAAAAACTTTGTCGCTATTAGCTATGATTAAAACAAATGATAGTTTGTTAAATTGGTGAGACCTATGAGAGATTTAATAATCCAGATTAAGTTGTCCCTGCAGCACGTAAATACATGACGGAATTTTCAGGAACTATAACAGTAGTTTTTTTCATCTATGTGCTCGTAATGTTGGGAATTGGCTGGAAGACATCACGTCAAACACGGTCTTCTTTGGACTTTTTTCTTGCAGACCGCTCTTTAAAAGCCTGGGTTACGGCCATATCCTCTACAGCCAGTTCAGAAAGTGCTTGGGCAGTGTTGGGTACGGTAGGGCTTGCCTATAAGGAGGGTCTATCTGCAATCTGGTTTTTACCGGGATGTCTGATGGGTTATCTTATCAATTGGTTTTTTATCGCAGAAAAGATTAGAAAACGGTCTGAAGAAATTCAGGCAGTTACCCTGCCCGATTATATCGAAAATTATTTTAATGATAAAAACCATCTCCTGCGTTTGATATCTGTCATTATCATATTTTCCTGCATGATTGCTTATGTCGCAGCGCAATTCACAGCCATTGGAAAAACGTTTGATGCGGTTTTTGGTATACCACATATTTTAAGCATTACCATTGGAGGCGCGATTGTATTGGGCTACACAATGATGGGAGGCGTACGTGCTGTTGCTTGGACTGATTTTATTCAGGGTCTCATCATGGTCTTTGGTTTGGTTGTTGTATCTATGGC
>JAKUOQ010000021.1 GCA_022450865.1 Nitrospinales bacterium | reverse complement strand
ATTTACTATGAAAGCATCTGACGCCTCTACCAAAAGGCGAATCGGACGCAAAGTCGCCAGCGCTATGGTAACCGCGGGAGGGTCAAAAGAACATTGATTGACCCAACTGGCCAATACCGCATCCTCCTTGTCTTCACATTTAGCGGTCACCACATACAGTCCACTAGCAACTCTTCCTAAAGCCTTCCCTACCTGTTTCTTGTTCTTCACTAATATCTCCTCTCCCCAGAAAGATCCTGGAGTTATAAATTATGAGTAACCAATTTTACTTGGCACAAAATGATTTAAATTCCCGTTGTGTTCCTATTCGGTGCTTATTCCTTCGTGCTTTTTATCCAAAGCACCGATGAGGGTGTGCCAAGCAAGGCTAGCGCATTTTGTACGAGATGGGTATTCACGGATTCCCATAAATAGAGTCAGCTTACCCAGGCTATGCTCTTCATGCTCAGGCTCCAGTTCCCCAAGAATCATTTTATGAAACTCTTCTTTGGTTTTTCTGGCTACATCAATTTTTTTCTCTTTAAGGAAGGTCGTCATCAAGGAAGTGCTCGCCTTTGAAATGGCACAACCCGAACCAAGAAAGCTCACATCCTTAATCAAACCTTCTTCTTCATCTACATTCAAGTATATAGTTATATCATCACCACAAAGTGGATTAACACCGTGACAAGAATGAGTCGCATCTTTAATTTCACGAAAGTTTCGAGGCTTCCGATTGTGATCTAAAATGACCTGTTGATAGAGTTCGTTATCGTATGACATGAGTTAATTTAAAAAGTTATTGATTAATTGTATCAAAATTACTAGGTATGGAGAGTGATTAGGAAGTTTTTAAGTTGATTCTATTTATTCTGAAAAAAGTCGAATACATTTTTTAATGCTTTCTGCAAGAGCATCGAGTTCTTCTGTTTTATTATAAAAGGCCATGGAAGCTCGAGTGGTAGCCGGCACACCGTAACGAATCATTGTTGGTTGAGCACAATGGTGACCGCCACGACAAGAAATCCCATCTTGATCCAACATGGTCACAACATCATGTGGGTGTGCCGCATCAACGTGAAAAGATATAAGGCTGGCTTTTTCACGGGCATTACCAATGATTCGCACGCCATCTATATCATTTAACAATGCCGTACCATATTCGAGTAGAGTGTGCTCGTAAGCTGAAATATTATCCATCCCAACTTCATTAAGGTAATCAATAGCTTCTCCTAAACCAATCACTTGGGTTATAGGCGGAGTACCCGCTTCAAATCTGGCTGGCGGTTTGGCGTAGGTGGTTTTTTCGAGAGTGACCTTCATAATCATATCGCCACCCGTTACATAAGGCGGCATTTCTTCCCAAAGGTCCATTTTACCGTAGACACCGCCTATACCGCTAGGAGCATACATTTTATGTCCCGAGAAAGTATAAAAGTCGCAATCTATCTCCTTAACACTCAGTTTCATATGGGGCGTACTTTGGGCGCCATCTATTAAAACTTTTGCTCCTACAGCATGGGCCTTTTGAGTGATTTCCTTTACTGGGTTGATAGTGCCCAAAGCATTTGAAACATGATTGACGGCCACCATGCGAGTCTTATTTGAAAGAAGTTTTTCATACTCTTCCATTACCAACTCACCTTCATCACTTACAGGAATAACTTTTAGTTTAGCGCCCCGTTCTTCACAAAGAATTTGCCACGGTACCGTGTTGGCATGATGCTCTATATTGGAAATAATAATCTCATCATTTTTATTGATAAAACGCTTACCGAAGCTATTAGCGACTAAATTTATAGCTTGGGTGGTACCGCTGGTAAAAACAATTTCACTAGACTTTTCTGCACCCAAAAATTCAGCAACTTTTTTACGAGAGTCTTCATATAACTGAGTAGAGTGCTCACATAATTTATAAGCTCCCCTTCGGACAGTTCCGTATTCTTCAGAATCAAATTTACGCACCCGCTCAATAACTCGCAATGGCTTATGGGTAGTTGCACCATTATCAAGATAGATCAAAGGCTTTCCGCGCACGCTTTGAGATAGAATGGGGAAATCCTTACGTATCTTTTCGACATCGATAACAGGAATGCCTGTAACAACCGTATTGGAATTAGACATTGCTGGCCTCTAATTTCTTAAGTAACGTATTACTCAATTCATTAACCACTTCGGGAAATTCAATAGTCTGAATGATGCTTTCTGCAAAACCTCTCGTAAGTAATTCTTTGGCGAACTTTTCAGACAAACCTCGTGTTTGCAAATAAAACATTTGCTCATCATCAATCTGACCAATGGTTGCTCCATGCGTGCATTTCACATCGTCGGCAAAAATCATTAAATTTGGTTTGTTATCCGCATGACAATTATTCGAAAGCATCAAGTTATTGATCAATTGATTGGAGTTAGTCAACTGGGCTCCCTGATTTACAATGACCGTACCATCAAAACTTGAACGACCCTCATCATTGATTACATTTTTGAAATGCTGATGACTGACACATTGAGGTGCCTCATGATGAATCCGAACAAAATTATGCACCTGTTCTTTTCCGCCAAGCACACTAACACCGTTTAAAATCAGTTCAGCCCCCTCTTCTTCAAGCCGAACCTCAAAATGATGACGTACAAGAGCCGATCCCGCAGAGGAGTTGGTTGAATGAAATCTGGAGTTTCGTTTTTGATATACCCGAGTTTTGGAAAAATTCCATGCATCAAAAGGATCCGATTGCACCTGAGTTAAAACAACTCCTGCGCCTTCTGAAATCATCCAATCCTGAACTGCATTATTAAAATATCCTGCCTGAACTCCAACATATTTCTCAATAACTTTTAATTCGGCTAATTTCCCCACTTTCCATATCAAACGCGAAGAATGCATGACGGGGGCAGAAACATCACCCGTAGAGATAAAAAGAACCTGAATGGGAACCGAAACCTTAGCCTTATCACTAATCTCTACAACCATTGTATCTGTACAAAAAGCATTTGCCAAACAAGCAAACACATCATTTTCATCTTCAAGAGAAGCGATAACCTGATCTAAATCATCCTTTTCACTCATTGATGAAATTTTCACAGATGACTCTATTGCCTGTAATTTTGAAAGAGACGGGTTGTAAACACCGTTTGCAAATACCAGACAACTATTTTCACAACCTGAGAAAATATGACTTTCAATAACATCTTCGGGAATGCTGGTGGAGGTGTTTGAGATTGCAAACGGGGCAGCGACCAACTTCTTTGTATTCACGAAGGTATACATTTCATGCTTTGAATGGGGAAAACCCAACGTCTCGAACCGACCTAAAGCCGCTTCATGAAGGCGTAACAAAGCAGAGTTGGGCTTATTGGCTTCAATAAATTTTTTATGAAGATCAAGAAAAGCCATCTCTTCTGTTGGTTCTGCGAGTGTATCGGACATATTTGCCTTAATTTGAGGAAGTCACCCAGTCGTATCCCTGAGATTCAAGTTCTAAAGCGAGCGCTTTATCTCCCGACTTAATGATCTTCCCTTTATTAAGCACATGGACAAAGTCGGGTTTAATATAATCTAGTAACCGCTGATAATGAGTAATTAGAATAAGTGCATTGTTTTCATTACGAAGTTTATTTACGCCTTCAGCAACGATGCGAAGCGCATCAATATCCAACCCAGAATCTGTCTCATCTAAAATAGAAAGTTTGGGTTCGAGGATAGCCATTTGAAGAATCTCATTTTTCTTTTTTTCTCCACCAGAAAATCCATCATTGAGGTTTCTCTCTTTATACTTTTTCTCCATTCCAAGCATTTTCATTTTTTCTGAAAGGAGCTCATCGAAGTCAAGTGGGTCAATCTCTTCTTCTCCAGCATTGACACGCCGGGCATTGTGGGCCATTCGAAGAAACTCGGCATTATTGACCCCTGGAACCTCAACCGGATATTGAAACCCCATAAAGATACCGGCAATCGACCTGTCTTCCGCATCCATTTCCAAGAGATCTTTACCCTCGAACGTTATATTTCCAGCAGTAGTCTCGTAAGCCGGATGTCCAGAGAGAATTTTAGCTAAGGTGCTTTTCCCAGACCCGTTCGGCCCCATGATGGCATGTATTTCACCCTTCTTTATTGAAAGAGTAATTCCTTTTACGATTTCAGCTCCTTCAACCCCTGCATGCAAATCTTTAATTTCAAGCATTAAATCATTCCTCAAATTAACAAATAAAAAAACCCGCTATGCGGGGCGGCGAACCGCCTTATGCTACGGGTCTATACCAATCAAGCAAGCCAACCATGGAACTTCTTATAAATAACCTATCCCCTTCAAACAGAGACCATATTACTAACCTAAATACTGATTAGCCTACACTGTCTTCCAGTTTCAGTGTTAATAGTTTCTGCGCCTCGACAGCAAACTCCATAGGCAGCTGCTTAAAAACATCTTTGCAGAATCCACTAATTACAGCTTCAATAGCATTTTCTCTGGATATCCCTCTCGACTCGAAATAAAATAATTGGTCCTCACTTATTTTTGAAGTCGCCGCTTCATGCTCAACCTGCACCGAGTTATTTGCCGTCTCAATATAAGGGAAGGTATGAGCACTACTTTTATCTCCTACCAGCATACTGTCACATTGACTATAGTTTCTTGCATTGGTGGCATTTTTCCCAACCTTTACTTGACCTCGGTAACTGTTACTGGAGTAATCAGCCGAAATACCTTTCGATATGATGCTGGAGCGTGTGTTTTTACCGATATGAATCATTTTAGTTCCGGTATCTGCCTGCATATGCCCGTTGGTTAAAGCAACAGAATAAAACTCGCCACTGGAATTGTCTCCCTGCAAAATACAACTAGGATATTTCCATGTGATTGCTGACCCTGTTTCAACCTGAGTCCACGAAATTTTGGAATTTTCGCCAGCACACTTCCCACGTTTCGTAACAAAGTTATAGATACCCCCTTTTCCAGTTTCTTTATCGCCGGCGTACCAATTTTGCACGGTGCTGTATTTAATTTCCGCATTGTCCATGGTCACCAACTCCACAACCGCTGCGTGCAATTGATTGGTATCAAATTGCGGAGCGGTACACCCTTCCAGGTAAGACACATAACTATTTTCAGCACAGATTATGAGTGTGCGTTCAAATTGCCCGGTTTCTTCTGTGTTGATACGAAAGTAAGTGGAGATTTCCATCGGGCTGATGGTGTCTGGCGGAATATAAACAAAGGATCCATCTGTGAATACGGCACTGTTTAGAGCTGCATAATAATTGTCACCCACAGGAACCACTGTACCTAAATATTCTTCAACCAGTTCAGGGTAATCCTGAAGAGCTTCTGAAATGGGACAGAAAATGATTCCCTGTTCCATAAGTTTCTTTTTATGGGTTGTAGCAACACTGACACTGTCAAAAACAGCATCCACCGCTACGTTTGCTAATTTTTTTTGTTCGTCTAACGGGATACCCAATTTTTCAAAGGTTCGCATCACTTCCGGATCGACTTCATCCAGACTTGCCAACTGCTTCTTTTTTTTGGGAGCAGAATAGTAGGAAATATCCTGAAAGTCGATGGGCGGGTAATGCACATTCGGCCATGCAGGCTCTTTCATAGTTTTCCATTTTTCAAAAGCCTTGAGGCGAAAATTAAGCATGAACTCTGGCTCATTTTTCTTTTTGGATATGGCACGAACAACCTCTTCGTTAAGACCTTTGGCAAAGGTTTCTGACTCTACATCAGTCGTAAAACCATACTTATATTGATTATCTTCTAATAAATCAGAGACGGAGTTTTGCTCATCGCTCATTATATTTCTCCAGATTATACCTGTGGCACAACATTAATTTCGTTATAAACATGTTTACGCAAGGTGGATTCCATAAAAGATAAAGTTGCACCAAGAGAAGACCCGCAACTGCCACAGGCTCCTTGATACTGGACCAGTACCTTCTCACCATCTGTCACATCTAATACTTGAACATTACCACCATCGTTCATAAGAGCCGGGCGAATATGCTCATCTAAAACTAACTCAAGCTGTTCTTTCTGCTCTTCCAACGTCAATCCTAACCATGCCTGAGCTACCAAATTCAATTCGGTTGTAGATTTAAAATCTTCTTTATCGATGGAGGCACTTGCGAGGGCAACCCCTTTGGCTGATATATATTGATCTTTTACTAATTTCAGCAGTTCCTCAACCGTATCGAAAGCCTTCTGTTTTGATTCGGGCATAGAGGCTACATCTGGGTTGTCACGAAGTTTTGCTTCAACATCGTTTTTTAAAAGCGAGCACGCTTCATCCACAGTCAGTCCTTCTACCATAGAGCATAGAGTTTCTCCGACGACTAATGAAACTTTTCCACCGTAGGCAAAAAAACGTGCACTGAAAATCCGATCCTCTTTAACATCGGCAAGCCAGTATAATTTTGTATCTTTAAACTTGGCTTCGATCAGAGCCATTCCTTTTTCTCCGGCATCCTCCTGATAGTACGCACCCCTATGTTTGATGTTTGCGGCCACTTCCTCAAACTTGGCAGAAAACTTTTCTTCGGCAACAGTCACTGGTTAAACCCTTATATTTTAATAATTAATTGTATTCTAGAAAAAGACAAAACCCCTATGAATCTGATGTTGTAGACTTTCATAATTATAATACAATTTACACCTCTGCTACAATTTTTTGATGCTTTAGCCTTACGAAAGTTCTTTATTTTCTATTTATTACAGTATTTACTCCTTCATAATGGCTTATTTTCAAGAAAAAGCAATATCCTAGAGTTTTTATCTAAATTAGGGAAATTAATAATTAAAACAAATTCTATACATTCGCAGAATAAAAAAGCTATAATTTAGATATACTTAAACGAATTAAGGCCCCCAGTCTTGGGGAGAACAGGCTAAAGGTTTAAATGACTACGACACCCGAAACATCGCGACCAAAGCTTATTGACGGAATGGGTAGAACCATTGTTAATCTGCGAATTTCAGTTACAGATCGCTGTAATTTTCGATGCACCTATTGCATGCCAGCGGACAATGTCGAATTCATGGATAGAAGCAACCTATTATCCTTTGAAGAAATTCAAAGAGTAGCTCAAATTGTTTCCAGGATGGGGATCAATCGCCTTCGGCTGACCGGCGGAGAACCCTTAATGAGGAAAAACTTGCCTGTTCTTATTAAGATGCTGAATGAAGTCGATGGTATTGACGACATAGCCATGACTACGAACGCATACTTTTTAAAAGATCAGGCGCAAAGTCTCAAAGACGCAGGGTTAAAAAGACTAAATGTAAGTCTTGATGCACTCGACCCCAAAAAATTTCGCGATGTCAATCGCCGTGACTGCCTTCAATCTGTCCTTGATGGGCTGGACACCGCTCGGAAGGTGGGTTTTAAATCAATAAAAATTAATGCTGTGGCAGTACGCAATTTCTCGGAAACCGAAATAATGAGCCTGATAGAAATGGGCCGCTCCGATGGGTTTGAAATACGTTTCATCGAATTTATGCCATTAGATTCGGACAAGGTCTGGGAACGGGATAAGGTGTTATTCGGTCATGAAATCGTAAACATGATCAAGGAAAATTACGAACTGGTTCCCATAGACAACTCGCTGGAAATTGGACCTGCAAGTGAATACAATTTTGCCGATGGTAAAGGGAAAATAGGTATAATTACCGCAGTCAGTAATCCCTTCTGCGACCACTGCAATCGTATCCGAATGACTGCAGATGGTAAATTGAGAACCTGCCTATTTTCAACAGAAGAAACTAATCTTAAAGAATTGATCCGGTCAGGTGCTACCGATAAAACTATCATTGAAACCCTAAAACAGGCAGTCCTCGTTAAAGAACCAGGACATAAGATCAATCTCGATGATTTTGAACGCCCCACCCGCGCCATGCACGCTATAGGCGGCTAACTGGCCTATAGCCAGAAGCAATATTCTGCACCCTTAAGCCAATACATTGATTAACTAATACAAAATATAGCCTGCCCTGATAGTTTATTGCTATTTTTGCTTTTCGCTACCGCGCTAATCTTCCGGGTTGGTTGCGGATGAGTATCCACTCATTCAATCTTCGAACTTCTTCGGGCTGTAGAGTAGTGAGGAGGGTGCTAGGATTAGCATGATCTTCATCATTAACCACGAAACAATAGTTCCGTTCGATGTATGCTGCTACATGTGCTTTAAACTGAGGAAACTGAATAAACATTTCCGAAAAAATTTCCGCATGATATTCAGGGTCCTTCTTATTCGGATCAAAACGATACAGCTTTATATCCAGTTTTTTCTTAAAATCTGCATTGATCAACAAGCCCATTGGCATTTGACTCCGCGAAATTAAGTCAATATTTTACTAAATTTACGCATAGTATAAAATCTAAAAATTGTTTGCACTCAAATCTTTCGCTACACAAAAATATAACCCTTAGAAACAATTGATATAGAAGGACTTTATAAATACTATAAAATAGGCTGAAGCAAATCTAGCCTAGTGGCAGAACAACCACAGGGTAAACACAATCTGTTTGGAGAGTTTCATGAGTAAAAAGCAAAATATTGTTAACGACCTTCTGAAGTTTATTGATCATTCACCCACTCCATTTCATGCGGTTTATGAAACAAAAACCCTTTTAACTCAACATGGTTTTACAGAACTTAAAGAATCCAACGCATGGAAGCTTTCAAGCAACGGTAAATACTTTCTTACTAGAAACGATTCTTCCCTGATCGCGTTTATTGTCGGAACGAGCACACAAGATACAAGTGGTTTCAAAATTATCGGCGCGCATACGGACAGCCCAAACCTGAAACTCAAACCTAATTCTGCTTACGACAAAAACGGTTACTTGCAACTCGGAGTAGAGGTTTATGGCGGTGTATTACTGACTACCTGGACTGACCGCGATCTGTCTTTGGCAGGACGGGTGATTTTAAAAGCGAGAAAACAGCCGCAATCAAAATTGGTTAGATTCGATGCCCCACTATTACGGATACCACAACTGGCAATTCACCTTAACCGAGATGTAAATGAAAAAGGCCTGATCCTGAACAAGCAAAATCATTTACCTCCGATTTTTTCGCTGACCAATAAAAAGAATCTCACAAAAAACTTACTCGAGAAAATGGTCGCACAGAAATTGAAATGCAAACCAGCGGATATTTTAAGTATGGAACTTTCACTCTACGATACGCAAGCAGGATCTATCGGCGGCGCAAATGGAGAATTTATTTTTTCTAGCAGACTGGACAATCTTGCCAGTTGTCATGCAGGATTGCAAACATTGATCGAGTCAAAAGGAAAGGATCCCATGACGCGAGTGATCGCTTTTTACGACCATGAAGAAGTGGGTAGCGACTCTGCACAAGGCGCTGGTTCACCTTTTCTTAAGGATGTTTTGGAAAGATTGACTTTGGATTCGGAAAACCCCAGAGAAACATTTTTCAGGACAATGGCAAACTCATTTTTTATCTCGGCCGATATGTCGCATGCCATTCATCCTAATTACGCAGAGAAACACGACCCAATGCATATGCCAATTTTAAATGGGGGTCCAGTTATTAAATTTAATTCCAATCAGAGGTATGCGACTGAGGGAGTTTCGAGTGCTTGGTTTGAATCACTTTGCAAAAAGGCAGGGGTTCCAGTGCAAAAATTTGTCGTGCGCACAGATTTGGCGTGCGGTAGTACTATTGGCCCAATCACTGCAGCGAACCTTGGCATTCGGACTGTAGATGTAGGTAACCCAATGCTATCAATGCACTCCATTCGCGAAATGGCAGGAGCAAATGATCATTTGCCATTAATAAAAGCCTTTAAAGAGTACTTTTCAGCATCTCGTTAAATATAAATTGGGTTTCTCAGGATTTTGGAAGAGTACTACGGATTGCTTCGATGACACGGGATTTCACCGTTGCCCATCTTTCATTCACTTTTTTGGTGACCATGATTTCGTTGCCCATAATCCACGCACTGTCTACACCTGGCACCGACATTAGAACTTCAGCAACAGGGTGAAGTTTTGCTGCCCCTGGTTGCGAAACCGGGATGCTTTTCCCGTATGGGAGTAATGCGTCCTTAACAGCAAACATTAGAGTATCTACACTCCGGGTTGTTGTTACTTTAATTTTTGCGCTCATTGCTTCCTCTTACTATTAATGATCATTCTATTTATGGAATAGCCGCCTGATAGCCGAATTTTATTTTTGCTTCTTCAAGAATTCTACGGGTTGACTCCGCTGCTTGCAACTGGTTCTGTTTTTTAAATAATTCTACTGCTTTGGAAAGGTTTAAAATCACCATCTGTTTAAAGGGAGGTCCATCTTTATAATTATAATAAGCCCAACCGAGGTTGCCGTGCGCCTGAGCATCGTTTCGTTGTCGGTGAACAACTATATTGAGCTGCCCAATGGCATCTTTCCACCGCTCCTGCATATTATAAATATTTCCCAAAGTGAGACGAATATCTAAATTGGATGGTGCCAGTTCCACTGCTTTTTCCAGCACAACCGCCGCTTTATCTAATTGCCGCAAATTTTTATAGGCAATTCCCAAATTATAATGCGCTACCGGCGCCTTGGGATTCTGGTCTATAGATTTTTGATATGCTCTAGCGGCTTCTTCAAATTTTCCTTCAGAACTAAATTGATTACCCTCAACAAACCATTGTTCTGCATCCAAAGACCAGGCATTAGAGGACAGACTTCCCCAACCAAACAACACCAGTAAAACTACAACTCGCATACTCAAATTTCCTTATTTATAGTAGTTACATTTTACCATAAATCGCAACTGAGAGAGGAGGTTGAGTATTGATCTATTTTTTATGGCCAATCGCAGCATAATATCGGTTGAAATTTTTCTCTACCGTAATGGAGCAACCCAGGGCACTGGAAAGGATTTTTGAGTTCATCATCGCTTCTTTTCTACCTTGTTTAAAAACCTTGCCGTTTTTTAAGTAAAGCACATGGGTGAAACAAGGCATGATCTCTTCAATTCGATGCGTGACATAGATCATTCGAGTTCCTTTTCGCGACATTTTTTCCATGGTTTCAAGAAAGGTTTCTCGTGTGGGGATATCTAATCCCGTACAAGGCTCATCGAGAATCATTAAACTAGCACGATGCACCATGGCCCGAGCAAGAAGAATTCTTCTTGCTTCCCCATAAGACATCTGCCGATAGGGCGTATAACTTAAATATTCAATACCGAGATAACTCATGGAATCAAAGGCCACTCCTTTTTGTTTCTGAGTCACATCTTCGTGCAAACCAATTGAAGAAAAATGACCAGAGGCCACCACTTCCCAGCCGAGCGCTGGGCGGTCATAGTTACTTTGATATTCTGCGGATACATAGCCAATTTTTTTCCTAACTTCTGAAAGAGGGGTTCTTCCTTTATTTCCAAACCAACGAACTTCCCCGCCATAAACTGGAATGAGTTCGCCAAAGATCAGTTTCATAAAAGTGGTTTTACCCGTACCATTATTTCCTATAACCACCCAATTTTCTTTTTCACTCATGGACCAGTTCAAGGACTTTAAAATTTTATTACCCCCTACATAGACATCTGCATTTTTTATTTTTACGAGAAAACTCAAAACAAATCCTCTTTACTGAATGGCTGTTTTTATTTCGTCTTTCTGAGAGGAGAATAACTCTGCATTGCCAATATACTCGACGACCGGTTCCTTATCATAATATTGAATAATATTGAGCGCGGCATAATCCTGATGAATACGAAAGATCCTATCCAAGGGAATACCCAGTAAGTGACTGAGGATGACTCGATTGACGCCGCCATGACAAACCATGGCTATCTGATCATCGGGATGGCGGGCCACGATTTCTTCATACTTGGGGACCACTCTGGCTTGAAGTTGAGAATAGGTTTCACCGCCATCTGCCTGAAAGGTAGCGACACTTTTCATCCTCTCTTTCATTTGCCCGGGATAAGCGGATTCAACCGCAGAGACACTCATTCCTTCCCAGGTTCCAAATGAAAGCTCACGCAGTTCGGGATAGGCAGCAGGTTCAAGGCCATGCTCTTTACCTATAATTTGAGCGCTCTTACGAGTACGCTGCAAATCACTGGAATAAATGGCCTTAATTTTTTTTTGCTTTAAAATATCCGCCCAATGTTGAAATTGTTTCTGCCCTCTTTCCGAGAGTCCAACATCATAGTGGCCGTTAAAACAAACTTCTTTCGAGTTTGCGGTTTCTCCATGGCGGAAAAGTAAAATGCGACAGGTGGGTTTACCCTTCATGGCTTGATAGGTTGAAATGTTTTAAAAAAGGCAAAAAAAAATGACAAGCCCAAAGAGCTTGTCATTTTTAGTTTTTTCGTATTAGGAGTTAGTGACCTCAACCGCCACTACCACTACTCCAAAGATAAAAGAAGTCGAGTCCTTGAACCTTCATCAGGCCGATATTAATTAAAAAGTAATACCCAGCCATACATACCATAGCAATTAAGAACCAGATAATTGACTTTGGAGTGATAAACTTTTTCTTCTCGTCAGCGGCGAAATCATTCATAATTCGTTAAACTCCCCCTATAGATAAAATTAAGACTGTATATCAATCTAATAAATTAACGCCATACGGATGCAAACCAATAGAAGAACCATAGACAGAATATACAGGTTCCAATATAAATCAGGGGCCCAGCCTTTTCCTTAATTTTTTCTAAGTCCATTGTTTGCTCCGGAAAATTTTTATACCAATTTAATCTTGACAGTTTTTAAAAGTGAATGATAGGGTGTATCTCTTTTTTTACAAAGAACATTTTTTTACCCTAGAGGTTTCTATGGCCAGCAAAGACGGAAAAATTTTTGATACCATCGTTTACATTGGTCTAGGCGTTAACGCCTTGACTGCCTTATACCTCCTTCTTATGTACTTCGAAGTCATATAATTCCGCGAAATTTATCAGGTAATTTGTGGGGTGTCAAGAGCAAAACCCTTATTTAAAGAATTTCACGCTTTTATGCCGATTTTTATCGAATCCACGAACTATCGACAATACGATAATCAGGATTTTAGCGGATATATGTAATAAAGCATGAGATAGGTAGCCGTGCTGGTTATCAAAATAAGCGCATAAATTACCATAGTAACCCTACCTAACACCCTATGTCGATTCGCACCATCAGGTAATAGTTTTTCAATCAATTTTTCTAAACTGACGACCAAAGCCACCGTTGCAAAAATCAACGCGTATGCGATGCTTGCCCCTAAAGGGTTTTCACGGGTAGCCAAAAGTAATACCTGCATAAGTATCCAGCACCCCATAATCGTAAACATTACGATTTTGAATTTACGGGGACTGACTTTTAATTCTCCATCCTTTAGAAGATACTCTCCTCCCACCTTTTTACTGGCCCGAAACCCTTGCGAAAGCATATAGAAGGCAAGAATCATTCCCAAGACCACCAAGGTTAGGTGAGTGATTAAAACGGGTTTGAAGATACTCTCGTAAATATCATCGGGGCCACCGAACCCCTCTCTGCCTTCGAACGAAAGAACCCCCAGGGATCGGGCATAATAATAGCCCACAAAATAGATGATCATTGACACCATAGAAATAAGAATCAACTTATGGTGCCGGGTACCTTGGGATTTTTTTGCCATCCCCCAGGCAATCAGGAATAAAACCGTGAAGACCACGGCCAAAAGATAACTGATATCCGCTCCAATCGTTCCCGAAGGAGCCAGAAAACCAGGTTCAGCGAGAAGCGCTTTCATAAAAATCCATTTTAAGACAGACTGGGTTTAAAAAACTGGAAAGCAGATTTGAATCTTTAGCAAGGCAGCAGCCTTTCAGGTTTGTCCCTCTTTACCCAAAAGCCATGTTCCGCCATAGAACTCAGATACTCCTAGAAGTGACCAAATTAAGAGTGGTTCCATACTCATCTGGGTAAAAAACATGAAAACCACTAAGGAAATAGTAGCCAATCCTACTAGTTGCAGTGTACGACCTAAAAAATAGCGAATATTTCCCATGAAAAATTAACCTTTCAATGCCTCTTTTGTCTTTTTATTCGCATCAATTAGGTTATTAATATTATCCCTAGCAATATTCTTCATGGTATCTCTAACGTCAGCCAAAACCACGTTTCCCGTTGCGGTAAAAGTACTCGCAGAATGGGGAACATCTTGATCCTTCCCACCCTCTCGGATGTTTTTATGTCGTTTTGCAACCTCTTCATCATCAAATAATTCATCCAAGTGGAGTTTATAAAGAAGTTTTACATAATCACGTTTCTTTTCTGTATCATTTTTTAAACCCAAATCTATATGATCCATTTCCATAGATTCAGGTTTAAATTTCCCCTTAGAAACAAATTTTTTGACCTGCTGAAAAAAAGCCTGCATCTCTTTTGGCGTCTTAATTTCGTTTTCAGGGATTTTTGAACTTATTTCATATTCAATAGTCCCCTCACTGAGTGTAGGGCGGCTTACTTCATAGGTAACGTTGTTATAATTAAATCGTCGCCCCTTTTTAGCCGTATATTTTGACTGCAACTCCTCAACCAGTGATGTAAGACCCTCTGCCGCATATTGATTAAACAATAGTCCCTTTAAAGTAGACATTCTTATCTTCTCCATCTCATCATGTTTTTGTTCCTGATTCTTCTTCCCTTGATAAAATTAGCACAATAGGAAACTTTATACCTATCAAAAAATACGGATATAGGGAAGGAAATTAAACTGCTCTTATAAACTCAAAACGTAGAAGTCGTAGATTCCATAGGAGGAGCGATCCCAGCCGATGCCGTTGAAAAATCACCGGCAGATTTCAAAAAGCTATTTGAGCCGCTTTTCTGGTAAACAAATTGGATTGTTATACACCCTACTTCCTTGTTATCGCAATAAAAGTCCAACAGCTGAAACTTAGCAAACTTGTTATCTGCTGTACGCGCAGCATAAACGTTTTTCTTAGCCTTTAGCTTATGCGTTAGATAATTATAACTATAAGGTTTAAGTATGACGGGGTTCTCCGTGTCGGTTCGGGTGCTGACATCCACGACATAATTATCCTTAGGCACTTCCGTAACCATATCGAAACCCAACGGCCCTAAATCTATCAAACCCGCTTTTCCCAATTTACTGGATGCCCCTCCGTTCGTTATAATCTTGCTTCTTCGGAATGCAAGGTCCCATTCCAGTGAAGAAGAATCATGAATTTTTACGGGTTTTCCATTTGAAAAATTGAAATACACATATTCTTTTTCAGAGGAGGCATTAACCGTGACTATTCGGGTACTGAGTAGGTTTTTAGGTTGCACCGGTATGGGTTGCACCTTTTTCTTTTGATTTTTTGCCATTTTTCCCTCACCCGGCACATCGACACTAGGCGAATCAAGAAACTTTTGCAATTGCACCAATTTAGAAGGCAACCAGAATGACCCTATCAATATTACGGAAATACACAAATTTAGCAGGAAAAGCTTACGCCATAACTTGCGTTTCTTATTTTCCTCAGTTTCGGGCAACTTATCAAAAGATGAATTCATAAAATAAATTGTAGGCTAGTTTTTCAGTCCCTTTTTTAGTCCCTATTGGGAAATTCTTTCAAAACATATTTCATAGCAGCACGGCTTAAACCTTCTTTATTCTGCCAAACCCCATTATTAAGGCGGAAGCTTCTTAAGCTTGACTTTTGGCCTCCCACAAAGCGTGCACCCCAGATGACCTCCTGGGTTTTCGGGTCTACTAGAAATGCAGAGAATTCCAGTCCACTGGCAATACTTTTCTTGATATTGCCCCTCCGATCCCGATACTTATTCGAATATTTTGAAACCGCACCCACCAAAACAGCATCAACTGTTTCTGTTGAAACTAATTCAGCCCTCATCTCATTCCTATTAGAGTGACCCTTTTTGGAGGCATCATAGTCTCCGAGAGTGTTGACAATCTTGATGCGCGCATCCTCCATCAGCTGTGGAGGAATAATGTTTGAATATTTTTTATTCGTCTTCAACTCATGATAGGCCTGCCTAGAAATCATTTTCCCCGCATCTTTATCCTCAAAGGGGGCAACAGTTTTGTTCTCAAATCCTAAAACACCGATTCTCTGGAGGCTTTCAAAAAGCTTCCGATTAAACATCCTACTTTGAACTTGATCCACCGGTTCAATATTTAATAATTGATTATAAGTTTTACGACTAATATAAGCAGGCAATGGATGTGGTTCGTTAATACCCCCTGTAATCTGGGGATTTAGGCCATAATAGACAGGTGGGGCATCATCCCATGGACGATTCATTTCCAGATGATTTTTGGCCTGACCTTCATCAAGCGCATTCTCTAAGGGTACCGCTAAACTCCGAGCCATCATAGGACCACACGAGATAAAAACTGCCAAAAACCAAATTAAACATCGAGAAATATTTGACAAACTCTGAACTCCTAAAAAATGAGAGCATTTTTTCTTTTTTAATTATATATTACCCCGTCTTTGAATAAAATAGTTATTATCGAATAAAAACAATAAGCTAACTACCCTACTCACTAAATACTATAGTTAAATGGCTCCTAACCTGAATTACGCATTGGAATGGACATCATCAGAAACCCAGCCTCTGGTGCTCGGGGCCCTGTCTTTTTTAACTCTGATCCTATTTTCAGCAGCGGCTTGGCCTAAGTTGAAAATTTTATTGAGTGCTAAAGCAGCCGGAAGGAATGACCGGATTCTTGAAAGAATCAAAATTACCCTAAAAATAGCATTCGGCCAGACCAAATTGATGCAGGATAAAAGTGCCGGATGGATGCATGCTTTGATTTTTTGGGGATTCCTGATTCTGCTTTTTCGTGCGGCAGAATTCTTTTTCATTGGATTTTTCCCTGAAACTGACTTCTCATTTCCCGGGAATACTCCCCTTATTATGGCCTATGCCTGGGTTAAAGACTTAGCAGTATTTTTAGTTACTTTAGCGGTTATTTTTGCTCTTTACCGAAGACTTTGGGTAAAGCCCAGCCGGCTTACTTTATCTGGAGAAGGCTTATTAATTTTGGCCTTGATACTCGCCATAATGATCAGCGATATGATGTTTGATTCTGCTTTCTTGGCCCTTCATCCCGAGGGCCACTCCGGCCCCATCGGTTTAACTTTGGCACTTGTTTTTAAAAATCTTTCAAACAATATTTTAAGGGACCTACACAGTCTGGCCTATTGGACTCATGTGTCATCTATCCTTATCTTTTTAATCCTTTTGCCTCGCAGCAAACATTTTCATATTTTGACATCAATCCCAAATGTATTTTTTTCAAAACTGAATTCCGGTCATGATTTAAACCGAATCGATTTTGAAAAAGCAGAAACATTCGGGGTAACCAAGATAGAAGACTTCAACTGGAAACAAATGCTCGATCTCCACACCTGCACACAATGCGGACGTTGCGATAGGGTTTGCCCTGCCTGGAAAACCGACAAGCCCCTATCCCCCCAGCAATTAACCGTTGATCTGCGTGATCGCCTTAACAGCCCTCCCGATTCCGATATTCCCCTTCTCGGAGAAACAATCGAAGACGAAACTATTTGGTCCTGTACCACTTGCGGCGCCTGCGAATCGGCCTGTCCCGTGATGATTGAATATGTCGATAAAATTATCGGACTTCGACAAGGATTGGTATTGACAGAAGATCGCTATCCAAAAGAATTTATATCCGCATTCAAATCGTTAGAGACCCAATCAAATCCTTGGGGGTTTCCAAACGCCTCGCGATCGAACTGGGCAAAAGATTTGGGTGTTCCCATTTGGGACAAAACCCAACCCACAGAATATCTTTATTTTGTAGGTTGCAACGGATCGTTCGATACACGTGGCAAAAAAATAACAGAAGCGGTTGTAAAAACATTAAGAGATGCGGGTGTCGATTTTTCCATACTGGGGAATGACGAAGGCTGCACTGGGGATCCAGCTCGCCGTGCAGGGAACGAATATCTATATGATATGTTGGCATCCAAAAATGCACAAACCTTCAAAGAAAAAGGTGTGCGAAAGGTGGTCACCCACTGTCCACATTGCTTCAACTCATTAAAAAACGAATACCCAGAATTCGGCTCCCAACTTGAGGTGATTCACCATTCAGAGCTTCTACAAAAATTAATACAGGATGGTAAAGTTATCTCAAAATCAAGTGAAGAAGAAAAAATCGTTTTCCACGACTCCTGTTACCTGGGTAGACACAATGGAATTTATGACGCGCCTCGAGAAACACTAAAAACAAACTCGATAAAAGAAATCGAACAAAGCCGAGAAACCGGTACCTGTTGTGGCGCTGGCGGCGCTCGCTTTTTACTTGAGGAAAACACTGGAACACGCATGAGCCACCATAGGCTTGACGAGCTTATGGTCAATGAACCGAATACCATTGCCGTCTCATGCCCTTATTGCGTTCTGATGTTAGAAGATGCTGTGAAAGCAAAGAATCTAAATGTAAAGGTCAGAGATATTGGAGAAATGGTAGAAAAGAAAAACTGATCCGCTTAATTACTCAAATAACATCTCTCAAACGCTTAAGAGTTTGCTCTTTTCCAAGGAGTAAAATAACATCGTAAATACCCGGGCTCACCGTGGTTCCTGTCAAAGCTACTCGAACTGGTTGGGCTAGCTTCCCAAGTTTCAAACTCTCTTCTTCAACAGTTTTTTTGAATAACGATTCAATTTTATCGCTGGAAAAATCATCCAACGCAGAAAGTCCAGTAATCACTTTTTCCAGCAGAGGCTTTACTTCATCTGTTAAGAATTTACTTCGGGCTTTTTCATCAAACTCTACTTGCTTTTTAAAAAAGAAAGCAGATTTCTCAGCCATTTCTATAAGTGTCTTTGCCCTGCCTTTCAAACAAGGAATCACTTTCGCAATTTCCTGCATATTGAGCCCATGATCTTTTGCTAAAACCCCCGTAGTTACCAGATGTGGCTCCAGGCGTTTAGCCAACTCCTCCGGTGGAGTCGACTGGATGTATTGTTCATTGACCCACGAAAGTTTGTCGGCATCAAAAATTGCTGCGGATGTATTTACAGAATCAAATGAAAAATGCTCGATCAATTCTTTACGCGAAAAAATTTCCTGATCCCCATGCGACCAACCTAACCGAGCCAAGTAATTGATCATCGCATCCGGCAAATAACCCATGTCACGGTAGGCCAACGCAGAGGTAGCACCATGACGCTTGCTGAGACGTGCCTTATCCTGTCCCAGAATCATGGATATATGGGAAAACTGCGGTCGCGCATAATCCAATGCATCGTACAATAAACATTGGCGCGGAGTGTTCGACAAATGATCATCGCCCCGAATAACATGGGTGATGCCCATTTCCGAATCGTCAACCACCACCACAAAATTATAGGTGGGAGTTCCATCGGTGCGTTGGATGATCAAATCATCCAACTCAGTAATATCAAAAACCACTTTCCCGCGCAGCAGGTCTTCCACTACCACTGATCCTTCCAGCGGTGCTTTGAAGCGGATGACTGAAGGAGCTCCCTTGGGGACATCCGAAAGGTTACGACAGGTACCATCGTATTTAGGTTTTAACCCAGCTTTCTGGGCTTCGCTGCGTTTCCGGTCCAGTTCTTCAGGGGTACAATAACAAGAATAGGCTTTTCCTGCTGCAAGCAATTGCTCCACTTTTTGCGAATAAATTTCCTGTCGCTCGGTTTGTCTGAAGGGACCTTCATCCCAATCCAATCCCAGCCAGCGCATTGACTCAAGAATTTCCTGAATAGACTCTTCGGTTGATCGGGAAAGGTCCGTATCTTCAATTCGCAAAATAAATTTACCTCCATGGTTCCTGGCAAAGAGCCAGTTGAACAATGCAGTCCTCACCCCTCCTATATGTAAAAAACCGGTAGGACTAGGAGCAAAGCGAACTTTAATTGGAACGGACATATTCAAAACCCTAAAATTTTAAGAATTTTAATATAAAAGGGAAGATAAGAGTAACAAATAACCCCGAAGAAATTAAGAATAAACCAAAAAAATCAAAAAGGCAGGACAAAAAAAAACAGCCGACCAGGGAGCGGTCGGCTGTTTCACTAGGGTAAGGCCCTAACTCGCTTATTAAGCCCTTACTGAAAAATCTTAGTTACAGGTAACGGTTACTGCGTTGGTTCCTATGTTGGTGATTTTAACTAATCCACTGATATCACCAATAGAATCACCACGGCTGAAAGCTTTTTGACGGGTCAGGGTTACTTTATGCTTACCCATTCCACCTCTTTGAGGCAATCCTGTGCGGCCACCATCGGTGCCGTTAAGGCTGTTGTTAT
>JAKUOQ010000209.1 GCA_022450865.1 Nitrospinales bacterium | reverse complement strand
ATCATATCATCCAATAGTGCTTCCGCTTCTTTCCAGGTATTGACAAAACCGCCCTGAGCCGTATCTATACCCACCGCATCCATGGCTTCTTTGAATCGTTCGCGATCCTCTGCCTTTTCTATAGCATCTACCTGGGCGCCAATCAGCTGGACATTATATTTTTCCAGGATACCCTCCCGATGGAGGTCCATGGCAATATTTAGACCTGTTTGACCGCCTACCGTGGGTAGGATAGCATTGGGCTTCTCCTTTTGGATAATGGCCTCAACATATTCAACCGTGATGGGCTCAATATACGTGGCATCCGCCAGGTTGGGGTCAGTCATGATGGTGGCCGGGTTTGAGTTCACAAGTATCACACGGTAACCTTCTTCTTTCAGTGCGCGGGTCGCTTGAGTTCCAGAATAGTCAAATTCACAGGCCTGTCCAATAATGATGGGACCAGCCCCAATGATTAAGATTGATTCTATATCTGTTCTTTTCGGCATTTTCCTTTACTACTTTTCTTCAAATATTATGTCTTTGATACCTTGGTTCACTTTGTATTTTGAAAAGGTCATCATTATTTCTCCAACGAATTCATCTTTATCCGGGTCAAATCCTGCATTTTTTGCAATGGTTTCAAAACCTTTTCTGTCTGATCCTGGCCCACCAAGATCCATGGGGTTCTGAATTGACCACTTACTAATTCCTTTGACGCCTATTTTAAAAATGGATTGCTTCGGGACGTGAATCCCCTCTATTTCTGTATAATCTGTATTAAAGGTAAATACACTTTCAGATTCCAGGTAAACACTGACTTTTGTTATAACCCATTTTTTTGCATCGACTAAAACATCCATGTTGATTTCAGGCATTTCATTTTTGCTCACTTTCACTGGAATTTTTAATGAATCCCTTTCGACCTTACCTGTTATTTTATAAAATGGGGAATTGTTATGAATCGTCCTTTTGATTGCCGTAACATTTTTCATCATATCTAAAAATTCACTGGGATTTCCATCCACCCCTATTTTTGGTAAAATTGCAAATCCACTGGTTGACACTTTAACTTTATCCGGTCTTTTATAATAGATGTGAATCTTCTTCTTTGGCATGCGAAAACCAGTCATTTTAACTGATATTTTCATATCTACCTGATAATCATTAATCTGTGCGAATTGGTTGATAACATTGTTTTTAATTTTTTCAATCGAAGGCGTTTGCGCAAAAACGAACGTCACCAACAAAAGGAAAATTGTAAAAATACGCCTCATGTTTTAATATCCTTTTTTAGGAATACATATACTGCGATGCAAAAAAATCCTGCTGAATACAGTCCCAATATTCCGAGCTTTTTACCGATTTCTCCCCAAGGGATTGGGTCCTTAAACGCATCCCACCACACATTAAAATATTTCACGAATAAATAGGGTTCGATTTTTTCAAAGATCTCTAATGGAATTCCCATGATCATGTAACTAATAATGATTAAGAACATAGTGCCGATTATGGGGCCCACTGCATTATTCACCATTGCAGAAAACATAAAACAAAGGGTGGCCACTGTGCACATAACTAAAATGGCGAGTGTGAATGAAAGGGCCATCCGAATCCATGCTTGGGATTCATCTAAGATTAAAATACCATTGTCG
>JAKUOQ010000208.1 GCA_022450865.1 Nitrospinales bacterium | reverse complement strand
CGCCGGCCCATAATGCACCGATGATAGTGTCTTCTTGTTGCTGCATGCGCAGACTGACCCACCCAAGGATAAAAGCAAAGACGAGAGCCGAAACCAAAGCTCCTTCAATAGGTGAGCGACCGAGGTAATAGGCAATACCCATTCCTCCTAGCACGGCATGGGCGATACCACCTGCAAGGTAGCCGATTCGCTTCACAACAACATAAGAGCCGATGACTCCACAGGCTACACTGGCAAGAATACCCCCCATCAGAGCGTTTTGCATGAAAGTTTGTGTGGAGACGGCTTCCAGGAATGAACTCAATGGTGATCCTCCCCTTCATGGTGGTGGTGCACCATGTGGACATGTGTTCCGTATAGATTTTCTATAGTCTCTCCTGTAAGTTCAGAAGTGGGATGACAAATCAGAGTGCGATTAATACAAGCAACTTTTGTAATGTATTGGGATATGAAACCGATATCGTGGGTTACGACAATGATAGTTATTTTTTCATTTAATTTTTTTAAGAGATCGAAAATATCTTTTTCTACTTTCATGTCAACGTTGGCGGTGGGTTCATCTAGAATCATGATTTCCGGATTGCAGGTAAGGGCGCGAGCAATCAATACCCGTTGCAATTGCCCGCCAGACAAAGAACCAATGGAACGTTTTCTTAAATCGAGAACTTCAACAGCTTCCATAGACTCTGCTGCAAGTTGTTTGTCTTCTTTGCTAAAAAGGCCAATGCTGGACGTTTTTCCCAACCGTCCCATGAGTACTGTTTCTTCAACACTAATGGGGAAATCTCTGGAGAAAGGAGTAAGCTGTGGCATATAGCCAATTTCTTTTACCACCTGATGCGGTTGTTTTCCTAGGACTTCTACAGATCCTTTATCTGGATCCAATAAGCCCAAAATAATTTTAAGAAGGGTTGTTTTACCACTGCCGTTAGGACCAACCATACCGACAAATTCTTTGGCTTTTATATCTAGTTGAATGTCTTCGAGGATGACGGGGCTTCCATAGCTGAAATGAAGATCCTGAATTTTTATTACTGAATTTTCACTCAATTATTTGCTCCGGAAATTGCTTTTGCTGTTTGCCGCATATTTTCGAAATAGTTTTCTGCTAAGGGGTCCATTTCCTGAATAGTAGCTCCAATCATTTTAGCGATTTTTTTTGCTACTGAAAGGCCGAATTGCTTTTGTACGAATATAGTTTTGATATTTAATTTCTTCCCTCTATTTATTATTTCCTGTAATGTCCTAGGCCCCGGTTCCTTTCCATTATGCTCAATAGAAATCTGTTTGAGTCCATAGGCTTCAGCGAAATAAGACCAGGCTGGATGAAATACCATGAAACTTCGAGTTTTTCCATTTGCGAGAATGTCACGGATTTCCTGATCCAGAGTATCCAGTTCTTGGGCAAGGGTTATATGATTAATTTTAAAAAATTCTGCTCTCTCAGGTTTTTCTTCCGATAGGGCCACTTCAATTCCTGTCACCATTTTTTTTACAAGTAAAGGGCTTAGCCAGATATGCGGGTCCTGTTTATCCTGCGAATGTCCTGATTTAATTTTTGATGATAAGTTCTGATTTAATGAGATAAATTTTAGATCAGGTTGAATGGCTTTTAGTCGAGAAATCCAGATTCTT
>JAKUOQ010000207.1 GCA_022450865.1 Nitrospinales bacterium | reverse complement strand
GATTTATAAAAACTAATGTCTTTATTTGATAAATTCATATTATTTTTTAAAAAAATATTATTTTTATGTATTAGTTAATTTATATACTCTCGGTAAATGCCATATGGCATTTACCGAGAGTTTCCAATCTCCATAATACTGGGCGTTGTTTGTGTTCTGCCCCAGTTGAAAATGGACAAACCCCATTTTGAATTTATATAATTCACGCAGCTTGAAAACGCTCCCATCTACGTGCAACTTTTCTTTTTTCCCTGGCTGTTTCCAGCTTTTTATCACGTTGTTCAAATATTTCCAACTCTCTTCCTCTCAACTTATCAAGAGGAGTGATCCATCCAATAGCGCTATGAAGCCTTTGGGAGTTGTAAACATTGATATAGCGTTCAATGACCTTTCTCGCATCCTCAATTGAAAGTATGGGCTCTTTTCGGATGCATTCGGATTTAATGGATTTGTGGAATCGCTCTAATTTTCCATTCGATTGAGGATAATAAAGCGAGGTTCTAACGTGTGACATTCCGGTAATTCGTATAAACTCCTTGAAATCTTTTGAAATGAACTGAGGTCCATTGTCAGAAATGATTCTTGGAAAGTGTCCTGGGAATTTTTCTCTTGCTTTCTGAACAACAAGCTCTACATCCGTTTCGGTCATCGACGGGCGCAAATCGAAATGGACAATGGATCTACTGTATCCATCCAACACACAACAAAGATAATAAAAAGTACCGCACACATTGACGTAAGCCAGATCAACATGCCAATGCTCATGTGGTGCTTTCGGTTGGGTAAATCCTTTCCCTTTTTGGGATGTTTTCGGATTCCATTTCTTTAACAGACCCGCTTCGGAAAGCACTCTCCAAACGGTAGTAGCACTCACTGCGACAATATCAGCGTCAAGCATCATATAAGTCAATCGACGATATCCAGCTTCAGGGTTTTGTCGATAAAACTTTTTGATTTTTTTAATTTCCCAGTCCCGCAGCCAATGATCTCTTGGAATCAATCCATTATGTTCATTGACTTTTCCATATCGGTTGAACCAGGAGTAATATTTACTTGAGTTCAAATTGATCCATTTCAATACGCTTGTTTTAGAAATCCCGGTTTTACCTGTCCACTTTTTGACAAAGTCAACCAAAGCATCACGAATTTCATGGGGAACCCAGCAGCCTTTCAGAGTTCCCCAAGTTCTTTTTTTAACTGGATATGCTCCTCCAGCAATTCTGATAATACTTCATTCTTTTTTGTCAATTTCGATTCCAGCTGCTCAATCTGCTTTTGCTCTGATGTCTTGCAGGATGCTTTCTTTTGTGTCTGCTTAAAAGCGCTCGCTCCATTCTCAAAAAACTGTTTTTGCCAGCTATAAAATTGAGAAGGCTGCAATTTCAGTGATTCACATATTGACGATACGGATTCTCCGTCTACCAAGTGGCGCTTTAAGATTGCCACTTTTTCTTCTGCTTGATAATTCTTTCTTCTTTTTTTCATTGGTACCTCCTTGTCTGTAAATAACAGATTCGAAGGGTTTATCCAATTTCCGCTGAACCACTACAAGACCTCAGGGACCTCAAAAAATCTTAGTGGAATTACTTCCAAAGATTAAACCAAAGTATTCCATTAGGTTTTAAATTAAACACAATGTGCACCCATTAGTCTTGAGTCCCACTAA
>JAKUOQ010000206.1 GCA_022450865.1 Nitrospinales bacterium | reverse complement strand
CTAAATGTACCTTTTTACCTTTTTCAATATCTATGGAAATAGCAACCATCCGGGCTTTATCATCAATTTGCGTTATAGGGTTAGCATCCGCATAAGCAAAACCCTTCGCAGAATACAAATCTGTTACTGTCACAATATCTTGCCGGAGTTGCGATACGTTATAGATGTCGCCTTTTTTGGTGAGTAGACTTTTCTTAATATCATCATGAGAAATAGTATTGTCACCTTTAACGTCCAAAGATTTTATACGGAATTGCGGGCCTTCTTCTACGGGAATGATGATATGAATTTGCCGAGCTTTTTTATTAACATCAATCCTGGGCTCCAAAACCTTAGCCCGTAAATAACCGTTGTCCTGATAAAATCCTTCAATTCGGAACATATCCAGTTTCAGAATATCCTTTTGATATACTCCCGAATCATCAATAAAGTCATACCAGGTTCTGGCCACAGTTTCCATTTGTTCAGCTAGTTTCTTGTCCTTGAAAGCCTTGTTGCCAGAAAAACGAATCTTTTCTATCTTTACTTTTTCTCCTTCACTAATTCTTATCACTACATCAACAAGGTTTTCCGAACCTCTATTTGTTTCGATACGCGTTTCTGCAAAAAAGTAGCCCTTTTCCTTATAAGCTTTCAAAATTTCTTTTTTACTCTCTTGAACAATATGCTCATTAAAGGTAGCACCTCTTCGCAAACCAATTTTTTCGCGGATATCATTAGTCTCTATTTTGGAATTACCAAGAATTTCCACATTCCCAATGGAAGGAATTTCCACAACAATGAACTTAACTTCAAGCCCTTTCAACTGACTCTGGGTATCCACTTGGATGTCCTTAAACTGCCCTAAGCTGAAGATTTGCTCAATGTCTTTCCGGATTTGTGATTTTGAGAGGATGGTGCCTGGCTTCGACTTTATGTAATAAAGGATGGTCGATTCATCGATCCTTTTATTACCCACTATTTTCAATGACTCAATAACTTCGCCCTCTTGAGCAGACAAAGGCAAAACATAAACCAAGGAAACTAAAGCTAAGATAGCCGTAAAAATTAGATTAGAAATTTTTGCCATTCTGCCGGAAGTATCTGAAAGTTTATGAGTTATTGATATATTTTTTTTCCCAAGTTTTAGCCAAAAAAAAGTATCAAGCTTCCTAGGCGCAACCCTTTGAAACTTAATACTTTATTTGTTTTTCTTCATTGGCGCTTTTTTTAAGCGAAATAAATTTTTATCCTACTTTCACCGCATCTGTTTTCTCTACAAATACAAGGCTACCGTCTTGCAAACTTACCTCAATGAGGCCTCCATTTTTAAAGCGGCCTTTGAGCATTTCATCCGATAAAACATCTTCAAGATGCTTTTGTATTGCACGCTTCAACGGTCGAGCTCCAAATGTGGCATCAAAACCTTTTTCAGCAATCCACCTTTTCGCGTCTGGGGTTACATCCAAAGTAAGGCCCTGTTGAATCAGTTGCTCGTTTAGAGCCTGTAATTGAACATCCAAAATGCTGACAATATTCTCCAGTTCCAAAGGCCGGAATACTACGGTTTCACTCAACCGGTTTAGGAACTCAGGGTTGAATGTCCTTTTCAAATCCTGCTTCAATTCTTTTTGCATCTTATCGTAGTTCAACTCATCATCGTCTTTGTGGAAACCTAGGCTGGTACCTTTTTCCAGCATCCTTGAACTAAT
>JAKUOQ010000205.1 GCA_022450865.1 Nitrospinales bacterium | reverse complement strand
TAAAATAGTAAGAGAATCCAAAGTCGTCCAAATAACGGAATTTATTTTGTCAAACCAAGGTTTCCATACGGAGAATTCTGTGCCCCATATATCCTGAACACCAAAATAAAAGTCAGGTTTTTCTTCCCTCATTACTTTGTCAATTAAATGTCCACCATAACTTGCTAAACGAGCCTGTCCGGGATCTTGAGAAATACGTTGTCGTTCCCTTACGTCATCAGGGAGGGTTCCTATAGATTTCCACGGGGTGATTTTAAGTGCGGCATTCGAATAGTCGGTCCCGCAACAATACTGAACAATATCGTATTTTTTAGTTTTGTATAAATATGACAAAAGGGCCTTGGCATTTCTGCCAAAACCCGTCTTTGCTAAACTCGAATCAGTTTGAAATAAAAGCTTCTTCATCACCAAGGAACATCAAGATCTACTTCTTGATTATTATCCTCGGTAGAAGCTGGAGTTTCAACTTTTTTGTCGGTTTTTTTGGCGTATGATTGACTTTCTTCAATACACTCCACAAAATAATTATTTAAAACGGTAAGAGCATACTCTTTTAGCATTCGCCCTTCTGCAAAATTAAAGCCAATAATGAAGGATTTCTTGACTCCTTCTTTCTGGTTATTCTGGTTTAGGCTGAAGCTATACCCTATTTGGTTCCCCTCCCGGATGTAAGGACAGAATTTAAAAGTCGTATTTCTTTCCTTTGTGCCGTGAAAATTACCATATTCTCCATTGGTTTCAATAGCATGAACCAATCCTGCGAGTTCAGTCACGCTGAACTTTGAGTTTGCCTTCTTCTCAGGGCCTGAACCCTTGAAGGTGCCTGTTTTCGCCTCGGGATTCCAAGACGCTTGTTTAATGAAATTTACCCACAAAGCCTTGTCATTCTTATTATAAGAAAATGAGCAGGCTGAGCCGGTATTCTTCGCGTTAGGTTTATAGAACTGCAACATAATCAGTGCTTGTAGTATTGTGGTTTTCGGCTACGAAGTCAAGTACTTTTTTACTTGTTTCTCGCCAAATTCTTTAAAAAAATCAGATTTAATAATATCTCGACCGTCTTTGTCGCTGGTTTCCCACATATCCACAAACTGTTGTTTTCTCCTTTTGTCTTTATCGGTCATATTATTAAGCTTTTATTTCACTCAACTTCATATAAATTTTTTGGTCTTGAATCCGTACTAAATCAGCAAAAACTGTGTCACCATCCTTTTTGATCCCTTTAACGATAACGATACTTTTCTTGGCAGGCAAAACTCCCCCGTTATCTCTCCGGCAATTAGCGATGTTATCTCGATTCTTTTGGGTAAAGATCATAGCAGTACAGACACCCGTTTCGTCTTGAACTGTAAGACGTAAATAGGGTGTTCCCTTTCCGCGGCTTTTGGCGCTATAGGTATCTTCAACTGTAGCAATAAAGTTAACTCGGCTGTTTTCGTCTTTGGAGAGAGCCGCCTCAACGCTCTCAAGGTGAGAATACTCAGAACTTACTTTACGTAAAGCTTTACCGTGAGTGTATCCGAGTAGAGCATTTTCGTAATACCAGTTAGCAAAATCTTCATTGGTTCTGTTTTTATCGTAGATCTGCCTGTAGGGTTTAAAGTTTCGACGGATGGTTTCTATCCGGGAATCTTTTATAAAAGGTCTTCCTTTTTCATCTTTTAATTCTTTATTTAAATATTTTATAACTTGC
>JAKUOQ010000204.1 GCA_022450865.1 Nitrospinales bacterium | reverse complement strand
GAGCCATTTACGGATCACACAGCTGCGATGCGTGAATTTGCGAAGAATGCAGGTTTTATGCCGGGAACACGTTCAATAAAATATTCTGCAGGAGTATTTGAAAATCTTAGGGTCCAAAAACCTCGTAGTTATAGTTGACGATCAGCATAATAAAAAGATGTTGGGATGCTATGGTCATCCCTCCGTCAAGACCCCGAATTTAGACAAGCTTGCTGAACGAGGGGTTCGGTTTTCGAATGCTTATACGCCATCTCCCATATGTGTGAGTGCTCGGGCTGCAGCCGCAACAGGACGATATGTTCATGACATTGGTTGTTGGGACAATGCATCAGCTTATGATGGAAAAGTTGCATCTTGGGGGCATCGACTTCAACAAGCTGGTAACAGATGTGTATCGATAGGGAAACTTCATTTTCGTTCGGAGGATGATCCAACCGGCTTTGATAAACAAATTATACCAATGCATATAGCTGGCGGTGTTGGCGACTTAATGGGGGCAATTCGCCCCGACCTTCCTGTTAGATACCAAAGTAGAAAATATGTCGAAAGTGTAAAAGTGGGAACATCGGCCTACATCGATTACGACTTGAATATAGTTTCAAAAGCCGAGACTTGGTTGTCGGAAAAGGCCCAGGAGAATGATAGCAAGCCATGGACCGTTTTCATCTCGCTCATTGCTCCACACTTTCCGCTAACGGTTCCCCAGAAGTATTTTGATCTTTATCCATTAGACACAATAGAAATGCCAAAGCCGGCAGACTTGGAGTATCAGCGTAACCATCCATGGTGGAATGGGTTTATTAACTGCAATATATTTGATCAATACTTTAAAGATAACGAACATCGCAAGATGGCGATTGCCTGCTACCTGGGATTATGCACTTTTACTGACGAAAATGTAGGAAGCATTTTGGCAACTCTTGACCAAACGGGTCTGAGTAAAAAAACCCGAGTGATTTTTTTTTCGGATCACGGTGACAACATGGGCGCTAGGGGGATCTGGGGAAAATCAACCATGCATGAAGAGTCAGCCGGAATTCCATTGATAATGGCGGGACCTGACATCCCTAAAAACAAAGTAGTTTCAACACCGGTTTCATTGGTAGACTTATTTCCTACAGTAATAGAAAATGCGGGCTTAGAGACGCTTGAAGGCGATGCGGATCTCCCAGGCACTTCCCTGATATCTATTGCAAGATCTGATGATCAGAAAGATAGAGTGGTTTTAAGTGAATATCATGGAGCC
Organism: Nitrospinales bacterium; assembly: GCA_022450865.1. Lineage (GTDB taxonomy): Bacteria > Nitrospinota > Nitrospinia > Nitrospinales > VA-1 > UBA8687. The sequence continues at coordinate 453 of JAKUOQ010000204.1, read as the reverse complement.
GCATCGGTTTCTGGAGTGTTTATGATAAGAAAGGGGTCTTTTAAATATATTCATTATGTTTCATTCCCCCCAGAACTATTTGATCTCGAGACAGATCCAGAAGAAATCAACAATCTGAGTGAAATGCCGGAATACACGGAAGTCATTAACCAGTTTAAGGCAATTCTAGATGACATTGTTGACCCTGAAAAAATTGATGCACTGGCCAAAAAAGATCAGGCTGCTCTTGTCCAAAGGTTTGGGGGTGCTGAAAAAATAATCGAGTTCGGGGGTCTCAGTGGTACGCCTGTTCCTGACCAAATATAGAAAACTCCCGGTACTTGAATTGATCCGCTCTGTTTAAGTGATGTAATGCTAAGAGACTGACGTAGGTACTTTAGGTAACTAATAATCCACCAATTAATGCCAACCAGATAAAATCATATCCCATAGTTTTTTGCGGTTATCTATGCT
>JAKUOQ010000203.1 GCA_022450865.1 Nitrospinales bacterium | reverse complement strand
AGGTAATACCAGATTCGTACCTCTGGAGGTACTTTGATTCAAGAGTATTTTAGCATTGATAATAAAATAAGTCTCTACGGAAGAATTTCCTACATTTCTATTTTCGGCTGCCAGAAAAGTAGCGGCCATTCCGCCCCCTATGCAAATATTATTTGCCAATTTCGTCAACCTATCTACGACTTTTACTTTGTCAGAAACCTTAGCCCCTCCCAAAATGGCGGTAAAAGGTAATTTAGGATTTTCCAAGGTACTTTGTAGGTAATTAATTTCTTTTTCTAGGAGCAACCCTGCGTATGAGGGTAAAAATTTAGTTATCCCCGAGGTTGAGGCATGTGCGCGGTGAGCGGCCCCGAAGGCATCATTCACAAAGATTTCTGCTAATTGCGATAACTTATTTGCAAATACCGGATTGTTTTCCTCTTCTTCTTTATGAAACCTTAGGTTTTCTAGTAGGAGAATTTGACCTTTAACGAGATTTGAAGCAATTACCGCAGTTTCTTCAGAGATACAGTCCTCAGCAAACTGGATCTCATGATTTAGTATTTCTTCTAATCTTTTTGCTATTGGTTTCAGGGACAATCCTGGGATCTTTTCCCCTTTTGGTCTCCCCAGATGGGAGCACAATATTAACGAGCAATCTTTGTCCAGTAAACGTTTTATGGTTGGTACGGAGGCTTTAATTCGCGTATCATCGGAAATTATGCCGGTTGCTTCCTGGAAAGGGACGTTGTAGTCGACTCTTACTAAAACCTTAAGGCCCGAAATATCCACATCCATAATGCTCAGCTTGGAACCCATTTTTTATTCCTCAAGAATCGTTTCTAGAGAGTCGATCAAATGCTCTGAACTGTGATCGGGTAAATTTTCCTTCAAAATAGAGAAAGCGGTATTTTTTGCTGTGACGTACTGTTGAGTTGCAAGTTTTTTTCCTTCTAAATCATCAAGTACCTCAAGTACCGAATCTAAATCAGAATCTTCAAGAACCCGTTTGAAATAAACATCACCTAATTTTCTCTTTTGAGAAGGGGTGGCATTTTCAAGTACGGCAACTACAGGAAATAATTTTTTTTTGTTCAAAAAATCGATTCTTTGATCTGACTCTGATCCCCAAATCTGGGTGATATCTAATTTTATTTGTCTTGCTTGACCAATGAAATGCCCAGATTGAAATATTTTTTCACAAACTTTTTCATCATGACCTGATAATTTTGCTGCTATTGAGAGCGCAGAACCATATAAAGAGCCAGTTTTTTGACCGGCCATATCAAGATATGCCTCCACCGTGGTATCTATTCTCTCCTGCATTTCTAAATCTCTATATCGACCTTCAAACGTCACCAAGGCCCCCTGGTCCAAAAAGGAAACAGCTCCATGAGCCGTGTTGTCTGAAAAATGATTTCTGTCAATGTTTAGAATGGATAACCTTGCTATGGAATGCATTCCATCTCCGGCATTAATAGCTTGCGCAGGCCCCCAAACCCACCATAGAGAGTCTTGGCCATTTCGAGTAGGGTTTCCAGACTGTACGTCGTCGTGAATTTCACAAAATGCGTTAAGCATCTCAATTGACATCGCTGCTGGCAAAGTCAGTGAAGGATTTCCCCCTAGGGCTTTTACAGCGGTTTGTAGCAAAATACCTAGATTCCTTTTGGGAACGGTAAGACCAGGGTCTAACCCATGTATCCCCAGATGATACGAAAGCATGTCATAGAGCGGCAAAGACTTAGAATCAAGATAATCTTTCATCAGGC
>JAKUOQ010000202.1 GCA_022450865.1 Nitrospinales bacterium | reverse complement strand
TCATAAAGGCTGTGTCATAACTTTGAATAATAAAACTCGTTTTAGGAGGCTTCTCATCTTCCCAATTTCTCCACCAATTTCTTTTAATAAGAGCCCCTTCTTCAGCAGTTGGAGTCTGCATATACTGAGCATTCCACTTACCAATACTAATAGAAGCTTTTACTGATTCTAATTCATCTCTATTCCAATACTCAGGCCAAACAGGTTTATCATTAGGAAGAATAGCCGGAAATTCTACAACTTCCCACTCATCTCCTTTAACATCTGCTTGGGCTTTCAATAAAGCTCCTGTTAAATCTCGAGTAGACCACCTTGTCATAACTAAAACGATTCGGCCACCTGGTTGTAAACGTTGACGGGGTCCGGAGGTGTACCATTCATATGCTTTATCAAAAGAGTCTCTGCTTAATAAATCCTTTTCTTTGTGTGGATCATCAATGATCAATAAGTCAGCTCCTCTTCCTGTCATGGCACCTCCTACCCCTACCGCAAAGTACTCACCTCCTTGCGCTGTTTCCCAGCGACCCGCTGCCTTCGAGTCTTCTTGCAGCGAAGTCTCAAAAATTTCTTGATATTCAGGGGAATCGATAACGTGTTTGGCTTTTCTTCCAAACCGTACAGCCAATTCTGCTGTGTGGGTTGCTTGAATTATTTTTAATTTTGGATTTTTTCCAATCATCCAAGCGGGTAGGTAGTTAGATGCAAATTCTGATTTTGTATGCCTAGGTGGCATATTCACGATTAATCGTTTACTTTCGCCACAGGCGATCTTATTAAATTTTTCAGAAATTATTTTGTGATGTTCACCCCCTATAAACTCAGGCCAGATGTAATGGATAAATTCTAAAAAATCCCCTGTGACTCTCTTTTTGAGTTTTAATTGATCCGCCTTTAAATAAGCCTTTAAGTACTCCTTTTGCTCATCTAATGGTAATTTTTTTATAAAATTTATGTCATCTATCATGATATGGAACCATTTATAAAAGTTCTACCATGAGAGTCTGAATTAAGCAATAAAGGGAAAGTAGTGGGACCCCTTTTTTTGTTTTTAAGGGGGTGGGCCCTCCCCGAAATTCTGAGGTATGCAGAAACTGGGACCCCTCCCCGTGATGGGGTGGGCCCGCCCCCGATGCCCGACCTATGGGGGGTGGGCCCGCCCCGAATGGCTACAACTTGCACGAGCTATGCAAAAATAACATGGGTTAATGTAGGATTTTACTTGACAGACAAATAGAAAAAGGCGGATTACTCCGCCTTGTTCATGTATAACTATTGGGATAGTTATTCTTTAATTAAGTGTAGCACTTAATAACTGTCTATCATTTGTTTTAAAACAGTTCTGTAATACTTTATATTCAAGATCATCTTTTAATTCTTGAGCCAAATAATCTGACGCAATAATCTCAATGACGATATTAAGTTTTACTTTCTTTTGAAAACGTTGAGGTTTCACTCAACACCTTTAACAGTTATTAAACCAGTAGCTTGACGCCATTGGTTTCCATTTTCGTTGGGTTCAGCATTACAATCCCAATAAATAAAGCAAGGTTTTTCATCTTTTGAAACAAAATATTTTCCTTGCGTATCAGTATTGGGTTTAAACTTTAAACCTTTACGAGTTATAATCTTACTATGCTTTTGAGCATAGTAAGTTATATAGAAAGTTTCTGGAATTAAATCCATCTTTTCACTAGAATCTAATTTCATCAGTTTCCTCACTTTCTACTTTCTTTATTTCTTCAACTTCAAACTGTCCAA
>JAKUOQ010000201.1 GCA_022450865.1 Nitrospinales bacterium | reverse complement strand
TGTACCTGTCAAATCTAGAATCACGGTGAACTGCAGCTTGGATTCCAATAGGAAACGCCAAACACCAAGTTATTAAAGTTGCTATGATAAATAGAGGCAATGAATTTAGGAAAGCGTTCCAGATTTTTCCTATGACCGGTTGATTATCTTTAAACGATTTAAGTTCGCCGGTAAATAGATCTTCTACCCAATATAAATACTGAATATGCAGAGGCTCATCTAGATGGAATGCAGTACGAATACGCTGGATGTCTTCTGGTTTCATGCGAGGATTTGAGGGGTCTACTAGAGCAGGTTCCCCAGGTGCAAGATGAACAATCGCATGTGAAATAATCGATATAAAAATAAGCAGGATGATTCGCTGCCATATATTACGCAAAATAAAATTTACCACTATTGCCTCTTCCGCCTGCAAAAAGTTATACTTTCGAACATGGATATTCTACAACTCAGCCACTATCTCGACAACCTCTTGGAAATAAATTCTATTCGCGATGCACCTCAAGCTTTAAATGGTTTGCAAATTCAAAATCGTGGTGAAATAAAAAAAATCGGATTAGCCGTGGACTTATGCCAGGCTACGATTGAACTTGCCATAAAAAAACAGTGCCAAATGCTGTTTGTGCATCATGGCGCTTTTTGGTCAGGACTGCAACCAGTTCGCGGCAAGCATTTCGAAAAACTTTCAACCATGATACAAGGCAATCTTGGGCTCTATTCTGCACATATTCCATTAGACCTTCACCCTATCCATGGTAATAACCGCGCACTGGCGGATTTAATCGAACTTGAAAACCTAGAAATTTTTGGGGAATACGATGGGATTAAAATTGGTTTAAAAGGTTCCATCCTAACAATTTCGGCAGAAAACTTGGCTAAAAAGCTTGAGCAAAAACTCGGATCAAGGGTAAAAATAATTGGAGATGGAGAAATCAATACTGTCGGACTGGTGACAGGCGGCGCTGGGGACATTGTCAAACAGGCTATTCAAGAAAAACTCGATTGTTTTATAACGGGTGAAGGTTCTAATCACCATTTCCATGAAGCCATCGAAGGAAATTGTATCCTAATTTTTGCAGGCCACTATGCAACGGAAATGGGAGGAGTAAAATCAGTAGGCAAGCATCTAAAAGAAAAATTTGGAATCGATAGTGAGTTTCTGCATTACCCCACTGGGCTTTAACCCGTTAGAATTACTCTAAAAATTAGCAAATCATACTACAAAGCTTAAGGATATCTTTTTTATTCAGCGGATTCGCTTATCTGCATGGATTTAAAAATCGCATCCAATCCACTTCTATAATTTGGATACTTTAATTTTACACCTAATTCTTCTTTAATTTTTTTATTACTGACTCGTTTACAGTTTTTATAAAATCCGCGGGCAATTTCCGATAATTCTGCTGAATCTAAGGGGATCAAAGGAGGTGGAGAAATATTTAAAAGTTTGAAAGCATATTCCGCCGCCTCAGAGGGTGGTGCAGGCTCATCATCGCAAACATTATATATTTCGCCTGGCTTAGGTTTTTGGATCGAGGCTTCAAGAGTTTGCACCAAATCTTCAACATGGATACGAGAAAACACCAGACCCGGTTTTTCAATACGTCGAGCTCTACCTTGCTTGACAGAAATTAAAAGGTTTCTACCTGGACCATAAATTCCTACACAACGAAATACCATGACCGGGCAACCATTTTGTCTAGCCATTTTTAACCAGGCCGATTCTGATTCTACACGTCGCACATTGAGTTCTGTTGCAGGT
>JAKUOQ010000200.1 GCA_022450865.1 Nitrospinales bacterium | reverse complement strand
GCGGTCATTGGAGGAATTGTCGGCCATAAGACTGAAAATATGATGACGGGTGGTGATGCTTCAGAATTTATTGTGCAACCTGATAAAGGTGATCCTTACGCAATAGTGCAGGTCAATAATGAAGAATTAAAAGTAGGGGAAAGGGTCTTGATCATTGAATCTGGAAAACTTCGTATTGTGCGAGATAAAACATCCAAGAAATAAAATTATATAAAAATCATGCCTACAAACTATCAAAAATTAACTCTGAAACTTGAAGAGATAAGTCGCTTGGGCGGAATTATGGGTATCTTGCATTGGGATCAGGAAGTAATCATGCCTAGTGGAGCTGCAGAATCTCGAGCGAAGCAGATGGGCGCACTTGCCGGAATTATTCACGAAAAAAGTACGGATCCAGAAATAGGAAGCCTCCTTGAAAAAATAAGCCAAGAAAACTCATTTAATAGTTTTGAGGAATGTAATATTAATGAAGCTAGGCGCCAGTATGAATTGGAAACAAAATTGCCTAAAAATCTAGTTATGGAACTAGCAGAGCTATCTTCAAAAGGCCATCAGATTTGGGTCAAAGCCCGTTCAGAAAATAGGTTTTCGGATTTTGTTCCTGTATTAACCCAGTTAATTGAATTGAAAAAAAGATGGGCCGAATATGTGTTTCCTAAATTAAAAGCTTACGATGCAAATATTGATATTTATGAACGTGGCACAACAATGTCAGATATCACCCCTGTTTTTGAAACCTTGAAAAAAGAACTTATTCCTTTGATTCGCGATATTCAATTATCGGACTACAATCCTGAATCTTCTTTTTTAAAGGGCAAATTTTCTGTGGCCAAACAAGAAGAATTAGGGCGGCGTATTAGTGAAGAAATGGGATTTGCATTTAATTGTGGGCGTATGGATGTCTCAGTACATCCATTTTGTGGTGGAAGTCATCCCACGGATGTCCGTATTACGACTCGATATCGAAACGATAATTTCATCGAATCCCTTTATGCTGTCATTCATGAAACGGGTCATGGGCTTTATGAACAAGGAAGGATGAAGGAAGGTAGAGATTTGCCTGCCTCTGAAGCCTTAACTATGGGTATCCATGAGTCTCAATCGCTATTTTGGGAACGTATGATTGCCCAAAGCCTAGCTTTTTGTAATAGTTATTTGCCATTGATTAAAGAGACTTTCCCGAAAAACTTTAGAGATGTTTCAGCAGAACAATTGTATGAAGCTGTCAACACGAGTGAAGCATCTTATATAAGGGTCGAAGCAGATGAGGTAACCTATCCGATGCATGTTATTTTAAGATATGAAATTGAAAAAGGATTATTTGATGATTCAATAGAAATCAATAGTCTGCCTGAATTATGGAATTCTAAAATGAAAGAATACTTGGGGATTGAACCCCCCAATGACACTTTGGGAGTATTGCAGGATACGCATTGGAGCGGTGCTGCTTTTGGCTATTTCCCCTCCTATACATTAGGGGCAATTTATGCAAGTCAGTTTTATCAAACATTATTGGCGGATAAACCGCAATTAGAAAAAATAATTGAATCCGGTAATTTGGCAATAATACGGGAATGGTTGAAACAAAAAATTCACAAGAAGGGGCGGTTGCTTTCTGTCCCCGACCTAGTTAAAGAAGTTACCGGAGAAGGATTGAATCCAACTGTATTTTTGAAATATCTAAAACAAAAATACAGAAAAATTTATCGCCTTAATTAAAAGATTATGAGTCCAGGTGTTTTAAAAAGTTTTAAAGAAAACCCCGAATATAAAGATTT
>JAKUOQ010000020.1 GCA_022450865.1 Nitrospinales bacterium | reverse complement strand
TCCCAGTCTGAAAAATCAAAAGCGGCTACCGGTATAACCCACATCAAAGCAAATACTAGAGTAAAAGCTAAAATTTTCTTCCCTATGGCCCAGTGCATACTATTCTTATTGGTTTGGGTTTTACGCATACCTTATAAAATTTCCTAAATTTATAACTACTGAATTTTAATACTATTTTGGGAGTTTCTCTTACAAATTAATTTAGCTTATGACTTATAATACCATCCTCAAACTTAATCAATTTCAATAAAAATTAGTGGCATGAGCAAAAACAATCAATTCGACTTAGACAATCCGCAAGACTTTTTATTTATATCCGATCTGGATGGCACTCTTCTGCTACCTAATGGAACCTTTCCAGAAGAGTTCAAATATCGCCTAAATAAGCTTATTTCTGATGGCATGCGGTTTACAATAGCAACAGCAAGAAATTATGATTCGGCTCATCCAATTTTAAAAGGATTAGATATTAAATTTCCCGTTGTTTTGTTCAATGGAGTCTACCTGGCGGATTTTCATAGTGGAGAAATATTAGAACACACCCAGTTTATTGATAAAACTGTGATAGACAGCATGCTGAATCTCGCAAAAATCAATAAAATTGAACCCTTCATTTATACCTTTGGAAACCAACATCAGGTTTATTATCGCAAGGCCACAAATACAGGTTCAACTGCATATCTAAATAGCCTAAAAAAGGATGATAGAGTCAGACAGGTTTCAGAGTTTGTGTTTCAAGAGGATGAAAATATTTCTGGTTTTTTGCTGATAGGCACACTTGAAAACCTAAATCCAATTTACCACGGTCTTAAGGAAAATCACTTCGACCATCTTAATTTATATTTTGCAGAAGATGTTTCAATGAAAGGATATTATTGGCTGCAATCTTTTCATCAGCAGGCTAACAAAGGCAATATGGTAGAAAGGCTGGTGAAACGACTAAACTTTCCCTTAAGCAAAACTCTGGTTTTTGGAGATTATCTCAATGATCTGGATATGTTCAGGGTAGCTAGGTATTCGGTTGCCATGGAAAATGCTTTACCAGAAGTAAAAGAAAGTGCTAATAAAATTATTGGTCACAACAGTCAGGGAGCTGTATTGGATTTTCTCGAATCTATTTGGGAAAACTCCTAAACTATTGCAAAACACATTAGGAAAATTAGTATAATAGGGGCTAGATAATAAAACTTAGCGAGAGATCAAATGTCTGAACAACCCAAAGAATCGGAAAAAACTATATACCAGAGGGATAAGACGGCTAAAGAGCCTAAAACTGTTAGCGATACTCCCAAACAGCCCGTCAAGCCGAAGCCAAAAATCAAAAAGGTTTTCGTACCTAAAAAAACTACTTTCACGACAGACAAACCCATGGAGCATCGGGTTAGAAATATCCGGCTCACTTCAAAAGAGTCTGCGAAAATGATTTGGGAAATACTGATTGATTTTCAGAACGATCTAGCTAAAGCTGAAATAGATGATCCCGACAAATCTTTTCATGATTGGGAAAAGGTTGAAAAATTTTTTATTCGCCTCGCTAAAAAATACAGTATTTGTCAAAGTAAAAAACTTGGAGGGGATTTAGGTTGGGTCTATCGTGACATGACGCTACCTGAGCAAATAATAACTTCGGAACTTGTTGATGAAATAATGAAAATAGAAAAGTTTATTATTCCCGATCCCATTAAAAGTAACTTGGGTTTCCATATCCTTATGGTTTGCGAAAGTCAAGTCCATACCCCAAAAGAAAAACCTCCGGAAAAGGAAAGTCGCCCTCTTTTCTAACCGTCCAACTGGTTTTGAAGCTAAAACTATAGCTTTAATTATTCACAAATAGCTTTTCTGCTTCTTATGCACTTACCTTTCTAGTTTGAGAAAAACGATTAATTTCCCAAAAAGAAACGTCGAATATTTTCTACAACATATTCCTGTTGTTCGCGAGAGATTTCGTGGGAAATGGGAAGGGCTAAAGTTTCATCAGCTGCTTTTTCAGATTCAGGAAAATCGCCTTTTTTATAGCCCAGTGATTGAAAACATTCTTGGATATGAAGGGGGACCGGGTAATAAATTTCACACCCGATATTGTTTTCATTTAAAAAAGAACGCAATTCATCTCTACGGTTTCCAATGCGGATCACATATTGATTAAAAACATGCCTTGGAAAAACTTCGGGTGGTAGCTGAATATATTGAGTCAGAGCATTCTGTTGTAATAATTGATTATAGATCGTTGAATTTTGTCGCCGCTTTTTTGTCCAACCTTCAAGATAATCTAACTTCGCCTTCACAACTCCTGCTTGCAAAGCATCCAAACGGAAATTACCACCTATGGTTTTATGATAATACTTGGGTTTAGAACCATGCATCCGAAGAACTTTTAATTTTTCATAAAGTTCCTCCGAAGAAGTTGTCACAATGCCCCCATCACCAAATGCACCCAGGTTTTTGGCAGGAAAAAATGAAAAACAACCCATATCCCCAAGAGACCCCGCTTTTTTATTTTTATATTCAGAGCCAATCGATTGAGCCGCGTCTTCAATGACCGTCAGATTATGTTTTTTAGCCAATTCCATAATCGGATCCATATCAGCACATTGCCCATACAAGTGGACTGGCATAATGGCTCTAGTTTTAGAGGTAATACACCTTTCAATATGTTCGACCTTCATATTAAAAGTAACATCATTGATATCCACAAATAGGGGTTTTGCCCCTGCACGAATAATTGACCCAACTGTGGCAAAAAACGTATAAGGAGAGGTAATCACTTCATCGCCCTCCCCAATCCCTGCTGCCATTAAGGATATTAATAAAGCATCTGTCCCTGAAGAGACACCTACCGCAAATGTAGTCTGGCAGTAATCAGCTATTTTTTCCTCTAACTCCGCAACCTTAGAGCCCAGGATAAATTGCCCCGTCCGAATGGTTTCGGCAATTTCATTTTCCGCATCATTCAAAATTTGATGATACGAAGCAGGAATATCGAGAAGTTTTACATTGGACACTGGATCCAAAGGTTCGTTTATTTTGGTTTCCAATTGTTCAGAAGTAAACACAGGCACATCATCCGAAGAGAATTTTTCCGGACTTGCAGAAACTACTGCATCAAATCCGCAAGATCGAACAAGGATTAGTGCCAATTTTTCCTCGAAACACTCATCCTTTAAGGCTTCCACTAAGTCACCCGGAGTCGGGGTTACCACACTTAATTGGTCCAAAAGGGTTTTAACTTTTTTTCTATCCTCTTTTGTTAATTCCTGCATTAAAGATGAGATAGTAGTTGATGCCACCCAGCCTTTACAGCGCCTTGTATTACAAAGATGCATAACCCCTGAATCTTCTCGAGAGGACAAAGCTTGAACCAAATAATCTTGATGTAAAAGAATTTCCATATTTTGTGTTTTACAAGGAGGTTATAAATAAATCAAAAACAGATATCCTGATCGAGTTTTTCTCGCAGGATAATTTCGGCCGGCGTGTAATATTTTTTGTTCGTATTACATTTTTTACAAGCTGGAACTAGATTTCCGCGTGTGCTTTTACCTCCGCGAGAAATAGGTACAATATGATCCATTGTCAGGGCATCAGCAGAAAAAGAACCCCCGCAATAGTGACACACTCCAGACTCCAGTTTTTGTTTCCACCATTGTGACTGGCGAAGTTTTCTTGCTTTGGCTTTTTCTATTTTAAAATTATCGTTATTCATAAATTCAATCAAATCTATAATGTGTTACCAACCCAACCTGATTCAATCATTCCCGAGGGTGACCAACTATTTCTAACAGCACGCACTGTGGCAGTAAGACTCCCTTTAGGGTACCAATGAATATCTCCTACATCGAATTCAAACCCAAGGGCAGCCGAATACCGCGTTTTTGAAGTCCAGAAACAACTGCCATAACTGAATTCAAAGATCGGATTTATATGCAAGATAAAAGTTTTTCCTCGCGATTTAAATGGAAGGGCAATTTCATACAAGCTCTGTATTTCTAATCGTTTAGGCAGTCGCCAATCGCTATAACCACCAAGCTTCTGATTGTTTAATTTCTCAATATATCCCTGCGCATCATACCAACTGATATTATTTCCGGTTTCTACATACGCATAACTTTCCTGCCACATTAAACCGGTCAGGGAATCAGATATTGTCTTGTCTTCATTATCTAAAAAACGAGTTGCCATATTAAAACCAAAATTACATGAAAAACTTAATAAACGAAATACTAAATAGAAATACGATAATAATAACAAAAGGTTATGTGTTTTTAAATTATAACCAGCTATTTTTTTCGCTGCCCAGTTTTAGTCTTTTTCCCAAAATGTTCCACAGTAACAGTGGTATGAATACCACCACGGACATTAAAATCACCCACGATTTTCATTTTTTTTGGTTTACAAGCAGAAACCAGATCATCCAGGATAATATTTACCACTTTTTCGTGAAATCCACCTTCATTGCGGTAAGAGGTGAGGTAAATTTTCAATGATTTCAATTCAATACATAGTTTATCCGGAATATAACTAATATCAAGAATGCCAAAATCCGGTTGACCGGTTTTAGGACATAAACAAGTAAACTCCGGACACTCCATATCAATGTTGTAATCTCTCCCTGGAAACGGATTTGGGAAGGTTTCAATCTCTACAATCTCTTGATTTTTAGTATTTTTCATAATTTTTTTAAAAAATATGTTTTTTTGTTAATTCCAACCTTGCTTTTCAAATTTCGCGTTATATATATGTAAGCACTCTATAACTTAGAGTGCTAACAAAAAGAAAATATGAAAACCCTTTAAATATAACAATTTAATCGAATTCCAGAAGGAATTTTGCATTAATTATTAACTTTTATCAAGTTTAACATTTTTTTAAGGAGTCTTTATGAAAATCCGACCGTTACACGATCGAATTTTAGTTCAACCCATCTTGGAAAAAGAAGTCCGCAAAGGCGGCATCATCATTCCTGATTCAGCAAAAGAAAAACCCATTGAAGGCCGCGTCAAAGCTGTAGGAAAAGGAAAAATTGGTGATGATGGAAAACCTGCCAAACTCGAAGTAAAAGTAGGTGACAAAGTTCTTTACAGCAAGTATGGAGGAACAGAAATCAAATTTGACGGAGATGACTTCCTGCTCATGCGTGAAGACGATGTCTTGGCAATAGTAGGTTAGTTTATCCGATAAAAAGTATCTATAAAATATTTTACATCTCTAAAAGAGAAGGAGATTTAAGTTTATGGCTAAACAAATTGTATATGATGAAACTGCTAGACATAAAATCCTAGCAGGTGTCAACCAACTTGCTAACACCGTTAAAATCACCCTCGGACCAAAAGGCCGAAACGTGGTTATCGATAAAAAATTTGGTTCTCCCACCATTACCAAAGACGGTGTGACGGTTGCGAAAGAGATTGAACTGGAATGCCCTTTTGAAAATATGGGCGCACAGATGGTAAACGAAGTTGCCAGCAAAACTAGTGACAATGCAGGTGACGGCACCACCACGGCTACCGTTCTGGCGCAGGCTATTTTTCGTGAAGGAATGAAGAATGTTACCGCTGGTGCGAATCCTATGGATATAAAACGCGGTATCGAAGCTGCCGTTAACACGATCATCCCTGAAATTCAAAAAATGGCAAAACCAACCAAAGATAAAAAGGAAATCGCACAGGTTGGAACTATTTCTGCCAATCAGGACAAAGCCATCGGTCAGATCATTTCTGAAGCTATGGACAAAGTCGGTAAAGACGGTGTTATCACCGTAGAAGAAGCAAAAAGTATGGACACTTCTCTCGAAATCGTTGAAGGAATGCAGTTTGATCGCGGTTACCTTTCTCCTTATTTCGTAACCGATGCAGAACGCATGGAAGCAGTTCTTGAAGATGCCTACATTCTGCTTCATGAAAAGAAAATCACCAGCATGAAAGACCTGCTACCTCTGCTTGAAAAAGTTGCAAAGGGTGGCAAACCACTGATTATCTTGGCAGAAGATATTGAAGGTGAAGCTCTCGCAACGCTAGTTGTTAATAAGCTGCGTGGCACACTAAATGTTTCTGCTGTAAAAGCACCCGGTTTTGGTGACCGTCGCAAGGATATGCTGAACGATATCGCTATCCTCACCGGCGGCAAAGTTATCACCGAAGATATTGGTGTTTCTCTCGACAGTGTTGAACTTGCCGACCTTGGTCGCGCAAAACGCATTACCATCGACAAAGATAACACCGTAATTGTTGACGGCAAAGGAAAAGCCTCTGATATTCAAGCCCGGGTCAAACAGATCCGCAATCAAATAGAAGAAACTTCTTCTGATTACGATCGTGAAAAACTCCAAGAACGTCTTGCCAAACTGGTTGGTGGAGTTGCTATCATTAAAGTGGGCGCCGCAACTGAAACAGAAATGAAAGAAAAGAAAGCCCGTGTTGAAGACGCTCTGCACGCAACCCGTGCTGCCGTTGAAGAAGGAATCATCCCAGGAGGTGGCGTTGCATTTATTCGCGCTCTGGGTTGCCTAGATAAAATAAGGGGCGATCATGATTTTAAACTTGGCGTCCAAATCATCCGCCGGGCTCTCGAGGAGCCACTTCGCCAAATCGCTTCTAACGCCGGAGAAGAAGGTACCGTTATATGCGAGAAAGTCAAAACCCTGAAAGGCAATATCGGTTACGACGCTAAAAATGGTGAATATACCGACATGATCAAAGCCGGCATCATAGATCCTGCAAAAGTAGCTCGCACTGCACTGCAAAATGCATCCAGTATTTCAGGATTGCTGTTGACTACTGAAGCTATGATTACCGATCTTCCAGAAGAGAAGGAAGAACATAATCACGGTCCTGCTGCAGGTGGTATGGGTGGTATGGGCGGTATGGGCGGCATGGGCGGCATGGGTGGTATGCCCGGCATGATGTAAACTGCCCATTTTAGTTAGATAACAAATAAACCCCGGGCCCGTTCTTTGAATGGGTTTGGGGTTTTTTTTTGGAGCGCTTCCAATACAACTAGAAAACTTTTTCAGGTTTGCAATAAACTCTTATCTTTACCTCCTGGAGTAAAAATAGGCTATGATTTGTAACAAGACAAAGAATCAGTAGTCATCGTTATTTACAATAGTACAAGTTCTTCTGATCTAATTTTCATTACAACATGACTCTTCCTGGCATCAATCAGCTTCTGGCCCAACCCGGGCAATATTTAAAAGGCAAAACCGTAGGCCTTATTGTCAACCACACAAGCCTTACCAAGGATAACCAGCATTCGATTGCGCATTTTAAATCCCATCCCTCTTTCATACTAAACGCTCTCTTCGCTCCCGAACATGGGCTCTATGGGATCGCGCAGGACATGATCGAAATAGAGAATGAAATCGACCCGATCTCAGACCTGAATGTTTCTAGTCTCTATGGCATAACAGAAGAGTCACTCGAACCCAATCCAGATGCGCTTGTAGAGGTTGATAATCTAATCTTCGATATCCAGGATGTGGGAGCGCGTTACTACACCTTTATTTACACCATGGCAAAATGCATGGATATCTGCAAAAAGTCTAACACGAGAATGATCATTTGCGACCGTCCGAATCCCATCAACGGCGTTAGTCTGGAAGGTAATCTGGTTAAAGAAGATTTTCGATCGTTTGTCGGACAATACCCTTTACCTAACCGGCATGGGATGACGGTAGGAGAACTCGCGTTATTTTTTAATCACGAAATTGATATCGGTTGCGAGCTCAAAGTCGTGCCCATGACGGATTGGAACCGTGAACAATGGTATGATGAAACAGGACTACCGTGGGTGCCCCCCTCCCCCAATATGCCAACACTTGATACCGCCGTGGTTTATCCTGGAATGTGTTTGATTGAAGGTACTCAACTTTCAGAAGGTCGCGGCACCACCCGACCCTTCGAAAATTTTGGTGCACCCTATATCGATCCTCATAAATTATTACAAAGAATCAAGAAAGATATAGATAAATTGCCAGGAGTAATTTTCAGACCACAGTTTTTCCAGCCCATGTTCCAAAAACATCGGGGTGAAGTGTGCGGCGGCCTACAAATCCATGTAACGGATAGGAGCCAGTTTAAACCGTTTTTGACGACCCTTGCCCTGCTTCGAGCCATTGCCGAACTGTATCCGAACGATTTAAAATGGCGCACGGAGCCTTACGAATTTGTCAGCGACCGATTAGCAATTGACCTTCTCTATGGCAATACGCATTTAAGAGAAACCATATTCAATGACACGTTCTCTTTAGATGAAATAGAAAATGGTTGGCAAGAAGAACTAAATTGTTTCAAAGAAGTACGTAACAATTACCTGATATATTAAAAAATATGAAAAGCTGATGTATGAATCTTGTAAACATTTCACATAAAATTATGCTCGCATCAGCGGTTGTGAGCACTATCATTACCACCCTTGCCTTCTTTTTCTTTGTGATTAGTGGAGGGTTAAGATGACCTTCAACGATATAAAAAAAATTGTATGGAACCTTTTTGGTACATTCGTTTATTTGAGCGTTGGAGGGGGAGCTGTGTTCCACACCTTTCTGGGTTATTAAAGAACACCTAGAAAACCCACCCAAGATCTCACGGTTAAATAGTCTCGGGGCACTCACCCTTCGAAAAATTAAATTTTTCCTCAAAGCAACAAAATATGAGACAATGCTATGTTTTGAAAATTTAATTTGAGCAGTTCTTCAAAACCTGTGAGCCCATTCCCACTACATGGTATTGAAAACAAAGGACTTTCAAATTATCCAACCGTTTTCCCAAAAAATATTTAATTGTTTCGAAGTATTGACAAAACCTCTTTAGGTACCTATATTTTCACCTTTGCCTGATGTTCTAAGCCCATGAGTTTAAAGGAAAAACTCCTTTCAAACATGAAGGAGGCCATGAAGTCTAAAGATTCTGTAAAACTTGGGACTGTCCGTGGTGTAATTTCTGCCGTAAAAAATCAGGAAATCGACCTTAAAAAAGAGCTAAGCGAAGAGGAAATTCTTACTATAGTCAGTCGTGAAGTTAAAAAAAGAAAAGAAGCCGCGGTCCTCTATGAAAAAGGAAATCGCCCTGAATTGAAAGACAAAGAAATTCAGGAAATGAAAATTTTACAGACCTACTTACCAGAACAAGTCTCAGAAAAAGACTTGCGCCGCCGCATTCAGGAAGTCATTGCTGAAACGGGTGCGGAAGGGATGAAAGATTTTGGAAAAATAATGAAAACCCTAGTTCCTGAGTTTAAGGGCAAAGCTGACAATAGCTTGATCAAGGAACTGGCAAATGAATATTTGAACTAACCTTTTAATCCAGCATTTTTTCTGTTAAAGATGCCGAATCGCTCACTTAAAAATTGAAATACTCGATCCCCGACAGCGTCATTGATGAAGTTAGAGACCGCACCGATATTGTTGAAGTGATTTCACAGTTTGTCACTTTAAAAAAAGTCGGCAAAAACTTTAAAGGCCTCTGTCCTTTTCATTCAGAAAAAACACCTTCTTTCACTGTCAGCTCTGAAAAACGCATTTACCATTGTTTCGGTTGTGGCGCAGGTGGAAACGTATTTAAATTCGTAATAGAAACTCAAAATATTTCGTTCATAGATGCTGTCCGACAATTTGCCGATAGCGCGGGGATTTCAATTCCTCAACCCAATGCGGATAATCTGAATAATCCGCTTTATAAAGAACGAGAATCTCTGAAAAAGGCTAATGAACTGGCAGCTAATTATTATCATTCTCTATTGCATGATTCCGAAGTCGGACTGGAGGCCAAAGACTATTTAAAGGGACGCTATTTTACGGGAGAAATTCTAGATAAATACAACATCGGTTGGGCATCTCCCGGATGGAGAGGGCTGATCAATCACTTCCATAAAATTGGCACCTTATCTAGGAAAACCGTATTACAATCAGGTCTGGTCATAGAAAAAGAAGATGGGTCCAATGTATACGATCGTTTTCGGGGTCGGGTGATTTTTCCCATCAAAGACTTGCATGGCAGCGTAATCGGATTTGGCGGGAGAGCTATTGCCAACAAGGATAATCCAAAGTATCTGAATTCTCCAGAAACTACTCTTTATCAAAAAAGCCAGACCCTGTTCGGTATGGATATGGCTAAACAGGCCATTCGTAAAGAGGATCAGGCCATTTTAGTTGAAGGTTATTTCGACCAAATGAGAGCAACCCAGTTTGGAATTTTAAACACTGTCGCCGCCTGTGGAACAGCTCTGACTCCGAAACAAGCAGGGATACTAAGGAATTACGCCAGCACCGTGGTTCTGGTGTTCGATTCGGACAAAGCCGGTCGGTCTGCAGCAGAAAAAGGGTTTGAGGTTCTTCACGAAAAAGGGCTTCAAGTAAAAATCGTCTTTTTACCTGAAGGAAAAGACCCGGACTCCTATATCCAGGAAAATGGTGCCGATAATTTTATTGAAAAAATTAAAACCGCAAAGCCTTATTTGGAATCCTATATTGATACTGTGGTGGCAGGGAAAGATGGTAATTCGCCCTCCAAACGAGTGGAAATGGCAAATAAGGTATTGCCAATGGTTGGGAAAGTACATAATCTTGTGGAGCGGAATAGCCTGTTGGAATATTTCTCTTTTAAAGCAAAAATCGATGACGCATCATTTTTAACGGAGCTGAAAAAATCTTGCTTACGCAACCAACCTAGGATAGATGTCCCTGAAACAGAAACGAACTCCGCGTTAAATCTCGAAAGGCATTTAGTTCAGCTAATTCTCTCCGGTAAAGAAACGGCCCAAAGGGTTTTCAAAGCAGTAAACCTGGAAGACTTTTCCAATCTGGCTCTCAAATCTATTGCAACTACCTGCTTGCAAATGATCAATAGAAATGAAGACATGGAAATTGATAAACTCATCGACCAGACGGACGATCCGGAAATTCGAACCCAGCTAACGCAGTTTGGAATCGAACCTTTAGAATTCGATTCCCCGGAAAGAACCGTTTCAGATTGTGTCACAAAGTTTAATAACGTTCATATCAAATCAAAAATTAAAATTGTCAAACAGCAACGTAATGAAGCTGAAAAGGCTGGCCAGATAGAAAAATCGCGCGAACTTCAAAACAAGCTTCGTGAAATGCAATTAGCATTAACCCATTAATATTACTAATTATTTAACGACCGCTTAGCGTAAGAGGAGAAATTGCCCAGATGGCTACAATTGAAAAATTAACCCATGTTTCTGAAATCAATCAACTGGTTTCACAAGGCAAAGAAAAAGGTTACCTAACTTATGAGGAGGTCAATGATGTCCTACCTTCTGATGTCGTTACTCCAGAACAAATTGACGACCTCATGGCCCTTTTTAGTGAAAACGAGATCGCTATTGTAGACACCTCTTCAAAAGGGGAAAAAATTGCTGCCTCTAAGGAGGGCAAAAAAGGTGACGCGGAAGAAGACGCGCAGGCTGCAAAGTCCGACTCTGTTTCCATCGATGATCCTGTCCGATTATACCTTCGTGAAATGGGGACCATTTCCCTCCTTACCCGAAAAGGCGAAGTGGAAATTGCCAAACGAATTGAAGCAGGACAAGATGAAGTTCTTTCGGCGGTGGCCAATTGTGGGGTTACTATTCGAGAGTTTGTATCCCTGTCTAAGCAGGTCAAGGCGGGGGAGGTCAAAGTTTTCGATATCATTCAAGCAACGGAGCCTGAAGAAGGAAAAGAAGCTTCGGTAAAAAAGGAAATTAAAAACCTTCAGAAGCGGGTTAAAACACTCAAAACTGAATGCCAAAAACTCGAAAAATTGAGTGTTCGAATAGACAGTGGAAAATTGTCAGAAAAAATGCTCGCCAAAGTCACAGGACAATCAGAAAAGCAACAAAAAATAGTGGAGAAAATGATTTCCAACCTTGGGCTTTCCAACGACGTGATGGATGAAACCATTGAAAAAATTTACGCAATAGCTGCAGAATATAGGGCAGCAGGCAAAAAAGAACGCGATATCGAAAGACAATTACGCATGTCTCTGAGTGGTGTGAAGAAGCTGGCAAAAAACTGGACCAAACAAAAAAGTGTAAAACTGCCTAATCGGAAAGTAATCACACGAGTCCAGTACGATAATTTTATAAAACAAATTCAGGGAGGTCGGCGTAAAATCAAAAAAATTGAGAAAGAAACGGTAACCAGCAAAGACAGTTTATTGGCAACCGTGCGCTCAATTGCCCGTGGAAGAGTAAAAGAAAAAACCGCAAAAAGGGAACTGGCAGAAGCCAATCTACGACTGGTAGTCAGCATCGCAAAAAAGTATACCAGCCGCGGTCTACAGTTTCTTGATCTCATCCAAGAAGGTAACATAGGGCTTATGAAAGCTGTGGACAAATTCGAGTACCAGCGAGGATATAAATTTTCGACATACGCCACATGGTGGATTCGACAAGCCATCACTCGAGCAATTGCCGATCAGGCAAGAACTATCCGTATCCCTGTGCATATGATCGAAACAATCAACAAGCTTATCAGAGTGTCCAGACATCTCGTTCAAGAACTAGGAAGAGAACCCACTCCCGATGAAATCTCTGTCAAAATGAGTCTGCCAGTTGACAAAGTTCGCAAGGTGTTAAAAATCGCCAAAGAACCGATATCATTGGAAACTCCCATTGGCGAAGAAGAAAACAGCCATCTTGGAGATTTCATAGAAGACAAAAAAGTTCTCTCACCCATCGATTCAGTGGTCAAAAGGAACCTCAAGGAACAAACCCTGAATGTTCTGTCGACTCTTGCATCGAGAGAAGAACGTGTCTTACGCAAACGGTTCGGGATAGGAATGGACTCAGAGCACACGCTCGAAGAAGTAGGACAAGATTTCGCAGTCACCCGCGAACGAATCCGTCAAATCGAGGCTAAGGCTCTGCGCAAACTGCGCCATCCAAGTCGTAGTAAAAAATTACGTAGTTTTATCGAAAGCTAATTGCGGTACGGGCCTATAGCTCAGTTGGTAGAGCCCCCGGCTCATAACCGGGTGGTCGTAGGTTCGAATCCTGCTGGGCCCATTAAAATATATAGGGACTTACAGCTTAGGCTGTAAGTCCTTTTTTATTTTGGGTAAAATTTAATAAGTTTTTTTAAACTAAACCGCCTTACAAAGCAAACCCCTACATCCCTAGAACACAAACTGCCTTGTTAAATAAATGTTAATCGGAAAATTGCGAAATCTGCCTTGACATCTTCATTTCCGATTTTATTTATATGTATAACAAAGATAATATTCTCTCGGCCGAGAATCATGACAAACCAAATTTTAACTGTATTTTATTGGAGGACTACATCATGAGTCTCGTAACTTGGCACCCAGAAGAAGCTTTAGATAATTTTTTTGATACGGATCGGTTTTTCAATGTAAAACCCAACCGATTGTATACAGAAACAGAAACCGTCGTTCCAAGAGTCAACGTAACCGAAAATGAAAATTTCTTTCATTTGGAAGCTGAAACTCCTGGAATGCAAGATAAGGATATTAATATTGAAGTCCATAACGGTGTTTTAACTATTCAAGGACATAAGGAGAATGAATCCGATAGGAATAAAGAAAACTACCATATCCATGAATTCAACAAGCAGAGTTTTGAAAGAAGCTTCAAATTAAGCGACCGGATCGATACAACCAAAGTTGCAGCGAAAATTGACAATGGGGTCTTAAGAGTAGATTTACCAAAACATGAACAAATAAAACCTCAAAAGATCGAGGTTAAAAGCAATTCTTAACCCTACTATAAAAATAGCATAGTCGGCTCGCGTATAGATTAACCGCGCGGTGCCGGCCTATTTTTTCTAAAATTCAGGTTAAATAAATTTTCTACCTGCCTTTAAATTTTCATATGGTGGAGGTTGAGTTTGTGGTAAAACATCAAAGGTTCAATACAGAACTGCTTAGTGGAAATACAAAAACCTGATTCTTATAAAAAATAATGAAATCACTCGCATCAGTAACAGACAATGATATAGAAACTATAAAAATGGCTCTTAATGATTCCATTTCGGACATGACAAGCGAACTCAAAAAGGAGCTAGGTCCAGAACAAAAGAATACCCTGATAAATTATAAAGAAAAGTATTCGCGGGTTTTTGATAAGCTCAAAACTAATGGTTCCATGTACGCTCTAATGGAAACAGATTTGGACATTGTTGCGAGCGGATTAAACGATGCCATAGAATTAATTGAAGACAACCTTACAGGGGACGATTTGGACGAAGAAGAAAGTGAAGAAATTCTGGGGTATAAAAACGATTGCCAGCGTCTAGTGGATTTACTGGCAAGTTAAAAATTTTCTATCATAGAAAATTTACGTAATAGCCGTAATAAAACATCCAACCTGTAATGCCTGTACCTGCTATCATACAAAGTATCCAACCCGTCCTACTGTCTTTTTTAACACTCCCCTTATCCTCATACATCCATGCCGAATGAACAAGCATTCCCATAAAGTATGAAATCACGAAAAACGACAGGACCAAAACAAGGATCATATAGCCGGAAAAATCGGATGACTGAGGACTCATAAGAAAAATCCTGACTGGGCGATTCCTAGATAAGCAAGGAGCCAAGCTATAGCAATAACCCCTCCAACTAACACTCCAATTGCCGTAACGATTTTAATAAATACTCCAAAAATTTCTTTGCCCGTCTGTTTTTTTTTCCAGAAACTGATGACAAAGGTCAAAACCCCGATCAGAACGGTAGTACCAATATAATATCGTGGAGACATATTTAGAAACCAACAGAAAATTTATTAATAAAAAGTTTACTTGCTAAACAAACTGAGTTCAGAAATCACAGAATCTCTTCTACACTTATAATATTAGTCGGGAATGCCCACAGGAGTACAACCAGTAATCACAACTCGGTCGCCTTTTTAAATAGGCGTTTTATTTCCATTTGCAGGCCCAAAAGTTTCGACAATTTTAGTTAGTCGATTAACTTAATGACCTCTTAATCCTTTCCTGAAAACAGCGAATAGTTCTTGGGGATCGCTTTAAAAGGCATCAGCAATAAATTTTTTAGGGATAAATCCTCACTGGTTCTGAATTGATCCACCCCAATTATTATTTTCGGTTGTTCTTTTTTGGCATCTTGAATATAAGTACCTAAAAATCGATCCCATATTGAAAGATTAAAACCAAAGTTGGCATTGGTCTCCATTTTTTCTATTGAATGGTGAATCCGATGCATATCAGGTGTTACAACAACAAACCGTAAAATTCGATCCAGTTTCTCTGGTAGAGCAATATTTGAATGAGAAAACAGTGCCATTCCATTCAATATGCCCTCAAAAATCACTACAGCCAGGGGCGATGGACCTAAAGCAAAGACCAAGCCAATTTTAAACAGCATGGAACCTAAAATCTCAATGGGGTGAAACCGTAATCCCGATGAAACATCCAAGTCCAAATCCGAATGATGGACCACATGAAACTGCCAGAAAAATGGAATCACATGAACCAAAATATGCTGGATATAAATCATCAAATCCAGAAAAATTATAACCGCTAAGATTTCAAGCCACCCCGGCCAATCCAAATAATTAAAAAGCCCCCATCCATTTTCCCCTGCAAACTGTGCGGCAGCCACCGCAGCAGCTCCAAACACAAGTCGAACCGCTAGAATATCTATGCCCGTAAGCGCTAAATTTATTTTTAAGCGGGTTTTTTTTGAATCTATGGTTGGGTGCCTTTGTATAACCGACTCCAAGGCCAGCATCAGCACGAATATTCCCAAAAAGACCGCAAACCGAATTTGTTGTATTTCCATACTATAATCTTACTCTAACCACACACAGTTTGCATGAGTTGATTTCTCATTCACTCTTGTCAAGGAATTAAGAGTTGCTGCCAGAAACTTACTCTTTTATTTGCGTTCTTTTCTTTTTGCTGGCCATCCCAAAGAGCAAAAGCAACCAGTGCATTGGCAGACTTTAAGAACTGAA
This sequence comes from Nitrospinales bacterium, assembly GCA_022450865.1. Lineage (GTDB taxonomy): Bacteria > Nitrospinota > Nitrospinia > Nitrospinales > VA-1 > UBA8687. Next base: position 4,575 of record JAKUOQ010000020.1, on the reverse strand, counting down.
TATCAAAAGGACTCGCCGTCTTTAAATTTCTTAAGAAAACCACCGTCCACTTGCCATTTTTCCACCGACCCTTACCCACTACTTGCTGATCTTCTAAAGATTGCACAGTGAGGGTTCCAAACCCACTTGCATTCATTTCTTCAACTGATTTCTCGCTAAATGGGTTTACAGCAAATTTATTATGGAATTGGGGTTGTCCTTCGACTATTTGAAAAGAATCTGCCTTCCAATGCCAAATATTTACCGGCTTTTGCCTTTCTCCCATCCCGTAATAAATCAAATCGAATTTGGACAGCGAAGAAAATTGTAACGCGACCGCATCCATATAAAAATTGGCCCCAGGTTTAGCCATTTCAGGGGTTTCGTCCTCCCATTGCAGACGAAAAGCAATTTGCTCGGAATTATGAAGAGACTGTACTTTAACAACTGAAGGATGCCCTTGTTCAGATTGTAACGCCCTAAGCTTAATGGATACACTCTCTATCCCCTTCCAGAGAATGTCTTCAGGAGATGTGCCTATTTTTTTAGATGTTGAATTAGAAACAATTTTCTGCGAAACCCTCAAAGGGGGAATTTCTTCATTTTTATGCTGTGACTGGAGAAAGTGCACCAAATGCCATAGATCCCCTGCAGGAACATAGTCATATGTGTTCATGGGCGTACCATCCAAACCCGTCACTAGAGTATGATAAATCTCTTCAGAAGAATAACCAGCTTTATACAGCCGGGGTTGCTTGAGATCATAAACAACAGAAGGGTTGCCCCAAGCATCGGTTAATTTATTATCAAGCTGTCCGGATCGCTCCCCTTTCTCACCGTGGCAGCGTCCACATCTTAGCTCTTTATAAAGAATCCTACCTTTTTCTATGGAACGTTTTTCGTAGGGAGGCTCCAACCCAATAGGCATTATGAAATCCGGTGTTTCAATTTGGAATCTGCTAGAAAAATATTTTATGTATTCCACCAGACTGATTAATGTTTCTTCAGCTAGCACTTCTCCCCACGCGGGCATAGCAGTTCCTGGAACACCTTGTCTAATAGTTCGGTATAAATCCTCATTTAGAGGAAGTGCATTGCTGGGAGTGGAACGAAATTTAAAAATGCCTAAAGACAAGTCTCTTGGAAATGGACGTAAATAAGCAGAGGCCTTGCCATCCCCTTGGCCTTGCAAGCCATGACAATGCACACAAAATTGCATATAGGCTTTTTTACCTGCATTAATTCGGGCCACTTTTTCTTGAACCGCCTGACCCCTAGGCTCAGTCAGTTCTATAAGTCTTTCAATGGTCTTAGACTCGTCGGCATAAACCAGTGGAGGGAAATATTGAAATAAAATGAGTCCTGTTAAAAATAAAGACCCGTAAAACTTTGAAATCGGTAAGGTCGAATATCCCATAGTTTTCTTCCAGAAAAATTATGGTTAATACCCTAAAAATATAAACACTAATCTAATTTTGGGTACGAAATTTATTACGCAGGCGGATTTAGCGATTTCTTTTCTATCTCAGATTGTTCTTTTTCCAACTTATATTTTTTTATTCTAGCCTCAGAGTTCCGACGCATGAGAATGATACAGGCTTCAGCCATCAAACCTATAAACCAGAAAGTCGTAAAAAATATGATCCAGGCGAAAAACAGGTTAAACCAGTATTGATAGGGAGTGTAGTCAGTGGATATATGTATGAGAGCACGTAAATCAGCTTTTTCAACCTCATTGGCTTTGACAAATTTCACATAGAAAGGATGCTTTTTCTTATAAGCAAAAGCGATCATTTCATTACGCGGCAGGTCAATAAACTTCATAACATCCCGGTTATTTTCCTTAAAGAACACCCGCATTTTTACGACAGCAGGCGAGTCAGGAGGGTTACTTTTGAAATACCAAAAGACCACTAATGTGGTCAAAACAATAGACACCCATAAAGAAATTCGACTGATCCATTTTTCTTTTTTATCTTCAATTTCCTGAGTTATTGGCTCAATATCTTCCATGTGCTACCTGAGTTAAGATGACCAATTTATTGATAAACTCCATACACTATATATAAAAAGATACCAGACCTTTTATATGAATTCCAGTTGCAGATTTAGGCCCTCCTGATTAGTATGATCAGAGTCGTCCGTTTTTCTTCCTAAAAAGTTTCTATAAAGGGTTTAATGAAAAATAAAGTTTCTATTGGATACTTCGAGCTATTGCAAAAAAATAAGCCCTTCCGCAACCTCTGGTTCGGTCAAGTGGTATCTGAATTGGGGGACTGGCTCAACAGCATAGCAATTTATGCCCTAATACTCAGACTAAGTGATTCCGGCATGGCAATGGCAGGTGCCATGATGGCAAAACTCCTTCCAATTGTTCTGGTCAGTCCGATTGCAGGAGTGGTGGTAGACCGAGTCAGCCGAAAAGCCGTTATGATCGTCAGTGATTTATTGCGGTTTATTGTCGTACTGGGTTTTCTTTTTGTGGAGGACCAGAGCACCCTATGGTTTATTTATGCCTTGGTCGTTATCGAGATTTCCTTATCCGGATTTTTTGAGCCGGCAAGAAGTGCCATTATTCCTTCACTCGTTCCCAGAGAGCATCTGGTAACGGCAAACGCACTGAGTGGTTCTACTTGGTCAGTAATGCTTGCTTTTGGTGCAGCCCTCGGAGGAGTAATAGTCAGTCTGTTTGGAATCCGCGTGGCTTTTATAATTGATGCCTGTACCTTTCTGATCTCTGCCTGGTTCATATCTAGAATTCCTTCTGTGGCAAGGCCAAGCGAAGCACCAAAAAAGAAAAATGGTTTTCAAGAGTTTTTGGATTTATTGCGCTTTCTTTTAAAAGAACCCGTAGTTCTTGTTTTGAGCTTATTAAAATCTGGATTAGCCTTGACGGGCGGCATTATGACCCTCATTCCTTTGATGGCCAGCCAGATGCTTCCGCAAGCTGCAATGCTATCGTTGGGAGTAGGAATACTCTATTCCGCGCGTGGACTAGGGGCAATATTGGGACCATTATTGGTAAAAAGATTTTTTGGCGAAACCTCAACGGTTTTATATTGGTCGATTGCAGCGGCTTTTTTTTTAAAGGCAACATCGTATTTATTTATAGCTAATTCAGAAACCTTGTGGACCTTAGCTTTTAGCGTGGCAGCAGCAACCTTATGTGGCTCCATCATCTGGGTATTTAGTTCGGCATTGATTCATTTATCCACTCCAGATAAATACCTGGGAAGGGTATTCAGTTTTGAGCTTGCCATCATGACATTAGTAATGGGTTTGAGTAATTGGGGAGTTGGCTTTGCAGTAGATGAGTTGGGTCTCACAACTGCCGAAGTGGCTTTATGGATGGGCTGTTTAGTAACTCTCCCCGGTTTACTCTGGGTAGGATTTCTTACCTTTATCCGCAAACAACTGCGACAGGGTTACTGCGTAGGTTCAGTATGTCTAATTGACCCGAGTGGATTCAATCCCTTGCCTATGGTTCGGGAAGATCAAATTGAAGGCAAGCTTCAATCGGAAGAGAAATAGTCCGCTACCGATTTACCAATTTCAAAGTGACTTATAATTCGTTGAGCATCTTCCTGAGTGTTAGCCCAACGATAGGCTTCAGCGACCCCTTCATTTTGTTCTAACGCATGCAAAACACCAACCGAAACAAACGACGTTGCAAGATCGGTAGATTGTGAAAAGTTTAATACCATTTTAATCATCTGCTGCATCCCCGCATCATCGAGACTGTGGTACATATTTAACAGGTTACGTATATTTTCTTCACCATAGGTATTCGTATAAGATGCTCCAATACCCGGCTCTTGATAAAGGCGCAGAATTTCTTCTTCCATCGTTTATCCTAAATAAATTTCTATTCTAAGAAGGAGTTTCTTCCTTTTTTACCCAAAACTTTTCAAACTCTTCTTGATAGGATAACTTTGTAAAATCCTTCATTCGATCTATAAATACATAGCCTTGGAGGTGGTCAATCTCATGTTGCAACACCACCGCTTCAAAACCAGATACTGTTTTTTGGATCTTCCTTCCATTTCGGTCATAAGCATTTAGTGTGATGGTCGTTGACCTAGGAACCAGCCCGCGGAAGTCCACCAAACTCAGACAGCTTTCCCACCCTTCTTTTGTCTCTTTGCTATAATCGGATAAAACAGGATTAATCAGCACCGTTAGGGGAATAGATATCTCGCCCGGATATCTTTTATTCTCGGCATATTCAAGCACTACAATTTGTATGGACTGGTTGACTTGAGGTGCGGCAAGGCCTACCCCGCCCTCATGGTGCATGGTTTCGATCATATCATCGATAAATGTCTGTAATTCACTCTCGGGATCTACCAGCTCATTTAAGTCCACAGCCTTGGCTATCTGCCTTAAAATGGGGTTTCCCAATTTAGCAATTTTTAATAATGCCATGATTCACCCTAATAGATAACGGAAAAAAAGCACTGAAATCATAGGAGATGCCCATACCCTGCTAATTGCTTAATTTTATCACACCAAATAGATAAAGGGTTCGGCTTTTTATGTCACGGTTTTAAATCAAAATATGAGAATAAAATCATAGAAAGTATTCCTTTTTGTTTG
>JAKUOQ010000002.1 GCA_022450865.1 Nitrospinales bacterium | reverse complement strand
AATGAAGGATCACTAATTGGAGAGCTGACAAGCGGAACATTTTCTCCTTCCTTGAATACGGGGATCGGTTTATGTTATGTATCCACAGAACATACAAAACCCGGAACCAAACTGGATGTGGAAATCAGAAAGTTGAAGGTACCTGCTGAGGTCGTCAAGCTGCCTTTCCTGCCAAGCCGTGTTAAAAAAATAAACTATTAATTTTCTGGAGGAATCATGGAGGTCCCTGAAAATCTTCTCTATACGCAAGAACATGAATGGATACGTGTGGATGGAAAAAATGCAACTGTTGGTATCACTCACTTCGCACAAGATCAACTGGGAGACATTGTTTTTGTCGAATTGCCAGAAGTTGGAACTTTGATAGAACAGGAAAACCCTTTTGGAGTTGTGGAATCCGTTAAAACTGTTTCTGATCTTTATGCTCCCATCAGCGGTACTGTTACTGCTGTAAATAAGGATCTAGAGGTCCACCCTGAGCAAGTAAACGATGCGCCTTATGGAAATGGATGGATCATTGAAATAGAGTTTTCAGATGACAATGAATTAGAAAAATTAATGAGTCCTGAAGAATATATTGAGCGGTGTAATAAGGAGCAAGGATAGTTACCCTTAACAAACTTTCTGGTTTCTCAAAAAATGCGATATATCCCCCATACTGAACAAGATGTCAAACAAATGCTCGCCGAGATTGGTGTGAAAAATATTGATGAATTGTTTGATAGCATCCCTGAGTCTTTACGGCTGAACAATGAGTTACTGGCTTTGCCTCCAAGTCTTCCAGAAAGTGAATTAACAGAATATCTGAAGAGACTACAAAAAAAAAATACTACCTCTGAAGACGAATCCATTTTTCTGGGTGCGGGAGCTTATCGCCATTTTTCCCCGATATTGATCGACCATTTGATTTCGCGTGGGGAATTTGCGACCAGTTATACCCCTTATCAGCCAGAAGTCAGTCAAGGAACTTTGCAGGCCATTTTTGAATTTCAAACTATGGTCTGTCTGCTTACTGGAATGGAAATTGCTAATGCTTCTATGTATGACGGCGCTTCTGCATTGGCCGAAGCGGTGATGATGGCATACCGGATCAATAGAAGAAATGAGTTTTTAGTATCGAGTGCTATACATCCAGAGTATCGCAGTGTCGTTGACACTTATACCCGAGGAAGCAAATTTGATTTAAAGGAGGTCCCTTACACGGCGGAAGGGGGTACTGACTTCGAATTCATTTTAAAAAACTTGACAGAAAATACAGCCGCTGTTGTTATTCAATCTCCCAACTTTTTTGGAACTGTCGAAAAATATGTCTCGTTGGCTGAATCGCTCTCTAAAAATGGAACCTTGCTGATTGTAGCCGTTGCAGAAGCAATATCTTTGGGTATCTTAAAACCACCCGGAGAACGGGGAGCTGATATTGTGGTAGGAGAAGGACAATCTTTTGGGTTGCCGGTTTCATTTGGCGGTCCTTATGTGGGATTTTTTGCCACGCGCGAAAAATTTCTGCGCCAAATGCCGGGAAGACTCGTCGGAGAAACTAAAGACCAAAATGGCAAGCGCGCCTATGTTCTCACCTTGTCTACTCGGGAGCAACATATCCGGCGCGAACGGGCGACCTCAAATATTTGTACCAATCAAGGACTTTGCGCACTGGCGGCGACTATTTTTCTGTCGACTCTTGGTAAACAGGGTTTGTACGAAATGGCGACGCTCAATGTTAGAAAAGCGCATTACCTGAAAAACCGATTGGCACATATTTCTGGATTTGAAATTAAATTTGGAACTCATTCTTTCAACGAATTCGTTCTCGAATGTCCCCGACCGGCTAAAGAAGTTTTACAAATATTAAAACAGGATCACATCATTGGGGGTTACCCTCTGGAACAACATTATCCGGAATTAAAGAACTGCCTCCTCCTTTGCACTACAGAATTGAGTAGTCAGGAAGATATGGATCGGCTCGCAGACAAGCTGGAAGAAATGTAATTATTTTATTTTTTCAACCAGCTCTTCAGCGGGATAAGTCAGGATCTCCGCAAGGGTAGGATGATAATGTGGAATGTTTATCAAGTCCTTTACTGTTCCGTGGAAATGCATCAGAGTAATAATCTCGTGAATCAATTCTCCCGCCTCTGGTCCAACGATATGTCCTCCCAATACCTCACCGGTCGTAGGATTACATAAAATTTTCACATGTCCGTGTGTTTCGCCGAGGCACATGGATTTCCCGTGGTCGCTGAATGGATGCGATGCCACTAGATAATCAATGTTTGCAGCCTTGCATTCTTTTTCGCTCAAGCCGACACTCGCCACTGCGGGATCTGTAAACACGACTGATGCTTTTAGGCGATCATCGACCTCTTTCGATTGATTAGGTGAACATGCGTTGAATCCGGCTATTTCCCCTTGCTGAATGGCTATATGAACCACCTCATGAAGACCATTCACATCTCCCACTGCAAAAATATTTTTTTGGCTGGTGCGCATTTCGGGATTAACCGTCACACGACCTTTATCTGTAGCCACGCCTGCCGCGGGCAGGTTGAGTCCGTCAATATTCGGCCTTCGACCCAAACCCTGGAAAATGAATTCTGCTTCGACACGTTTTTCTTTTCCTTCGTGCTCAAAAAAGATTATTGAACGGTTATTTTCCCGAATGGCTTTTATAATTTTTGTTCCGGTATAAAGGTCCATACCTTCTTCGCGAAAGCGATCTTCAACGGGATGTGCTAGATCTTCATCGCCCGAAGATAGGATGTGGCTGCTTCTCTGTATCAAAGTCACTTTAGTACCAATACGGAGAAAAAATTGTGCCAGCTCAACGGAAACCGCGCCAGCCCCTAAAACAATGATTGACTCGGGGGTATTGCGCATGGTTAAAACTTCATCGCTGGTGACATATCCCGTTTCTTTTAATCCGGGGATAGGATATTCGGCAATAACGGAACCCGTGGCTATAATAAATGATTTTGCTTTAAGTATACTTTTCCCAACCTGTACTTCAGTTGGGGAAATAAATTCGGCTTTTTCCTGGATCAGTTTGAAGCGAGGATCTTTCAACTGTTCGACACGGTAATCAGTAAATTCTCTTATCAACTGATTTTTGCGATCGTTGATAGCAGCGAGATCAGCTCTGGCTTTAACAGGAAGTAAACCAAACTCCTCGGCCCGACGCATTAATGAGATGATGTCTGATGAACGGAGAATAGTTTTGGTAGGCATACACCCACGGAGAATGCAGAGTCCACCCAGAGGGCCGGGATCTACAATGGCCACTTTTGCACCGTGGGATTGGGCAGTAGAAGCGGCGGCGTATCCTGCCGAACCACCGCCTAAAATTACAACATCAAATTCCATGAAGGTTGAAAATTATAATGTTTGGCAATCTTCAGGAGTCAGTCCAAATTCCTTACCACATTCCTGCAACAGGTCTCGGGCATTTTTTTCCATGAAATCTTCTCCCGTTTCCTTAAAAATATCTGCGGCCTTAGCTAGATGATGGATCGTTTCCTTGCCATGTTTTAATCCGTAATACAGCATCGCAATATTGCTGTGGGCTCTTCCAAAATCCGGGTTGATGCGAATAGCTTCCTTGTAATGCTTGAAGGCCTCCTCCATCTCACCGATGAGATTGCTCACCACAGCCAAACTGTAATGAACCATCGGAGCTTCGGGTTTTATGCGAAGTGCTTCGCGGAAAGATTTAGAAGCTTCCAGGTTCATGCGAAGCTTACCGTAGCGAATGCCAATGTTAAAATGAGCAAGAAAATGATCCGGGTCGAGATCAATGGCTTTTTTATAAGATTCAAAAGTTCTGCGGTCGTCACCCAGCTTGCTGAACGCCAGGCCATCTTTAAAGTGTTCTTCCGCAATTTTTTCTGTTTGTGGTTCTGATGACATATTGTTCCTCTACTTCTCTTAATTAAAAGGGGTTAACGACAAAATTGAAAATGGATAAGGATATATGCTACCTTATTGTCCCTAAACAATGCAACCGGCTAACCGCCGGAGGATATTGGCCGAGGCATTAACTGGCGAAAAAAAGCCCGTATCGTTCTCGATTGGGGTTTTATATTCACCCTGTGTTATATTTTTCAAAGCATTCATGCCCTAAAGGGTAATAGGCAGACGCAGGGAGCTTTTCCAACAAAAAGAAAGTAATTATGGCAATAGTGGAACCTGGAACAGATGAAGAACGCCTCATGCTGGGCCGATGGATTAAAAGAGGACAAAAACTCATTGTGGGTACTTCCTGCCTGGGTGACTCCTATCTCGATGCAAATGTCAAAAGAGACGAAGAGACCCAGAAACAGTCAGAGGAATACGTTGCTTTTGACCATAAAGTAAGCGAAGAACTGCCTCACCTGAAAGGCAAGTTTCGTTGGGACCTTGAAAAATATTACCGCGACCGGTATGGCCCATACCTACCAGAGGATTAGGCCCCATGTCTAATGTAAAGATTTTAGAACTCGACGAAGCACCTGAAGAAGGAACTGGAAGACAAATCGATCTCGAACATCCTTATACAGAATGGAAGTATATTCTGGCGTTTTATAATGTTGAAGGGAAATATTATTGCATCTCCGACAAATGCAAAAGTTGCGAAGGAAGTTTAGCAAAAGGATTTTTAAAAGGAATGTTCGCCTTCTGCAGTAAAGAGGAACACGCCTGGAATATTAGAAAAGGCTACGATAAGTGGAACCATTCAGATACCACTCCCATCTACAAAGTCGCAACACATGACGACGGTTTTTATATAGAGATCTAGGGATACCTTATAAAATTCGGGTGTATAATTTCATCTCAACAGGAGGTGAATCATGAGTCTGGATTTAAAAAGAAAAGTTATAACCGTTCGTCCTCAAGAAGCGATTGCTACCAAACAAAATCTCCCCTACTACGTTGGTATTTCAGAAGAGACAGCTGGGGCAAAAGGGTTGTCCATGAACCTAACGGTGATCCCACCTGGCAGTTCGCCCAAGGCCCATTACCATAATGATTTTGAAACAGCGATTTATCTTCTTAAAGGCAGGGTAGAAACCCGTTTTGGTGAAAACCTAAAAGAATCTATGATAAACGAGGAAGGGGATTTTGTATTCATCCCTCCTGGAGTGCCGCACAAACCGGTCAACCTGAGCGATACGGAACCGGCGTTGGCTATTGTTTCCCGTAACGACCCTAACGAACATGAAAATGTGGTGCCTTATGGTGAGAAATAAAAACGTTCTTTAAATTTTGTAAGGTTGGGTTTATATCGTTTATAGGGTTCTAACCCATTGTGAAGCGGTGTTGTCCCTTAAACCATTCCGATGGCGGGTTGTTGCATTTGATGGCGTTGCTCTTTGGTCATTTCCAGTTGCGGTAAATGGTTTGAGCCATATTTATCGATGTAGAGAAAGATGTATTCACGGACGCAGGTTCTTAAGTCCCATTTCGAGTTGTGGGTTTGTTCGAATTTATCGAACACATCAAGAGCTTCCTGAATGGTGAGTCCATCCTTAGTGGTGAAGTAATAATCCAACGCCAGATCCCATTCCGGATTTTTATAATAAGTTAGCCCGTATTTTTCCGGCTCGAAGGCGATAGGACTGTATTTCCCTAAAACAAAAGTCATGAAGCCGAGGGAATGTATATGCGCGCTGTTCTTTTCGACAAAGGCTTTACTGTCGTCTGCCTCCTCACTGGTTTCACCGGGAAAACCAAAAAACCCCATCAAGTGATTCCAAATACCCGCTTCAGAAGACATGCGCAGGTTGGTTTCAATAGCATCGAGTTTGGTGGCCTTATCCATGAGTTTTAGCACACGTTGATTGCCCGACTCATAACCAAAGTGAAGATACTTGCAACCCGACTCCGCGACATCTTTCCATACCTGTTCTTCAAGCAAAGATTCTTCGAACCTCATATGTGTGGTCCAGGCGATATCGAGCTTGTCGTCGATCAGCCGACGTGAAAGTTTTGTAAACAAGGCAGGGGGATAAGATTCATCGGTGAAATGAAAGAATCGTGTACCGTATTTTTCTTTTAGGAAACTAATTTCTTCAACAATATGGTCCACTTGTTTGGTGCGGAAGCCTTCCACATAACCCTGAAAATGGTCGCAGAAGGTACACCGCCCCCAATAACATCCCCTTGTTGCGAGATAAGGTAGAATAAGCTGTGGAACAAAATATTTTTCGAGCGGCAGTCCATCAAAATCCGGTGGTGGTAATTCTGCAAGTGATTCGGCAAAGACTTCTTTATTTACATGAACTCCTTTTTCGTCTTTATAAATCAAGTTGGGCAAGGTTGAAAAATCATCGCCGTTTTTAACTGCCTCGGTCAATTTTAGGTAAGCGGACTCCCCTTCATAAACGATGGCGCTGTCGAACAGTTCCCATAAATTTTCCATTCCTGGGAGCATGTCGCGTATGCGGGTGATGATGTTACCGCCCAATGTGATATGTGTTTCAGGGAAGGCATCTTTAATCATTTTGCAGAAAGTGAAGGTCGGGATCAGCTGTTTCTGCTGTACCACCGAGATACCGACCATTTGCGGCCGATCACGCTCGATCACCGGACGGATCAGCATATCGTAAACATCGCGATAAATATTGATCTGCTCGTCATCGAGGGATTCAATAATTTCACTCGACATAAACGGTTTGTAAACGATATCTGTTTCGATGGGTGGAAAACAAATCTGCGCCGGGTAATAACCCAGAGAGATCACACCCATCGTTTGATGCAGGCAATTGGTGGCCCACTCTAACTGATCGATATCGTAAAAAGCCTGACTGCGCAAAATTTTCTTGGCGCGTTCAACGTCATTTGATAATTGTTCAAAAAGTTCCGGCGTGCAGGTCAGTAACTTCTCTAATAGTTCCTGTTCTTCTTCGTCGAGTTGGCGTTGTCCCTGAACTTCCTGAAGGTGCTGCCTTTCGTGAGCGATGCGCCCGGCAACATGTTCCAGAAATCGCCGACTAAAAAACAAATCGTACATTTCCACATTGACATCCATCTGCACCACATCGTGACCAGCGGGACGCAGCACCGAAGCCAGAGAAGGCAGGCTCAAGTACGGCTCTGAGGGTAACCAGTCGGGTGGAAATAAAAGTAAGTTTTTCATATTAATTTCAAGTTTAACAGTGTTACTTATTTGTTACAACGCAGTGGCCCTAGGTGCGGCAAAGGACCTTCTCCTCTTCTTCCGCAGGAGGTTGTTTGCCGTTCAATGCTTCTTTTCCAAATTTATCTATATAAAGTAGAAAATGTTCGCGTGGCAACGTACCCCATACTTTTAACGATTGGAAATATTCTTCTGCCATGCGTATGCAGGTGTCGTTCATTTCTACTGCTTCCTCACGCGACATGCCTTCTTTCGCGACAAAGTCAAGGTTCATAGCGATATTTCGGTCAGGATCTTCAATGATTTTTTCGATGGAAAATTTTTCAGGATATTGGTAACAGCTTGAATCGCGATTGAGTAGAAACACTCCGGGTCCAAAAGAGTGAATCGATTGTAAATTATTTCTTAAAAAATCGATGGTCTCCTGTGCCTCGGGTCGCGTTTCTGTGGGGAATCCAAAAAACAAAAACGAATGGTTCCAAATTCCGGCCTTGTGACTTTTCATTAATACATCGCGTTCCACTTCTTTGGTTGTTCCTTTGTCTATGAGAGCAAGGACCCGATCATTTGCACTTTCCAAACCAAACATGAGGAAGATGAAACCGGCTTTTTTCATTTTTGCGAATAAGTCTTCGTCCATCACCTTTTCAAATTTCAGTAAGGCCAGGGAGCGGATTTCAACTCCGCGCTCAATCATTTCTTCCGAAACGTCATTTAAAGAATGTGGAGATACAGCTTCATCGGAAAACGTAAAGTATTTCGTGTTGTATTTTTTCATTAAGTTTTCCAGTTCATCCACCATCGCCTGAGTCTTTTGTTTTCCGTAACGGTGACCATAAACAAAACTATGTGTGCAAAATGTGCATTTACCCCAATAACAACCGCGGCTTTGCAATACAGGAATGATGGGATAGGGTGATAGATATTTATCCATCGGTAGGCCGTCAAAAACCGGATTCGGCAATTCCTCGAATCTCAGTTCCACCCTCTCCTTGTTTTGGACGACTTCCCTACCATCCAGATGTACCAAATTGGGAACGGTGTAAAGAGAATCACCAGCTTTCAAAGCTGAAAGCAAACGGTGCATAGGTTCTTCCCCCTCAAAGGTGACAACGCTATGGCAAAAATCGTCAAAAAATTCAGGGTGACCGATTAGCTGACCTGCGTTAACACTGAAAATAGGACCACCTAATGTTATATGCAGGTGAGGATATTTCTCTTTTAGCATTCTTGCCAGCGTGAGACCGGGAATGATTTGCGAAATACCTATTATAGAAATTCCAACCACATCATAATCCTGCCAGCTTTCAGTAGAGAGCAGGTTTTTTTCATACAAATTAATGAAAGGATTGGTGGCGATGTCGCGTGTGGTTTCGTGAGCTTTTCGAGTGGACTCCTCGGCTCGGGTGCCGCTTTCGAAAGTAGACAAACTGAAAATAGCAGGGGCATAGGCATCGGATACCAATTTCAAGGCGGACTTAATGACCATATCGGCCTGCTGGTATGCCTCGAAATCGAAGAAACGCTCCGGAGTTCGCATCACCGATTTGGCTTCTTCTACTCCGTCAATGATGCGATCAGAGAATTTCAGGCCCATCGACAAGACGTCCAGGGTAGATTTTTCCTTGATCGAAAGAGAATTCTGAGCTTTTAAAGATTTCTGCCGTCCTCGCATCAATTCCTCTGCTTGCCGCAGAAGAGGAGCAGATAGAAAGTGGTCGTACGACTCGATGTTGAAATCCCTTTGAGATACCTCCCACCCTTTGTTCTGCAAAAATGCAGTTAAGTAGGGGGTGCTCAAATAAGGCTGCGTTGGATACCACTGTGCCGGAAAAATCAATAATGTTTTCATGGTTTTACAATGATAACATTTTCCTCCCTAACGGGGAAAACAAAGTTAGACCCCTAGCAGATGGGCAAATTTTGGAATTCTGAAAATTAAAAGCTCTAAGGTATCATAAGGGGGCAATTCCAGAGGGGTAATTCCAGAAGTTAACCTATTTCTAGTCTTAGGTCGTGGCTTAGTGCTTGACAAGAGCGGTAGCCAGTGAAATAATTCAGCCTACCTTCCCGCATTTCCCTCATAATGAAGGATGACTAACTCTCTGATTTGATGAGGTGAGGCGGGTTTTTCGTATTTTAAGAAGGAAAGATTCATGAAAAGAACGTTTCAACCCAGCAATATCAAGAGAAAACGCGTACATGGATTCCGAAAACGAAGTGCTACCGTAGGTGGCAGACGTATTTTGGCTAACCGCAGGCGAAAAGGAAGAAAAGTCCTGTCTGCCTGAAAAATGGCTGATTTGTCGTTTAGTAAATTAGAAAGGCTTACCACAAGACTCGAGTTCGAAAAAGTTCTTGCCGAAGGGAAAAGAAATCGCGTAGGAAAACTATGCACCATCTTTTCACTTCCAAATAGCTTGAATAGGAAAAGACTGGGGATTATCGCATCAAAAAAAATTGGTAATGCTGTAGCACGAAACCGGGTCAAAAGAGCTATTCGCGAAATATTTCGGCAGGTGAAACATCAGATGATTCCGGCAACCGACATTGTTGTTATTTCCGGAAAGGAAATGGTTGTCGAATCTTACAAGGTTATAGATGAAAAACTCTCGAATGCCCTTCTGGCTATCAAGTGACTCCTCGACTCTAGACTTCCCCAGCCCGAAATAGGTCCTCAATGTTGAATCGAATTTTCCTAAAATTTGTTCGTGGGTATCAACGCTGGATAGCACCTTTTTTACTGCCGGCCTGTCGTTTTTATCCCAGCTGTTCGGAATATGCAGCTCAGGCACTACAACACCATTCTTTGTTTAAGGCGGTGGTTCTGATTGTTGCCCGTATTTTTAAATGCCATCCCTATCACGAAGGAGGGTCAGACCCTTTAAAATAGTTTTGTATTTAGGGTCTTAGTTTTTAAAGCTTAGGTAGTATTGAGCTAAATACTTATTAGTTAAGTGGAGATTTGATTTGGAAAAAAGATTGCTACTTGCCTTTGTTTTATCATTGGCAGTTTTCATTGGCTGGGGAGCTTTCATGGCACAATTTGAACCCCAGGGAATTAAAAAAACGGATATTGCAAAAACTTCGAAGTCACCCTCTGTTCCCACTCCAGGCCAGAGTAACGTAGTTACGTCACCATTGACCTCTCCTCAACAATCTGATTTTCAACCGGGAGCTACGCCTGGAATTATTTCCAGTCCGTTTCCTGGAAATGAAAAAGAAATTCAGGTTGAAGCAGGGGAAATTCATTACATTTTTAGTAATAAAGGCGGAATTATAAAACATATTCTCCTTCCGCGTTATAGAAATGATGATGGTGATGTCATCGACCTAATCAATAACCCTGATAATTTAACCGGTGCGTTATCTATAAAATCAGACGATCCGGAAATCACTTCTATTTTACAAAATGCTTATTATGAACCTTCAATATCTTCTATCGTTTTGGACGAATCGAACCCTGAAGGTGTATTGACACTCACTCTAAAACATGAGTCGGGGCTTGAAGTTTTTCGAGAATTTAAATTTCATCATAATGATTATGCGGTTGAAGTTAAGACGCGTATTACAGCTTCTCCGTTAGCAGCCAAAAACCTTCAATACAGTATTATCTTGGGACCGGGAATGGGTGGAAAAATTTCCTCTCAAACCGATTACATTGTTTTTTCTGGTGCTACCGTCTTTAACAACAATGAGCGTATTGAGCATCCGCCAGAAGATTTGAATGCTACTACTTACCACCGGGGTGATTTGAAGTGGGTTGCTTTCCAGAACAAATATTTCGGTTCTGCTCTGGTCCCACTGCAAGGGAGTAAGGCGGGAATAGTATTTAAGGAAAAAGATCAGGTTTTTGTCGGGTTGGAATATGAATCTGTTCAATCGGCTGCCACCGCCTCACATCTTTTTTATGCCGGCACCAAAGCACTCGAAATTCTGGAAAAGAAAGGTAACAACCTTGTTCGGATGATCGATTACGGATGGTTTGGCAACAAGTTTGCCTTCCTTGTTAAGCCACTTTTAAAAGTGCTAGCCTATTTTTATGGTTTAACCCAAAACTATGGTTGGTCAATTATTTTTTTGACTTTGATCATCAAGCTATTGTTCTTTCCGCTGACGCATAAAAGTTTTAAATCCATGAAAGGCATGCAAAAAATCCAGCCTTACGTGAAAGTAATTCAGGAGAGGAACAAAGACGATCGCCAGAAAATGAATGAAGAGTTACTGGAGCTATACAAAAAACATAAGGTGAATCCTGTAGGCGGTTGTCTACCGATGCTCTTGCAGATACCGGTGTTCATTGCACTGTACCACGCACTGTTTTTTTCAATTGAACTTCGTGGAGCACCCTTTATAGGGTGGATTACCGATCTTTCAGTGCAAGACCCCTATTATGTAACGCCAGTTCTCATGGGTATTACCATGTTCCTACAACAAAAAATGACGCCGTCTGTTGGTGATCCTATGCAGCAAAAAATTATGATGTTTCTGCCTATCGTGTTTACTTTTTTGTTTATTTCATTCCCCGCGGGACTTGTCATTTATTGGACTGTCAACAATATCCTGACTATCTCGCAGCAGTATTACATCTATAAGGTTCTTAAAGACTAGTTGCTAGGGCTGTTTGCATAGAGTGTGAACCCGGAAAAAATACAATCGCGTCTTTGGTGCAGATTTACTAACACGGGAATGAGCGAGGTAGATCAAGTGCTCAAAAGGTCTGTGCGGAGATTGCGGTATATTAGAATAAAAGCCCTTTCCCCACCGCGGGGAAAGGGCTTTTATTTATTACTACCTTTAAATCTTATCCTAAGATTTCTTCTATCACTTTTTTATATTCGGCTTTAGACTTAACGCCCACCAATTGCTGTACCACCTGCCCACCTTTTATAAATAAGAGAGTTGGGATGCCACGGATTCCATAAGTGGTGGCCGTGTTGGGGTTATCGTCTACATTCAGCTTGCCAACCAAAAGCTGACCCTCAAATTCTCCGGCGAGTTCTTCAACGGTGGGGGCGAGCATTTTACAAGGCTGGCACCATTCGGCCCAAAAATCGAGCATGACAGGTATTTCTGATTTAAGAACCGTTTGCTCAAATTCGCCATCAGATACAATAACCACTTTACCAGCTGACATAGGTAACTCCTTAAATAAATGAAATAAAATCTTTTAATTTATCCGTAGGGATTTTTTTATGAATTAATTGGGGTACGTGAATTACCATCCCTGAAAAAATTCTTGATACAAAATGCAAATACGGGATATTTTCTGATATTATCATAATCCCCAAACACCAGCAAGGCTTTAACCTTTGTGTAGTTGGGTGTATATGAATTAAACCAAATAATCAAGGCTTGGAGTCCAAAACCCATGGTAGATGTTGTCCATTTTTTTGCTTATGATGAATTGATCAATGAAGAAGTATTTAAAGAACGTGGGCTGGAATATATTTCCAAGTCTTCTGTTAGCTTGTCGGGTTGGACCCGAGTGTTCAATAAAATTCCTAAAGATAATGACGGACAAGAAGGCCTAGGTCACGCGAATATCGAGCCCACCATTGATACTGCTGGAATGATGCATGGCGAGCTCTATGAGATAGATGAAAAATTCGTGCTGAAATTGGATGAAATTTTTGATCACCCGAATGAATATCAACGGAAGGTCATGCGTTTCAACCGCCACGATTTCTTAATGATCAATGGGATTGTGTATGTGGCCAAACCCGACAAAATTGCCAAGGGGCTCAAACCCAGTAAAGCCATGATGAAGATCTTTAGAAAGACTAAAAAATTATTTCCAATGCTTTATTTCTCACGGCTGATGAACACACCTACAATCGATTGAGACCGCTTTAGGAATAATAATGCAATCCTTCACTGCATTGGTGAGGCCGCCAGGAATCAGCTTTCCGCAAGCTATTTCCAATCACCCTCAGAAACAAGGAATCAATTATTTCAGAGCGTTAAACCAGCACCAGAATTATGTGGCTGCGTTGAAGCAATTAGGGGGTAAAATCCTTTCTTTGCCTCCCGAAGATTCTCTTCCTGACTCAACTTTTGTCGAAGACACCGCTTTTGTTTTTGGTGAGACTGCATTCTTGTGTTCCACAAAAGAAAAAAGCCGCCGAAACGAAGTGAAGTCGGTTGCAAAGGTACTAAAAAATCATCTTAAACTCCTGCAACTGAAACCCTATTTGGATGGAGGGGATATTCTAAGCACTCCGGAAGCAGTTTATGTAGGCCTAACGAACCGAACGGATGCGAAGGCTGCTAAGTTTTTATCCAAACAGATTTGTAAAAAGATGGTTTCCATACCTGTTATTAAAGGATTGCACCTGAAAAGCGCAGTCAGTTATTTGGGAAATAATATTTTACTCATAAATCCTGAAAGAATAGAGAGCGCCGCATTTAAAAATTTTAAATGGATTGAAGTGGAAGAAAAAGATTCCTATGCTGCAAATTGTCTAGCGGTGGGAAACCAAGTAATCATGCCTGCCGGGTTCCAAAATGTGAACAAAAAAATTCGCCAATATGGTTTTGAGACTATTGAGCTGGAAATGAGCGAATTTGAAAAAGCCGATGGAGGTATTACTTGTTTAAGCTTGATTATGCCTTCAGAAATTTGAGGATTGATATTGAAGACATAAAAAGCCTTATTCCTGCCGGGCGCGTTTTGGCTAGTTCCAGCGGGGGTCGTGGGTAGCACGCATTTTTGAAAGCTGGATCAGGTCGATTTTCATTTTTAAGAACGAGTGAAGAAAATCTGCGCGTTTGAGGACATCCTGCTCTTCAAGAAAGCTTTGCTTTTGTTCGAGGGAAAGATCGAGTTGATAGGCGAACCGGTCGACAAACTCACTGAGTTTTGTGCCCAGATTCCAATCAGGTTCTTTTTTTTTCGAATTGCCTTCGGGAATGAATCCAATAAGCTTGCGAAAATTTTCAATGAGTTTTTCTCGGCACTCGTTAGGTCGGTCTTCAAAAATATCCTGTTCGTTTTTTTCTTCTAATAATTCTATTTTTGCTTGGCGATAAGGTTTCCCCTCTTCCTCCTTAATAATGCGGAACCGACGAAGACCCATCAATGTAAAATTGTATTTACCGTCGGGATGCTTAATCACCTTTTGAATATCTCCAACGCAACCGGCAGAGAAAATTTGTGGCTTGTCGAAATAATCTTCTTCCCAATTGGGTTTCAGGAGTACCATTCCTATTGTGCGTTTTCCTTCCAGCGCATCAGCAGTCATCTCCCGGTATCGCGGTTCGAAGATATGTAAGGGCAAAGGTGTTCCTGGATAAAATACTGTTGTAGGGAGAGGAAAAACAGGTATGGTTATTCCAGTTTGAAGTTGATGGGGCATATTTTTCGGTGCGTTCGAATTAAAAATACTATTATAGCACCTGGCATTAAACTGTTTAATCTTAAAGTTGTAAATTTGACAATTTCTATTTTATTTCTTAATCTAAAATTTCATGATTGTGGAACCTTCAAAAATATGTGTCGATATAAAGGCCTCTTTGGTGCAGGCCGGACTGTTTTCCGACTCTGGAAATACCTGGCGAATCTCTCCAGAACCTTATTTTCTTTCTCAGGAAGAAACCACGTTCTTTCATGAACTTGGCCCACACCTGCTCAAGTTTTATTCCGTTCTTAATCGATTTTATTTAGACAGCGTCAAAGGAAATTTTCATCCATGGATAGCAGAATATCTTGATGCAGGAAAGCCTCAAGAACTGATCGAGTTCGGGCGCATGAAAAGAATGCGCCAGGCATTGCCTGGAATAATAAGACCCGATGTTATACCTACCGAAAAAGGATTTGCTGTCACAGAATTGGACTCGGTTCCGGGAGGGTTTGGGTTAACCTCTGCCCTTATGTCACTTTATGAAGACCCCTCCTGGGAAATTACGGGAGCGGGCATTCCTTCCCTATTTTACAAAATGGCAGGATCGGTCACCAAAGAACCCACCCCTAATATTGCTATTGTTGTCTCCGATGAGGCTAAAGATTATCTCAGTGAGATGCAATATCTCGGGTCCCTTTTAAATAATAAGGGAGTGTATGTAGTTCACCCTAAGGATATGAGTTTCAGGGACGAAGGTCTTTTTGTGATGGATATGGGAAAATGGGTTCGAGTCGATGTTTTATACCGTTTTTTCGAGTTATTTGATCTCAAAAATATCCCTAAATCAGAATTACTTCTCTATGCGACTAAAAAAGGGCAGGTGATTACCACCCCTCCCTATAAGCCCTGGTTAGAAGAAAAGCTCAGTTTTGCCCTATTTTCCCATCCTTCTTTAAAATCAGATTGGGAAAAAGCCCTGGGCTCTGAAACTTTTACTGCTCTAACTCATCTAATTCCAGAAACCTGGATTCTTGATTCCAGACCCCTTCCGCCACATGGGGTGATCCCTGATCTTGAAGTTAAGGGGAATCAAGTGAGAGATTGGAAGGAGTTATTCCCTATGACGCAAAAAGAAAGGGAAATGGTGGTTAAGCCTTCAGGTTTTTCTCCCGAATCCTGGGGAAGTCGAGGAGTTGTTGTCGGGCACGATGTTTCCAGCGATACATGGCAACAAACTTTGACGAAAGGTTTGGAACAATTTCCCAGCCAACCTTCGATTTTACAAAAGTTTTATAAAGGAAAAAAGGTTGAAGCACGGTATTTAAATATGGTTGAGGATAAAATCGAAACAATGACAAGTCGAGTGAGGTTGACACCATATTATTTCGTTTTGGGTGAATCGACTCAATTGGGTGGAGTTCTGGCGACTCTTTGTCCTCAGGATAAAAAGAAAATTCATGGCATGGTAGATGCCATTATGGTCCCTTGTGCAACAAAAGGATTTTAAGGACTTAAATGAAACTATATAATATTGATGGCTGTGGTTATTGCGCTATGGTGAGAAGCGAGCTGGCGCAAATAGGCCTTGAATATGAAAAGATAGATGTTTCTTGGTCGCACCCCGAACGAAAAGAGGTTTATGAAATATCAGGGCAAACCACGGTTCCCGTTTTGGTTGATGGCGATACCATTTTGGCAGACGAGTACGAAATCATCGACTACCTGAAAAAGACCTATCCTGTTAACTCTTGATTTCCACATACTGAAGGTAACTCATGGAATTATGGCAAAAACAACTCAGCCAGAGTGCGGTTAAAGTTAAAGATCTTCCTTTTATTCCCGAATCAGATGAATACAGGGAAAAACTGGAACAGGTTCGTGAAAATTACCCTATTCGAATCAACTCCTATTTTTTGGATCAAATCAAAAGTTCTAACGATCCATTATGGAGACAAGTGGTCCCAACCCTTGAAGAATTGGACGATTTTATTCAAGAGGATTTGATATCTGATCCTCTCAACGAAGAAGGCGATATGCCTGTACCAGAATTAGTTCACCGCTACCCAGACCGAGTGCTGTTGATGATCAACAATCAGTGTCCTGTAGTTTGCCGATTTTGCACACGCAAACGAAAAATCGGATTCCCTGGAATAGTTACCCGGGAAACATTAAGACAAGGGATAGAGTATATTCGTAACCATTCGGAAATACGGGATGTGATCATGTCCGGGGGCGACCCGCTTCTCGTTCCTGATAAAGAGCTTGATCGAATTCTGGGCGAATTGCGATCGATACCTCATTTGGAAATCCTCCGTATTGGTACTCGTGTTCCCGGCACCCTACCCGCAAGGATTACAGAAAACCTGTGTTCCATATTAAAAAAATATCATCCGTTGTATTTCAATATGCATTTTAATCACCCCTCGGAATTAACTCCTGAAGTTGAAAAAGCCTGCAGTATGCTGGCAGATATTGGGATTCCTTTAGGCAGTCAAACAGTCCTGTTAAAAGGCGTCAATGATGACTCTGCAACGATGAAGGAATTGATGCAAAAATTATTGAAGAACCGTATTAAACCCTACTATATCTATCAGGCCGATATGACAGAAGGAACAGATCATTTGCGCACCTCCGTTCAAAAAGGTCTCGATATTATGAAAGACCTCATGGGCCATACATCAGGCATGGCTGTCCCTTATTTTGTGATTGACGCTCCCGGAGGCGGAGGTAAGGTCAGACTCTTACCTAATAGTGTTATCGAGCATACTAATGAGGAAGTGGTGATTACAAACTATGAAGGCAAAGTTTTTCGGTACAGGCAAACGGACCTGGAAAACAGGCATTCAAATGGAAGATCTAAAACGTCTGAGCCAGATATTTGCCAATTACCTGTGTAACCTAGATCCATTCCCTTCTAAAACCGTATTGATTTTAAGTTGCCAAACTCAGAGGACTGGGAAAGGAATAATTGGTCGGCATCAAGAAGGCTGTTCCTGCGAAGGTCTAGCTTTTTCAGTTGGGGGAGTAGGGTAGATTTTGCCAGCTTCATTAGACCTTTTCTTGAAATAGAATTTCCTGCGACTTCCAACTCTTCCAGTTGCTTCAATGAATTAGAATTGATGATGGATTGAAAACCCTCGTCTCCCATTGAAACTCCAGAAATTTTTAAAACTTTCAAATTTTTAAAATTTTCAGACTTAGCAATTAACAGAAATCCTTTTTTATCAATTGAATTCCCATTTACATTCAATTTCTGTAGATTTTTCAAATAAGGCGACTGAGATAAAGCCAATATTCCAGTAGAGGATACTCCTGTATTTTCCAGGTTCAGCACTTGAAGTTTAGTCATGGACTTAGACTCACTTAGCAGAAAGACCCCTTTATCTCCAATTGAATTGTCCATCAGATTCAAGCTTTCTATATTTATAACAAAAGGAGATGTTGCTAAATCACCCAAACCTTGATGATTGAATAGATTATTACGCAATGATAAAGAAATAACCTCTTGCAATTTTTGGTACAAAGACAATGCTTTAATATCTTTGTTTCTTAAATAAAGAACATTTAGGTTTAGGCTTTTATCAGCTGTTAGCTTTTCTACTAAATTTCGCGTGCGTAAATCTAATAATGCCGATTCTCCATTAGATTTAAAATTATTGTCGGCCATATTGAGATTTTTCAGGTTGGTTAAGTTTTTGGACTGAGCCAGCCTTAACGAGCCAGAATCACCGATATGATTTGAATCCAGAATCAAGGTGCGTAAGGGTTTTAATGTAGGAGAATTTGCAAGAACCTTGGCCCCTTCATCCGATATCTTGTTCCAGCCTAGGTTCAAATGATCTAATCTCTCAAAACCACCAGACTGGACCCAGTTTATAAGGACATCATCTCCTATTTGATTTTTTCTGAGGTTCAGAATTTTTAGTTCAGGAACTGCTGTGCCATCAGGAAAACTATTAGATTTATTTTCCCCAACACGGTTCATTTCCAAATCAAGTAAATGTAAGTTTCGTAGTCGGAAAGATTTAACAAGACTCAGGGCTCCGAATTGAGTGATACGATTATAGGCTAATTCCAAATATTTTAATTTTGGTAAATTTTCAGATGCACTAAGACTCTGAGCTCCACCATCGGCAATTTCATTCGAGTTCAAAATCAGATGAGTCAAACTCGTCAGGGAATTACAGTCTGCTAGTTTTTGTAGTCCCAGATCAGAAATTTTGTTCCAGCTTAAATCAAGTTCTCTTACATGAGACAGGTTTTTTGATTGGCAAATAAATGTGATACCCGCATCTCCCATTCGCTCATAACTCAAATCCAAAACTGGATCCTTTCGAACCAATTGTTTATTTAAATTAAGTATAAAATTGGATTCTTTATTTACGGTTGGCATGATCTAGTCTTCAGCCTTAAGGACATCTGTTTTTACCTTACCCAAGTTCTGCAAGCGTTCCGAATTATCTAATAGTGCAAGGCCCTGAGGATGAACTAGGTTATATGTAATATTTAGCGTTTCAAGATTTTGTAATCCTGAAAGCTCTGCCAGAGCTTGCATTCCTTTGAACCCAATGCGATTAGCATCGAGATGTAAGGCTTTTAGGTTTTTTAAACAGGTTGATTTTGCCAATGCTTCGGCTCCTAGATCTCCAATCCTATTAAAAGATAAATCAAGGGTCTCTAAGTTTTTTAGGTTTTTAGAGTTTGCCAATGCAATGGCTCCATCATCTCCAACCCTGTTCGTATACAAACTTAAATACCTTAATTGGAGCACATTATCGGATTCTGCCAAGGCAACAGCTCCATTGTCGCCAATTTTATTTTCATAAACCCATAGTTCTTTCAAGGGCTCAAAAAATTCGGAATTTGCAAGCTCCTCAAGGCCTTCGTCCTTAATTTTATTTGTATGCAAATATAAAATCTCAATATCAGGGAGCGCAACATTCTCAGCTAACTCTTCAGCTATTAAGTTGTCAATTCCCTTATTGGAAAAATCCAGAGTCTTTTTATCTTTGCTTAAGCCTCTCTTTATCCATTTTCTAATATAGGAGATGTCTTCAGCCATTTGCAATCCGCTTAAAAGTAAAAGGGTTCATTTTATAAAGGTGAGTTGAAAAGTAAAGAGATAAATGCCGATTTCAGCTAATTCAATTTATTCCTCCCAACATTAGGGGGAAAGCCTTTAAATTTATTGTGTAAATAATTAATAAATATATAGAATAGTGCGGAATGCAGCAATTTAGAACTTAATTGGAAGCAAAAATCGCAATGTCCTAACCTGATTTTAGCTAATAGTATCAGTAAATTGTGGATAAATACGTTAAATCTTTGAACCAATAACTCCTAGTTTTTATACCTATTTTACATGCCCATAATTTTTTCAAAGCTAACCCATATTTGTATTTTCCTTTTTATGGTCTGCGGGTGCACAAAGATGCCATCTGCAGATCCTTCTATTTTCAGAATGACCATTAAAAATGAGCCGCCCACTCTGGATGGAAGCCTTGCTACAGATAGCGTTTCTTTTACCATTCTAACCAACCTGATGGAAGGGCTCACGCAATACGATGCTGAATTGAATCCAATTCCCGCTATCGCGAAACGATGGGAGTATTCTAATGAAGGCCGGACCATCACTTTTTATCTAAGAGATGATGTTTTTTGGAGTGATGGAAAAAGTGTAACGGCCAGTGATTTTGAATATTCCTGGAAGCGACTCCTCGCTCCAGAGACTGCCGCTCAATATGCCTACTTTCTTTTTGATATTAAAAATGCATTTGAATACAACTCTGGTACGCTCGAGAACAGTAGTCAGGTCGGGGTTCGCGCCCTCGCTTCTGACATTCTTGAAGTAACGCTTAAAAAACCTGTTGTTTATTTTCCAAGCATCACAACTTTTATGGTTACCTTTCCACTTCGTCAGGATATTATTGAGAAGTACGGAGATAATTGGACCGAACCTGGAAAAATTGTGACTAATGGACCATATCTTCTGGAAAAGTGGGAGCACGAATATAAACTGATTTTAAAAGCTAATCCGCAACACTATGAAGGAAAACCTAAAATAAACGAGGTTCAAATTTTTGTAATCCAAGAACCAACGACCGCATTAACACTCTATGAAACGGGAGAATTGGATTATATAGAGTTGCCCCCAATTGCCATTCCACATTATAAAAACAGCCCTGAATATAGAAACAAACCCCAACTTAGAGGATATTATTATGGTTTTAATATTACCAAGCCTCCCTTTGACAACATCCAGGTAAGGAAAGCTCTAGCGCACTCAATCAATAGATCCCTAATCCCCAAAATCCTTAAAGGAGGTGAGCTTGCTGCATCTTCCTGGATACCTAAGGGAATGTTTGGTTACAACGAGGACATTGGTTCAAAATTTAATCCGCAAAAAGCCCGGTCGTTACTCGCAAATGCGGGATACCCTGATGGAAAAAATTTCCCAAAAGTTACAGCTGTTTTCAATACCGGAGATGTGAATAGATTGGTGGGAGAATATCTCCAAGAACAATGGAAAAAACATTTAAATATAGAAATTAAATTTGAAAGCCAAGAGTGGAAAGTGTTTTTAAGTCGATTAGATCTCGATCCTCCTCAAATATTCCGACTAGGATGGGGTGCTGATTTTCCGGATCCTGATAATTTCATGAATTTATTTATTAAGACAAGTGGAAACAACAGGCTGCGATGGGCAAACCAACATTATGACCAACTTGTTGCTAGAGGATCCACGTTGAAAAACCCGCAAGACAGAAAAAAAGTTTATGACGAAGCCCAGGTTTTACTTACTGAAATCGAGGTTCCCATGATTCCCTTATTTGTTTCTGCTCAAAACCTTTTGGTAAAACCCTATATTCGGGGATTAAAGACCAATGCTATGGAACTTTTGTATCTGAAGAGAATTAGAATTGAGAAGGCATCTTAAATCTTGGGGTGGGTAGAGGGCCGAGGAAGCTATTTTACTTCCCCCGGGTCTGGCCCGATTGTTTTTCAAGTTGCTCCATGAATGATTGCGATTTTCATTGTCTGTATTTTAGAACCTTTTATCCCGAAAATAAAGAATCACGATTGTGTTCTAAAAAGACAAACAGAAAGAGGAGAAATAAAAAAAGCCCACAAGGGAAACCCCTTGTGGGCATAAAATTCGAGTTAAAAAAACTATTCGATAGCTAGAAATCCACAGGCTTGGTAGCAGGCATTGCAGTTTATGCACAAGTCCATATCTATATGAGCCGCTACCTTTCGAGTTCCGCCTGTAATAGCACCGGTGGGGCAAGGTTTAATGCACGCCCCACAAGCCACACAGTCTTCTTCCTTGACGTAATATTTATAAAGGCCGGTACAACGTGCTGCATCACAAACCTGGTCGACAATGTGCCTTTCATATTCTTTACGGAAATATTTTAGTCCAGTAAGGATGGCTTTAGGTGCGGTTTCACCTAAGCCGCAAAGAGAGGTCTGGCTTATTTCTTCACAAAGCTCCTGGAGCTTGTCGAGGTCTTCTAGTTTTCCGCGACCTTCTGAAATATCGTCGAGTTTTTGTCGGATTAAAGTAAGGCCAATTCGACACGGTGTGCATTTGCCACAAGTTTCGCCTTCGTTGAATCCGATGGAAAACTTAGCGAGATCGATTACACAAGCCGACTCGTCATATGCAGCAAAGCTGGCTTGCCCCATCAAAACACCAGCATTCAACAGGCTTTCGTAGTCTGTCGGAGTATCTGCTAATTCTGGAGGTAGAAAACCGCCGGTCACACCTCCGACATGAACCACCTTTAGATCTTTTTTCTTTTGAATGCCGCCGCAATAATCATTGATGGCTTCGCGGAATGTGGTTTTCATATCCAATTCCATCAAACCGTTGTATTTGATGTTCCCAGAAATCGCCCATACTTTACAACCGTTGGCATTGTCGTTACCCATGGACGCGTACCAGTCGGCACCCTTTTCAATGATTTTAGGAACGGTTGCCCAGGTTTCTGCGTTGTTAAGTACCGTTGGTTTGCCCCACAACCCTTGTTGTGCAGAGTGAGGCGGTTGCGCTTTCGGGAAAGGACGTTTGCCTTCCACTGATTGCATCAATGCGGTGGATTCGCCACCAATAAAAGCTTCAAGGCCTTCATGCACACGAACATTAATACTGAAGCCCGAACCCAAAATATTCTCGCCCAGAAATCCTCTTTCTTGTGCCTGCTCAATGGCCATATTCAAACGTTTTACCGCAATAGCGTAGTCTGATCGGGTATAAATAATGGCTTCGGTTGCGCCTATGGCGTAAGCACCAATCAACAGACCTTCAAGAACCTGATGCGATGCGCCTTCCATCACGCTGCGGTCCATGTATGAAGCGGGGTTGCCTTCATCGCCATTGACCATGATATAACGGGTACCTTTGTCATCAGTTGGGGCGTTACGTGCTTTTTCCCATTTGTTAGCTGTTACAAAACCACCACCACCTTTTCCTCGCAAACCTGATTTTTTAACTTCTGCGATCACCTCTTCTGGTTTCATGGTGGAGAGCACTTTTTTCAGAGATTCATAGCCACCGACTTGAATATACTCATTAATATTTTCGGGATCGATCGAGCCTCCATGTGCAAGTGCAACACGTGTCTGTTTTTCAAGCGTCGTGTAATAGTCTTCTTTAGAAGCTGCTTTTTTAAATGGTTTCCCACCAACAATGTGATCGTTTAAAATGTTTTTGACCATTGCAGGTTTAACCTTTTCATAGGTCACCCGTTTTTCGCCAGGGACATAAACATCGACTAATACATCGCGGCTACAATATCCTCGGCAACCCACCTGCCCCATTTCACATTTACGCTCACCTAATGCTGCGTTGGCCTCCATTTCAGAGATTTGTTTCTGGAATTCTGCATAGACCTCTTCACCGCCCTCGGCGATACCACTCAGGCTTAAACAAACGGTTATTTTTATCTGGCCCTGTTTCGCTTCGACAGCCTGATCTTTTTGGTCTTCAACAACTTGCATGGACGATCTCCTGCTATTCGAAAATTTAAAATATTTAAAACTCGTCCCGTTTCAAAAACGCGGAATTAGTGAGCACAATAACTTCTCATATATCAACTGAAAATTCTAGTCATTTTAGTAGCCGACCTGCTTATTGTCAATATTTCCCTAGAGCCTTCTTTTTAAAGGTTTTGGACTCTTGAGTAAGACCTCTATTTACAATATTCTACCCGATTAGCATTTGAAGGCTGTTTAAACTACCTTCAAATGGATTTAAAGAGAATAAATATTTTAAATTCAGTTAAATATTTTTTCTGTATAGATTTATTTTAGGTCCCTTTTTAAGGAAATAGGCAAACATTACTTGCAAACGAGCTCCTTGCAACTTGTAACCCAAAATTCAGGTTGATTGAAGCAACTCATAAATATAAACTCTAATTTGTTTATTAAAATCCAACACCCCTTAATTTAAAGGCCAGCATGATAAAAATAACCCAAAAACTAGATCACCCTCTGGAACATAAAACCGAATGCTTGATTCTTGCTTGCGTGGAGGAAAAGAAACCTTCTGGTACGCTTAAAAAATTAAGCGATGAGCTTGCGGGTGTCATTAGTCATGCATTTGAAAATAAAAGGTTTAACGGAAATCCGGGGCAAGCCCTATTGCTCAACAGTAATGGAAAAGCGTCCAACTTGTTATTAGTGGGCATTGGCAAATCCAAAGATGTGACGGCCGAAAAAATTTGTCAGGCTGCAGGAACGGCGGCCAAACTCGCAGAGCAATCCAAATTTAAATCTATTGCGGCTGACCTTAGTGCTTTTGAAGGTATTGCTAAGGGGAAAGGCGGATTCTATAGAGAACTGGCATGTGCAATGGCTGAAGGGGTTGGGCTGGCTCTCTATCATTTCGACAATTATAAATCTAGAGATGAAAAAGACGACCCTCCAAGCCGAATAGAAAAACTAACACTGCTGACGGCATCGAAGTCGCGCCAGGCATCAATAGAAAAATCCATTGCTCGTGCAGAAAAAATAATTGACGCTGTACACACAGCACGTGACCTGATCTCACATCCTGGTAACACTGCGACACCTACCTTCCTCGCTGATCACGCAAAAAAAGTGGCGCGTAAAAACAAAATCACCTGCAAGGTGCTGGGTCAAAAGGAAATGGAAAAACTTGGTATGGGGTCTTTGCTAGGTGTGTCGCAGGGGAGTGACGAACCACCAGCACTCATTGCGCTCGAATACAACGGTGCGGGGAAAAAGAAAGCTCCAACAGTTATTGTTGGCAAGGGCGTGACCTTTGACACCGGCGGCATTTCTCTCAAACCCGGTGGGGGTATGGACGAGATGAAGATGGATATGTCTGGTGCTGCGACTACTCTGGCAACTCTGCAATTGGTATCAAGCTTAAAGCTCAAGATAAATATTGTTGGAATTGTTGCTGCAGCAGAAAATATGCCGAGTGGATCGGCCATTAAACCCGGTGATATATTAAAAAGTATGTCTGGCAAAACCATCGAGGTGTTGAACACCGATGCCGAAGGTCGACTTGTGCTTGCAGATGCACTGACCTACGCACAACGATATAAACCCAAAGAGGTGATCGATCTGGCAACCTTGACGGGAGCCGTGTTACATGCACTGGGTCATCAGGCAGCCGCTGTCATAGGCAATAACACAGCAATGATTCAAAAATTAAAAAACGCTGGTGAGGCCACGGGAGAGCGTGTCTGGGAACTTCCACTCTGGCCAGAATATGAAAAAGCTACAAAAAGCGATATTGCCGACCTTAAAAATATTGCATCTCCAGGGGTTGGTGCAGGAACGATCATGGGAGCCGCTTTTCTCAAAGCGTTTGCTGGTGAGCAACCCTGGACACATATCGATATCGCTGGCACTGCATGGGGATTCGACAGACCGTACACCAATAAGGGTGCATCCGGGTTTGGAGTGCGGTTATTGTTGAGTTATCTGGAAAAAGGCCGTTAAAGAACTCTCGAAAACCATGCAAAATAATTTTATTATTTTTATACATCTAATGGCAGCCGCAGTTGCTATCGGTAGTGCAGTATACAGTTTATTGATTTATCTTCCTGCTGCTGAAAAAAATCAGAAAGAGCGGGACGAAAATTCTCCTTCCTACAAAATACTCGATCATCTGGCACCAACCGTGTTTGCAAGCCTGCTCGTTTTGGTGGGAACCGGAATTTATTTCCTTCTTGTGAATTACACATCACAGACAGGGCTCAAACCGGGTTACTACAATTTATTTGGGATAAAAATGATATTCGTGGCAGGAGCATTTTTTATCAGTATGTATTTGGCGTTCTCATTAAGAGTGCAAATCTCTGATCTTGATCTCAACCCAAAAAATAAAGTACTTGTTCCTGAAACACTGAAAAAGATGATCGGCCTCAGTCGCATGACCTTGGTGCTGATGACCATTGCTCTCTTTTTAGGTATCTGGCTAGCCCGATTCTAATCCACTTATAATCACAATTCTTAGTCTTAATTATAATAGCTCTATATAAAAGTGTATGGAGGGCCTTGTCATTAGTTAGTGTCGAATTTCCCTACTTTTTTGTGTGTCAAATTGTTGTATTATTTCATAGTTGCAAGTGGTATTGCAGATAAGGTTACTTTAAATTACTATACCACTAGAAATCTTTTTGGAGCTTTCAAACATGACCAAAATAACCCAGCCGCCAGAATCAACGAATAATCCTCTAGGGAATAAGCGTATTGAAGATATCGAAGCTGAAGAAGAGACCGTTTACCAACCGCAGAATGAATTACCGTTCCCAACCGAAGTAGACCTCAATGAAGTATTTCCAGAAGAGGATAAAGACCTCAACGGGCTCTTCCCAGATGAAGAAACAAAACTACTTCTAAAAAAGATGCAGAAAAATAAAAAAGACTTGCACATCATGACCGATCGTTTTCTGGATGAAGATTGGGGTAGCGATGCGTTGGATAGCTTGAGTGGGAATGGGGAAGCAGAGATCAAAGATATAACTGAAACACGAACCGAAGAAATTTAGAACAAAGATTAATCTGCAAGCGAATTTGAATCCATCGATCTTGCTAGATCGATCCTGCCCCTTTTGCCGCAGTTTCTAAAAATTTTTAGCATAAAATTTATTTAATGAAAAAAAAATCAATAAAAAGAGGATTGGTTCGTCCAGATTTGAAACGATCCAACTGGATATACTTTTTATTTTTTTTCTCGGGTATTTCCGGTTTAATTTACCAGGTTGTCTGGACCAGAATGTTGACTCTGGTTTTTGGTCATACAATTTATTCTGTATCTGTGGTTTTATCGGCTTTTATGGCTGGTTTGGGTCTGGGCAGCTATTTATGGGGAACCACAATTGATAAAGCTGGAAAGCCTCTATTGATCTATGGAAAAATTGAGCTTTTGATTGGTTTGACAGCTTTATTTCTTTCCTATTTGTTTTCAAAGTTTTCTCCTATTTACGCTTGGTTTTATAGTTGGTTGCCCGATTTCTTTTTTCAAACAGGCTTGCTAAAAACAGCTTTAGCGTTTTCTTTAGTATTGATCCCTACTATTTTGATGGGAGCTACCCTTCCTATAATGGCGAAGTATTTTGTAACTGACGAAACTCATACCGGCAAACAGGTAGGTTATTTATATTCTATTAATACTTTTGGAGCCGCGGCGGGTTGCTTGTTGAGCGGGTATTTTCTTATAGAATATTTGGGAGTTTTACAAACAGCTTGGCTGGCGGCATCTATAAATATTTTTGTAGGAATTCTTTGTATCCTGAGACACAAAAAGTCCGAACCTTCAACTCCCATTGGATGGACACTTCCAAAGCCGGTGTCACTTTCTATCCAAATCGATAAAGAAAATATTATTTGGATTATCGCCAGTTTTTTGTGCGGTTTTACAGCGTTGGCTTATGAGGTCGTTTGGACAAGAATTTTGGTGTTTGGCATAGGCAGTACCGTTTATTCTTTTAGCCTCATGCTGGCCAATTTCCTTTTTGGAATCACGGTGGGGGGCTTATTAATTGTCCCTTTTTTTAAAAGAAATTTTGATTTGCGCATGCTTTTGACCCTGTTCCAGTTTGGAATTGGTTTTTACCTAATTTTTAGTATTTATCAATCCAGTTGGATCTTTTCCTCTTTTATCCGGCCTTTAAGATTGGAAAGCCCTATCGCCGAATTTTGGATTGATATGAAAAACGCTTCCGCGTTGATGTCTGTTCCCACCATCCTGTTTGGAATGAGTTTTCCTGTTCTGACTCACATTGTGACTCGAGGGTCAGGAAATATTGGCAGCTCTTTGGGAATTATTTATGGAGTTAATACTCTGGGGGGCATTCTGGGATCTCTTATTGCAGGCTACCTTCTATTACCAAACCTTGGGTCTCAACAAACTCTGGTTTTTCTAGCCATGTTGAATTTTTTAACAGGAGTTATTCTTTTCGCAACCTCAACATATTTTACCGGATTAATTAGAAAAGGAGTTGCTCTTTCCGTATTCGGCTTGCTGGTATTAATCCTACTTGCTATGCCGGAAGATTTATTAAAAGGTTTTTTTATGCGGAATTCGGCTGGTAAAACAAATCCAGAAAAATTGATTTATTTGAATGAAGGGTTAACGACTACTGTTGCTGTTTTCAATGAAGATGATGACAACTTTGGAATACAGCGTAAAAGTTTAATATTGAATGGGGTCAGTATGTCCGCTAACCATAGCAATTCGCGAAAATATATGACCCTATTGTCCTACATTCCTCTCTTGCTAAATGAAGACCCTAAAGATGTCCTGGTAATTTGTTTTGGAACAGGTCTGACCTCTGGTGCGGCGGGAGTTTATCCCGGAATTGATTCCGTCGATGCGGTAGACATTTCGCCTGGTGTTTTTATTGCCGCAGAACTTTTTAGCGATACGAATTATGATGCTGTTACTAATCCAAAAATTCATAAAATTATTCAGGATGGAAGGAACCACCTCTTAACGACTTCAAAAACTTATGATGTTATAACCGCAGAACCTCCTCCGCCAACCAATGCAGGGGCTGTTAATCTTTATACAAAAGAATATTATGAATTAACCAAAAAAGCTTTGAACCCAGGTGGAATTGTCAGTCAGTGGATACCTTTGCATAGCCAGACAGAAACTCATATATACGAGCACTTTCGAACTTTTCTTGAGAGCTTTCCGTATGTGATGAGTTGGTATCCCACAAAACAGGAGTTAATTTTAATAGGTTCAAATGATCCTATAAATCTTGACTTCAGGAAAATTGAAAAACGCTTAAAGCATCCGGTGGTAAACGAAGTAATGCGAAAAATTAAATTTGAAAAACCCTTTACTCTTTTAGGAAGTATTTGGTTTTTGGAAAATGAATTGAAAAATATGGGCTCAAGGCAGGCATTCATAACTGATAACAACCCATCGCTGGAATTTTTCCTTAACTCACCAGATGTTATATCCAGAGAGAGTATTTATAAGTTTCTTAAAAATCGTACTTCTTTCGATACGGTATTCACAAAAGTTAAAAACGTGACAAGCGCTGACAAGGAAATATTTAAAAGTTTTTGGGATCAACGTATCAATACAGAAATTGCGGAAGATATGTTCGAACTTGGGGTTCAATATCTAAACAAAAAAAATCTGAGAGGGGCTATTGAAAAATTTGAGGAAGCTGTAAAACTAAACCCCAGCTTTGTTTTGGCGCATTTTTGGCTTGGAAATGCTTTAGCAAAAACTGGAGATTTCAAAAAAGCAGAAAGTCATCTCAGGAGCGCCATCAAGCTTAAACCCGATTATGCCGCAGCCTATAACGGTCTGGGGAATATTCTGACAGCTCAGGGAAATTTAGAAGATGCCCTGGCCCAATACATAACAGCGATTGAAAAAAAACCTAATTATTTTGAAGCTAATATTAATATTGGGATTTATTGGGATAATAGGGGTGATTTTGCCAGGGCCCTATCTCAATTTAAAAAGGCCATCCAAATAGAACCTCAAAACGCGGAAGGATATTTTACACTTGCTAACTCTTTTTATAACAATAAAAAATGGGAGGAAGCTATTAACAATTACCGAGTCGCATTAAAACTTAAACCGGAACTAACTCAAGCGAGAGCAAATCTCGACATAGTCCTACGCCAAGTAGGAAACAAAAAATAATCAAAATATGAATTTTAATGAGTGGAAACAGTTGGCCGAAGACGGGAAGGCAGAAGCGCAGTATAACTTGGGTCTGTTGTACAGTCTAGGTAAGGAAATACCTAAGAATGACTCGGAAGCGATTAAATGGTATCTTCGCGCAGCCGAACAGGGGTTTGCCGAAGCTCAAACCAACCTTGGTTTAATGTATGGGAAAGGTCAGGGAGTAGAACAAAACTTTAATGAAGCAGTTACATGGTATCGTCTTGCAGCCGAGCAAGGATTAGCTCAGGCACAACATAACCTTGGTGTGATGTATGGTAAAGGGCAAGGTGTGGCAAAAGATTTTTTTGAAGCTCTCTGGTGGTTTAAGCTCGCTGCTGAGCAGGGCTATGGTCAAGCGCAATACAATCTTGGCTTGATGTATAGTCGCGGTGAGGGGACCTCGATAGATTACAAGGAAGCGTTGAGGTGGTATCTGTTATCGGCGGAGCAACGAATTTCGGGAGCTCAGTCTAATCTTGGCCTTATGTATGAAAAAGGTTTGGGAGTGGAACAAGATTATGTTGAGGCGCATAAATGGTTCAATATTGCGGGGGTCAACGGCAATGCAACAGGCAAAAAAAATGCCGATATTATAGAGAAGAAAATGCAACCCGGACAAATTATCACTGCTATTGGTCTTGCCCGGGAATGGCTAGAAAAACTTTAAAAGACAAGTAAAAATTATTTAGGGATTGCTTTGTTGTTAGCTAAAATTATAGGCGAAGCAGCCACTGGAACAAGTGACCATATAATGCGGACAGCTTTTACAAGGTTCGTTTGGCTGGGCTTTAAAAGCGTGACCTAAAAATTCGGTATGCATTTTTTTTATAGCTAATTCGTTGACTTGTTTGAAGTCTTGAATATTTCCTAATTTTTTGTTGTGAAAGGGAAAACAGTTGAAACAATCGCCCTTTGGATCGATGTCCATCGGGCTGTCATCGGCACAACCGAAGTAAACATCTTTATCTTTCCACTCGGTAATATTTGGAACAGATTGGCTTCCATGATAAATGAACCGCTCCACTAAGTGATATTCTTCCTCTTTAATATCATCCATTAGGCAAGGTGGGAAAGAACAGTCAAAGCGAAAACACATTTGAGGAAAATCTTTGAGCAGGTCTATCATCATACGACCCATTTTAGGATAATCTTTTATGGGCAAGCTTATATGTCCTTCTTCCCCCACTATGGGAAAAGCTGGACTGACACGAATTTTATAGTTTTGACCTGGCGGTAACCCCAAGTTCTGATAAATTTCATCTATTTCCCAACATTGTGTAGCCAGATCTTGCTGGATGGAATACAGATTGAGGCTGAACATCAGCCCGTATCCATTCTTACTTAAAATAGCTTCGGCAACTTCACGACAACGAGCATGGTTTTTTTCTGATGTGTTTTCCATGGTCTGCCAATTGAGCAGGACAGAAAACTGTATCTGTCGTTCGATGCTACCACCACGACCAACTAAATTTAAAAGCAGATCGAGAACTTTGTCCGACATCAATCCATTGGTAAACAACCCAAGAAATGAGAAGGACTGCATATTGTCCAAAGTTTTGGAAAGCATATCATTGAAGCGTGGATGTAAGGTGGGCTCTCCTCCCATAAAGTTTATAAGAGAAGCATTTTTTACTCTTGGTAAAAGCTCGTTCTGAAAAAAATCATAATCCATTGACTTATCAGGAGTTTTTACGTTTTCTTCCATGTATTCATCGGCAAAGCAGTAATTGCATTTTAGATTACAATAACTATTTAAGATGATATTCATGTTTTAAGCCTTAGCAGAAGATTATATATCACTCGATCTGAAGCCAACTTTGCAATAATAGCCTGTGTTCTCTGCTCTTTCATTTTAGTCTTGTTTCCCATTATATTGAATAATAGAAATAATTCCTAATAAATCACTAAACTCCGGCTAGTTTGATCTTTTAGGAGGAAGTGAATTGTATTAGATGTGGCCCCCGTCAGGAATGCTATGACCATGAGATTGACCGGTCTGCAATTTATTGAGTACCGCACTCATATGATCATACCCCATCTGGTTTTTAAGTGCGGAAAAGGTATCTCGTGCCTGGGTGAACTGTAATATCGCTTCAGGAACGTTGTTTGTTTTCCAGAAATAATGTCCCATATTTTCCAAAAGTAAAGCTTTTATGAGGTGAGGTGGATCATTTCTTACCAAATCCAAACCCTTTTTGTACCAATCCCCGGCGGGTGGGAAATTTTTCCTTTCCATATATAAGTCCCCCGCCAGATTCATGGCTCGTGCTTCTCCTAAAGAGTCCTGATTTTTTCTATGATTTTCCATTGCCAGTTTGTAATATTTTTCTGATTCTTTTAGATTTCTGCGGAATTTATAAAGATCACCGATGGATTCAAAAACCTGTGCTGCCTTTTTAAATTTGCCAAGTTTTTTATAAACTGTTATGGCTTTTTTGTAGTTGCCAATAGCCTTGTCGAATTCATGGTAGAAAAAATTTTCAGACGCTTGTTGTATATATCTTCCTGCTTCATCTTTTGCGTCGATAGGCGGGGTGATGGGCTGTTCTTTTTCTTTTTTAATGGGCTCAGGTAAAAGCCAGACAGACATTCCCATGGCTAGAACCAGAGCTAGAATAGTAAAATATTTGAGTGTGGATTTTAAAGTTGAATTCACAGTTCTATTATCTTAAATAAATTTTTGGAATGATTTTCCAGTAGTATGCCTTTTAATGAAGCTAAAGCGCAAGAAACGTTTATTTTATCTATTGGCACAATCTCAAGTTAAGTATAGAATATCTCCGCCCACCAGCCAGACGCTGGACTGAATAATAGCCCGTAGTCGTTATGGTCAGAAATAATTAACAATTCTTCATTCAAACTTGAACAGGGAAATCCTTGAAAAAATTATTGGTAGATGGATACTTCAAATGGGTCGTTGAAAAACCTTTGTGGGCCCTGATTTTTGTTGTTTTAGTGGTGGCTGGATTTTCCTACCATATCCCAAAATTCAAGTTGGATGCATCCGCAGAATCTCTAGTTTTGGAAAATGACAACGCTCTGGAATATTACCGAAAAATCAGCAAAGTTTATGGATCTGATGATTTTTTAGTAATCACCTATTCACCATTTAAAGACCTGATGTCCGATGAAGTGCTCGCAGACATAAAGGCTCTAAGCAGTGAACTGTTAAAACTTGACCGAATTCATTCCATAGACAATATATTAAATGTTCCTTTGCTGAACAGTCCCAGAGTAGAAATCGGCAAGTTAGCTACTGACATACGTACTCTTGAAACTCTCGGAGTGGACCGAGAATTAGCCCGGAAAGAGTTTCGTGAAAGTCCGATTTATAAGAATCTATTGATGAGTTCAGATGGGAAAACCACGATCATCCGCGTAAATTTTAAACGTGATCAAAAATATTTCGATCTTCTTAATAAGAGAAACGAACTCAGGGCAAAAATTAAAACTAAAGATTTTACTTCGAACGATGAAGTACTCTTCAACAAAGCGCAAGAAGAGTTCCGGAATTACCACGCCAGCGTTCTAGATAAGGAAGACAAGGTCATTCAAGCCGTTCGCTATATTATGGATCGGCACCGTGATAACGCAGAAATGTTTTTGGGTGGTGTGCCCATGATCACCACAGATATGATTGGATTCATTGAGCACGATCTGAAAACTTTTGGTCTGGGTGTAATTATTTTCATCATTCTAATGCTTAGTCTTTTTTTTAAAAAACTACGCTGGGTGGTATTGCCGGTGGGTTGTTGTCTAATCACAACCGCAGTTGTTGTAGGGTTTCTTGGTTTAATGGACTGGCGGGTGACAGTTATTTCCTCCAATTTTATTTCCATTCTCCTCATCATTACCATTTCTCTGATCATACATCTGATCGTGAGATATCAGGATTTAAACCAGAGCAAACCCGGACAAGATCAGAAACAACTTGTAAGGCAAACGGTAGGTTTTATGGTTCTGCCTTGTTTTTATACCTCCATTACCACGATTGTTGCTTTTTGCTCCCTTTTAGTCAGCGGCATTCGCCCCGTAATTGATTTCGGTTGGACCATGACTATCGGAATTTCTCTGGCCTTTGTCCTGAATTTTACATTTTTTCCAGCTGCTCTTGTGCTCTTAAGTCCCGAGATATCCCGTTCAGGAAAAGACAAAACCCGGATTTTTACCTTGGCTGTTGCAGCATTTATCAAGCGCCATCAAAAAATTATTCTTTGCGGGTCCTTTTTGCTGGCCGTAGTTAGCATGATTGGTATTAGCAAGCTTGAAGTAGAGAACCGTTTTATCGATCACTTTAAGAGCAATACCGAAATTTACAAAGGCATGCAAGTCATAGATCGAAAACTGGGCGGCACTACTCCTTTGAATATTGTGATGAATCCTGATCAAAAATACTTTGACTACCTTAAAGAAGTTGAACAGAACAAAGAAGAAGAAGACTTTGATGATCCCTTCGCGGATGAAGGGGATTCGGCTGAAATGAATTTTTGGTTCAATTCTAATATGTTAGATCGTGTTGAAAAAATTCACGATTACCTGGAAAGTCTGCCAGAAGTTGGAAAGGTGCAATCCATTTCAACATTGGTTAAAGTTTTCACTCAACTTGATAAAGGCAGAAAACCTGATGACTATGATTTAGCTCTTATTCGAAAATTAATGCCAGAAAATGTAAAAGACTCCCTAGTAAATCCCTATTTGTCACAAGATGCTAATCAGATTCATATCAATATGCGGTTAATCGAGTCAAATCCTAATTTGCGCCGTTCGGATCTCATCGAAAAAATTCGGAAACATCTGGTAGAAGAACTTAAATTTGCTCCAGAAACTATCCAGTTCACTGGTATGGTTGTACTTTATAATAATATGCTACAGAGTCTTTACCGATCACAAATCCTTACCATTGGTGTGGTGGTTTTTGCCATCATGGTTATGTTTATGATTTTATTTAGAAGTTTTTCTCTTGCATTGATAGGGATCATTCCTAATCTTTTGGCGGCAGGAACTGTGTTGAGCCTTATGGGTTGGCTGGGTATTCCCCTCGATATGATGACAATCACAATCGCAGCTATCACAGTAGGTATTGCGGTGGACAATACTATCCATTATATTCACCGATTTCAAAAAGAATTTAAGGTGGACCAAAATTATTTGGAGACAATGGATCGTTGCCATGGGAGCATCGGCAAAGCAATGTACTATACCTCGGTGACTATCACTCTAGGTTTTTCCATTCTTGCTCTTTCCGAGTTCATGCCAACTATTTATTTTGGATTATTGACAGGGGCCGCAATGGTTATTGCCTTGTTAGGAGCTCTCGCTCTGCTTCCTCTTCTAATTGTTCTCTTTCGGCCCCTCGCTTCAGGGGAGAATTAGCCAAAATTATTTACTGGAACTTGTGTTCCGGTGCCCACGAGAGACAAACTTGAAGGGCAAGACCTTGCCACCTTGACAGTCTAATTCATCTATGATGGATTGTTTTTTCTTGGGAGGGACGATGAAGGCAACGCATCCGCCTCCTCCTGCACCACATACCTTTGCTGCAAGCGCTCCTTTTTTCAGCGCAGATTCAATAAGTTTTTCCATTTGTGGTGTGGATATATTGGGCGCAAGTTGTTTGCGAGCGTTCCATTCTTTTTTGAAAATCGAAGCGACGCCAGAAATACGGCCCTTTTTTAAAAGTCGATGCATTTCCACTGCGCAATCGCGAATGGTACTTAAATGTTGAATCACTTTCTTATTTCCATCTAAGGCGTTTTTTGTGACCTCCCAGTTATTGATACCGGAGTTTCTTGGTTTTCCCGTATAGCATAGGA
Source organism: Nitrospinales bacterium (assembly GCA_022450865.1). Classification (GTDB taxonomy): domain Bacteria; phylum Nitrospinota; class Nitrospinia; order Nitrospinales; family VA-1; genus UBA8687. The sequence goes on along the minus strand of JAKUOQ010000002.1, from coordinate 28,512 downwards.
CTACGTGCTGGCTGAGTTCTTTTGGTTTTACGGGTAGAGTTTCAGTTTCAATCCTAATGAAGCCCGGGTTAACTGACCTGACGCCTCCATACATGGCAGGAAAATAGTCTTGACACCCTGCAGGAACGCCTATTACCTGAGTTTCTATATTTCTGGCAATTTCAATAATTTCTTGTTTGTTGTATCTTGTGCCGACAAATTTGTTCAGTGCTCCATGTAACGCAATACTCAAAGCCGAGGAACCTCCTATCCCAGAACCTTGTGGTGCCTGACAGTTTGTAGAAATTTCCAGACCTGATTTTGGAGCATAAAATTTTACGGTTCGGGTCAATAGCTCCAAAGGGTGCTTTTCTGGTAAGACATTGAATGAAGAAAAGGAATCCTTTAATTTCAAATCATGAGAACGAAGGACAATTCGTTTATCTTTTCTAGGTATTAGTTCAACAGTAGCATAAAGGTCTATAGCCACATTGAGCGTTGGGGCATTATCAAAAAATAGATTAAGTGGCCAGATATCAAGTGTGCCTCCGGCGAGGTCAATGCGAGTGGGTGCGGAGCTTTTTATCAAAGGGGGGTGTGGCCTAAACCTTTTAAAGGTTTTCAGAATCTTTATCCTGACTGGATTCAAGGTCTTTAATTTTCTTGGTCAATTTAGTAACCAAAGCACCGTATGATTCGGTTTTAATGATTTTGCTAAATTGCGAACGATAATTCCGTATCAAACTTACTTCTTCAATTACAAAATCATAAACAGTCCATCTTCCATTTTCGTTGATCAGCTTGTAATCGACATCTATAGTTCCATTTTTACGGACGATTTCGGTTTTAACCAAAGCATATTTACCTTTAACTTTTTCATCTACATAATTTATCGTTTCATCCTGGTAGTTTTCAATTTTACTGGCATAAGAATTTTCAAGAAGTTTTTTGAACAATCCTGTGAATTCTTCGCGCTCCTTATTTGTGCGATTCTTATAGTTTCGTGCCAGAGAGCGTCTGACCATCTGATTGTAATTGAAGCGAAAACCTATGGTTTGACGAAGTTTTTCTCTCCGTAATTTTGGGGTCTTCTTTAGGTCTGGATCTGAGACTATCTGAATAACCTTATCAATGGTTTGTTTTAATTCCGAGGTTATTGGTGAATTTGCAAATACATCTCCCACAAGACTTAAAAGAAAAAAGAAAAGAATAGTACCTACTTGTAAAATTTTTCTTGTCATCAAAAACCTCAAAATTAGATTTAATCTCGACTATTGGCAACTTTATCAAATATATCCTTGGCAATCAAGCGGTGTGAATAGAGGATAGTTTTGTTGTTCAGAAGGTCTAAAAAATTAACAGAAGTCCTTGACTCATTTATTTTAAAGAGAAAACTATACCTAAATATTTGTTTTATTTATTACCTTTGCTAATGGTTGTCTCTGTACTCATTTGCAGTGAAATTTGTTTTTGTCTCCCATTCAAGTAATTTAAATAAATTATTTAAAATATTGACAAATTTTGAATGATTTCATATAGTTGAAATATGCACAAAATCCAAGAAATGTAAATTTTTTCAATAACTTATATGAAGTCTTGGCTCGCCGGAAAACAAAATTCATCACTACAAAAACTAACCATTTTTATTGTTTTATTTGGAATAGTTTTTGGGGGGTGTGGAACGGTTGATTTGAAGGTTCGTAAAAACCTGGATCACCCCAACATACACCCTAATACAGTAGCCATATTACCTTTTACCCTTGCTGGACCCACACCAGAGGGAGTTCCTGTCCATAGATTATTCCGTGAGTGTTTTTTTAACTATTTCAGTTACTTGGGTTATGTAGATATTCCCCTGGAAACTATTGATAACAAGCTACATGCGGCTGGAATGAAAAATTATAAAGAAGTGCTGGGGTTCAGCCCTGAAAAATTGAGAGATATTCTGGCTGTGGATGCGGTGATCAAAGGTCAGGTGTTAGAGACGAACAATTTTACAGGTGGAATCCACGCAGAGACTTCTATTAAGGCAAAAATTGAGATGATCGATTTAAGGACGGGTGAAACACTTTGGGAAACCGAGCATAAGGAGCGCATTTATTCTGGAATACTTTCACCAAATTTTGTTGAAATTATACAGGACCAGATGGACAACGCGAAAGTCCATCAGGCGCTATATAAAACTGCCGAAATGTTTTCCATCGGTATTATGATGAAAATTCCTGACCCTGCCGCGGTTTGGCAAAAAGAGATACGGTTACCAGAAATCAAGAGTATAGAAACCAACTTGAAGCCAAATCAGAAACTTAAGCCCAATGATCGAATATATGTAAACCTCATAGGTGACGCAGGTTTAAAAGGTTCTTTTGGAATTGGAAGTTGGAAATCCAATATCCCGTTAAAGGAAATTACCCCTGGAATGTATTCAGGAAGCTATATCGTGCAGGAATCGGATGAGATATCGAGTGCGCTTATAGTTGGGACCTTAAAAAATGCGCAGGGTTTGGCGGGTAAAAGATTTTATAAGCACGGAATGGCTATTATAGAAAAGTCATCGCTGAACTAATTTATGAAAAATAATCAATACATAAAATTTTTGCAAAGGTTAGTGGCTGGTTGTATGGCTTTATCGTTGTCCGCATGTGCTACCGATTTACAAACAAGGGTTGCAGGCCACCTGACGGCCCTTTCCAAGAACCAGACCGTGGCAATCCTTCCTGTCGAGACAAGCGATCCGGGGCAAAAGGAAATGGCTCAAATGTTTCGCCAAGGATTGTATGCCAATCTAAAACAGTCAGAATTCCATTTATTGGAACGTTATGTGATTGATGGTCTACTGAAACAAAACAAACTGACAGACCCTTCAACCTTACTTGATATCAATCCCATGCAGTTTGGTGAAATTTTGGGAGTAGATGCTATAGTTTTTAGTCGTATAAATAAAGTTGAGCGATCCTATTTTATTTTGCATTCGTCGATTGAGCTGAGTGTCTCCGTGCAAATGGTAGATACAAGGAGCGGAGAAATTCTTTGGCGGGCTGAACAAACTGAACAGGACTTCTCGGGAATCGGAAAAATTCCAACGGGTATCACAACGGCTCTCCTTGCTCCCATCCAGTTCGTAACGAATAAGTTTAATCTTAGTCGTATGACATCAAATATGGTAGATAAATTGACTGTCTTGGTAAAACATCCCAATGAAGCCGACAGGGAAAACCAATTTGAGAAGCCTGTAATCGCAAAAAATGCCACTAATGAATTGAAAAAAATTGAAGAATTACAACAACTCAAAGCTGAATGGCAGGAAGCTATGATTCTAGACAAAGAAGCAGGACTATCCGATGGTTCCGAAAATATAGAATCAAATAAAGAATCTCTTGTGGAGATAACTACTAAGACAGAAAGCAATTCGGTTAAAAAAAATATAATGCAAGCCCGTTCTCTAGTCCAAAAAAGAAAGCGAGTGGAATCTGAAATGCCTCCTTTGTCTCCCAAAAAAGAAGCTAAGATTCCTGTTCCTATTAATTTGTCGCAGGCTAAAACTGTTGAACCTATTGCAGTAATCAAAAGCAAAGAAATCAAATCGATAACTCGTTCGTACGTCGGAACCTCCCAAAAACAGTTGGCTTCTCCTAAAACACAGCTGTATACGATTCAAGTAGGAGCTTATAAAACTAAAGCCCATGCTAGAAAACTGGAGCGATCTTTAAAAAGGAAAGGCTATGATGTCTTTATTACCCGGAACGGAAAAAATATTTACCGCGTTCAGGTAGACCGATTTGCAAGCAAAGAAGATGCGATCAAACTGGCACATCGCATTCAAATTAAAGAAAAGCTGAAAAACTTTGTGACTCGCTTTTCTGGAGTTTAAATTTGACTCCTAGATTTTATTTTTTCAAATAACTATCTAATAAGTCAAAAACCTGTAGAACCTCATCCTCATTATTATAAAAGTGCGGGGAAAAGCGTACGAGTCCATCGCGTACAGTTAGCTTGACTTTGTTCTCCAACATAAACGAGTAAAGCTTGCTAACATCTTTATCCAGAATAAACGATATATTCCCAGAGCGCTCATTCAAAAGGGTGGAACTGTAAATTTTAATATTCCTGCGATTCAATTCAGCGATTATGTAATCGCCCAGGGTAATCACACGCTTTTCGATATTGTCGATGCCAGCCTCAAGTAGCAACCCCAACGCCGCACCAAAAGCGTGAATACTTATCGTGTTGGGAGTTCCTTCTTCAAACTTTTTTGCATCTTTTTGTAAAGTGAAGTCATAGTCCATAAAATTCTCTGCATTGACGACATTTCCCCATCCCATTGTCGTGGGACGAATTCTATCCACCACATTCTTGGAGATGTAAAAACCACCCAGGCCTTCAACACTTAACATCCATTTATGTCCATCCGCTGAAAGAAAATCTATGTGGTCTTTTTTTACATCTAAGGGCAGGACACCAAGACTCTGAATCGCATCGACAAAAAATAAAATTCCTTTCTCTTTGCAAAAGGTGCCTAGTCGATTAAGGTCGCTTCGAAATCCGCTGTTGCATTCCACTGAACTGATAGAGAGTATCCGTGTTCTGTTATCGACTTGTTTTATCAATTCATCGAACAGTACTCTTCCTTCAACCGACTTAACCATGCGCGTTTCCACACCCCTTTGCTTAAGGTTCCACCAGGGGTATACGTTTGCAGGGAACTCGATATCGGGGATGACCACATTATCCCCCAGTTGCCAGTCGAATCCATTTGCTACTATTGAGATTCCTTCCGAAGTATTTTTAACAAAAGCAATTTCGTCTCGGTTGGCATTGATAAGTTCTGCGAATTTTTTTCGAGTGCGTTCGAGCTCAAGAACCCAGGTTTCGTAATGGGCAGTACCAAATCTTGTTGCGTCATCGATAAATGCTGTGACAACCTGTTGCACTCGTTTCGGTAAGGGTGCAACCCTAGCATGATCAAAAAAAATGATCTCATTCGTTACAGGAAATTCTTTTCTGATATTTTCAAGATTCATATTTTTCTTTGAAAGAAATTAAAGTGGTATCTGTCACGTTCTAAAAATATTGAACACTCCTTGACTTAATATAGTTCCACCTCTGGTGATTCATCGGCGACTGGCTGCACGTAGGATGGAATGGAATCCGTATTTTTTTCGGATTTGATCGATCCCGTGATAAAGCTCATCCCAACGTTTACTGTCTTTAAGGTCAAACAAGTTTTCCTGCCGACAAGGATGCGCTGTCAGGGAAGTGAGAGAAACCCCTATCAGACGTACTCGTGTCTTGCGGTTAAAAGTTTTTCGGAATAATTTTATGGCAGTCTTAAAAAGCGTATGATCCGCCGCCGTTGGCCAGCCCAGAATTTGTGAGCGGGTTACCGTTTTAAAGTCCGAGTATCTTAGCTTTAACGTGACAGTTTTGGCAAACAATCTGCTGCTACGAAGTTGTGCTGCAGATTTTTCTGTCAGGTAACTGAGCGTAGATTCCAGAAACATTGGATCGATAGAATCTGTGTCGAGAGTCGTTTCTCGGCTGATGGAGCGAGGGTCTTTGGTTTCTGCAATGACAGGGCTGTTACTGATTCCCCTTGCCTTGAGATAAAGTGATGCTCCCCATTTCCCATAAATCCCTTCAAGTATTTCCAGTGGTAAGCGTGCAAGATCGGCAACTGAGTGAACACCCATGCGATTCAACTTGGTGCTGCCTTTGAGACCGATTCCTGGGATGCGTTTTATAGGAAGTGGTGCCAAAAACTGTTGTTCGCTACCGGGGGCTATCCACAACATGCCGTTGGGTTTGCAATAGGCCGAAGCGATTTTAGCTATAAGTTTGTTAGTAGCAATACCGATTGATGCATTGAGTCCAAGTTGACCTTTGATTTCATTACGAATTGTTTCCGCTGTTTTAAGGACCGGGCCATGTAATTTTCCACAGCCCGTTAAATCGATAAATGCTTCATCGAGAGACATCGGTTCGACTAGCGGAGAATAACTTCTTAGAATCTCGAACACCTTGTCCGAATATTCGCTGTAGAGCCGGTGCGAACTGCGCAAAAAAATAGCGTGCGGACAAAGACGTTTCGCTCTCGCAATCGGCATGGCGGATTGAACCCCATACTTCCTAGCTACATAAGATGCTGCCGCAACCACTCCCCGGCTATCGATGTTTCCTCCAACGATAACGGGTTTGTCTTTTAAAGATGGATTCAGCACCTCTTCAACGGATACAAAAAAGGCATCCATATCTATGTGTAAAATTTCGCTCAACTAAATTACTTTTTTGTTTGGGGTTGATTATTTTTTGAATTTTCTTAAGACGCTGATGACCACGCCCTGAATAGTGAAGTCCCCTTCACGCACATAGATGGGTTTCATATTAGGATGAGCAGGTTGCAATCGTATCCTACCGTTTTCGCGGTAAAATCGTTTTAAAGTTGCCCGATCGTTATCAATCAACGCCACTACCGTTTCGCCGTTTTCAGCTACGTTACGTCTTTCAACGATTACATAATCGTTGTTTTGAATATGGTCTTCGATCATCGAGTTGCCTTTAACGCGCAAAACAAAAACATCTTTATTATTGCTATCGGGCAATAGGTCGACCACCTCGCGTTGATCGAGAGCTTCTATCGGCTTTCCTGCAGCAATTTCTCCCAGTAGGGGGTAGGACATAGCATCGCCTGGCTCGGGTACCACTTCAATCGCTCGGCTCAGGTTTTGCTGTTTACGGATCAGCCCCTTCTCTTCTAGGTGTGAAAGGTGTTTGTGCACCGTGGCTGGAGAACTGAGGTTAAACTGTTTACCTATCTCTGCGATGCTAGGCGCATATCCCCGGTTGCGAATATGATCCCTGAGGTGGTCATAGATCTCTCGTTGACGCTTGGTGAGATGCATAGTTTTATCTCCATTTACATGTTTTGCCTCATGCTAGTGACTGTTGCTCAGCATAAGCGAAAATTAAACGAAAATCAAGCCCATAACGCGGGTTGGCAATAGGTCAAAACTCACCAGACTAAAATAGAATATTGAGCCTTTAACTACAGTTGCAAAGTCTGCGTCTGAAGGGATAGCTTTGTTGCTTCCGATCCTAGTGGGTGGTAGGTTGGAAGTATGGTAGAAAAACTAAAAATTCTGTTTTTATGTACGGGTAATTCCTGTCGCAGTCAGATGGCGGAAGGCTGGGCCCGGCATTTAAAAAGTGATACCATTCAGGCGTTTTCAGCGGGCCTCGAAGCACATGGCCTCAACCCCAATGCGGTAAAAGTCATGCAGGAAGAAGAAGTGGACATCACCCAACAGAAGTCTCAGTGCGTGGAAGAGGTGGAAACTATTCCTTTTGATATTGTCGTCACTGTTTGTGGACATGCGGATGAAAACTGTCCAGTTTTTTCCTGCGCCACTACTATTGTACATCACGGATTTGACGATCCTCCCAAACTAGCGCAAACGGCTAAGACAGATGGAGAAGCTCTGGATCATTACCGTCGAGTTCGCGATGAGATTCGAGCTTTCATAGAAACTCTTCCTGAGGGGTTGTATTGATCATGAGATGGTTTGCCATAAAAATTATTTTTCTTCTTTCTCTCGCAATATTCGTGAGTTACTCAATAGGGGAGGGAGCTACACGGATTGTAGTAGTTGGGGACACGGGAACAGGCGAGAGAGCATACGCGCCGGGGTTTATGGCAGTACAAAAAGCCATGCGCAAACAAAACGCAGATGCCTTGCTTCATCTTGGAGATTTCGTTTACCAACCCGAATTTTTTCCAACTTCTTGTCCTGACCGTTATGTTAAAGAAATCAAAGAGACCCTTTCGAATCCATATCCAATAAAATTATTTATTGCGGGTGATAATGATTTGCCACCCAAAAAATGGAAACCGAAAGCTTCAGGATGTTGGGACAAAATCGACCCTCTCGATTCCGGGTTCGATACACCCGGACCTCGTGCAATGGAAGGGACGCGGGTGATCGGCAATGCCATAATTGGTGTTATCAATAATTACCCCTGGAGAGATCCTACTTCCTGGCTTGCGCCGCGAATTATGGAAGCCAGAGAAAAAGGGATGTGGGTTATTCTCGCCGTTCATGAGCCTGCGATCACCACGGCTTGGTACCTAGAGAAGCGTAATACGGTTCTTAAACAGTTGAATGCTTTGAAACCTGACCTGGTTCTGGCAGGTAATCAGCATTCCTACGAACGCTTTCATCCGATGAGTCCTGTTGAAGAAGGTGTTTTTGAGATTGTGCAATCCGTGTCGGCACAATACCGTAGCGGTGAGGGAACAATGCACATTGTCTCGGGTGGTGGGGGTGCAACCTTTAAACCTTTTGCCGACCAGCAAAATAAAGGAAAGCATATTGCACCGAAGGACGTTTTTAATGCGCTAGCTAAGAGAGCATTGATGAATCATTTTATTACTCTGGATGTTTCAAAGAAAAAACTTGAGGGAAAAGTTTGGCGAATATGTGTTTCGAATGACCCTGATGATGAATGGGATCCAAGATGGAAGGCAGACAAGAATTTTTGGCAATCCATTCCATTGGAATGTGACGGTAAGCCAGAAGGAGTTAGCGTTTACGAAACGTTTAGTTTATCAAGGCAATAAAGTCTCTTTTGGACTCCACGAGAACCTGCCTGTCTGAGGGGCGATTAGTTTTTTCAGTTCGATTCAGCGAGAATAGCATCTATTTCATCGCAGGTCTTTTTAACATCTTGTGCGGACTTATTAAGTGCTACTTTTTCTTCATCTGTCATTTTCAGCTCGATAATTTTTTCAATTCCATTAATGCCCATCATAACAGGCACGCCGAAGAAAATTCCGCTCCAACCATATTCACCTTCTAGATAAGCAGTACAGGGAAGAATGCGACGTTTGTCATGCAAAATAGCTTCAATCATTTTAACAACTGAAGAACCCGGCGCATAAAAAGCACTACCTGTTTTCAATAAGGAAACGATTTCTGCGCCACCTTTTCGTGTGCGCTCTACCACACGGTCTATTTGTTCCTTGGTCATCAACTCGGTGATCGATATCCCCGATACCGAGGTGTAACGAGGAAGAGGCACCATGGAGTCGCCATGTCCCCCTAAAACCATGGCATCCACATCAACCAGTGAACAACCCAGTTCCAGTGATACGAATGTTCGCAAACGTGCTGAGTCTAGTACGCCAGCCATGCCAATAATTTTATTCTTTGGCAGGTTGCTTGTTTGTTTTGCCATGTATACCATCGCATCGAGTGGATTTGATACAACGATTATGATGGGATCATGGGAATGTTCCATGATCTTTTCGGTCACCGATTGCACAATTTTGGCATTGGTAGCAAGAAGATCTTCGCGGCTCATTCCCGGTTTGCGAGGCAAGCCAGCGGTGATGACCACGACATCGGAGTTCGCAGTTTCTTTATAATCATTGGTTCCGGTTACCAAACTATCAAACACTTGAAGACAGCTTGATTCCTGAAGGTCCAAGGCTTTTCCTTGAGGAACTCCTTCAATAATATCAATGATCACTACATCGCCGAGATTTTTATAGGCGGTTAGCTGAGCAACCGTCGACCCAACTTGACCCGCACCAACGACCGTGATCTTTTTTCTTGTGCTTGACATAGCAGTTCCTCATATGAAAATAAACCTGCATCAGGTTTGACTTGTTATTTGCTGAGGTTTTTATTGGAGCTCCGAAAAGGGAGCTCCAAAAACTCCAACGTGTTCAGCGGGTTTATTAATTTAAGCTGTCCAATATTGAATTGAATGTTGTGCTCCGACGCATTGCCTTTGCGACTTTTTCGGGGTCTGTTCGGTAGTAACCGCCAATATCCATGGCTTGACCGTTGCTCGCATTCAATTCACTGATAATGGTATCTATTTTGGCTTCAAGTTGTTCAGCGACCGGAGTAAACTTTGCTTTAAGTTCCGCATCGTCATTTTGCGCTGCCAAATCTTTTGCCCAATAGAGTGCTTCATAAACATGGGTGCCTGCATTATCCAATTCTCCCACCTTACGGCCTGGAGATTTTTTATTTTCCATCAACTTTCCGGTCGCACTTTCCAGTGTATCTGCCAATACTTTCGCTTTTGAATTTCCTTTGAAACGGCTAAAGTGTGCAAGAGATTCAGAAAGAGCAAGAAACTCACCGAGAGATTCCCATCTTAAATGTCCCTCTTTAACAAACTGCTGAACATGTTTCGGTGCAGAACCACCCGCGCCAGTTTCAAAAAGGCCTCCACCTTGAATCAATGGAACAATGGACAACATTTTTGCACTGGTTCCCAGCTCAAGAATCGGGAACAAGTCAGTCAAATAGTCACGAAGAACATTACCTGTAGCACTAATCGTATCCTTACCTTCTTTTGCACGCTGCAGAGAATGCTTCATTGCATCGTCAGGAGCCATAACCTGAATATCCAATCCATTCGTGTCATGGTCTTTCAAGTAGACGTCTAATTTTGTAATCAGCTCTGCGTCATGAGATCTGTCTTTATTCAACCAGAAAACAACGGGTGTTTCAGACAATCGGGCTCTTGTTACCGCAAGCTTAACCCAGTCTTGAATTGGAATATCTTTTACCATGCAGCTTCTAAAGATATCTCCGGTTTCAACAGGTTGCTCAAGCAAGGAATTTCCTGCGGCGTCAACCAGCTTTATCGTTCCGTTTCCGGGAGCTAGAAAAGTTTTATCGTGGGAGCCATATTCTTCCGCTTTTTGTGCCATGAGGCCCACGTTAGGTACCGTCCCCATAGTGGTCGGATCGAATTCGCCATTTTCTCTACAAAAGTCAATAGCGGATTGATAAATGCCTGCATAGCTGGTGTCGGGAATCAAGGCTAAAGTATCGTGCTCTTTTCCATCAGGACCCCACATTTTACCTGAGGTTCGAATGGACGCGGCCATGGAAGCATCGATGATAATATCGCTTGGAACATGCAAGTTAGTGATGCCTTTATCGGAATCAACCATTGCCATTTCTGGACCATTATCCAAACACGCTTTAATGTCGGCTTCGATTTCTTTTTGTTTGTCTTCAGGCAAACCCTTGATCTTTGTGTAAACATCGCCCAAACCGTTATTAGGGTTAACACCGATTTCTTTGAAAGTGTCTGCATGTTTTTCGAAAGCTTCTTCAAAAAACACGCTAACGCAGTGCCCAAAGATAATCGGGTCCGAAACTTTCATCATTGTGGCTTTCATGTGCAGAGAAAATAAAACACCCTCGTCTTTTGCTCTTTGGATAGAATCCTTCATGAATTGCCGCAATGCCTTAACACTCATTTTAGTAGCGTCTACCACCGCTCCTTTATCAAGAGGAACATTATCTTTTAATACCTGTGTGCTTCCATCATCACCCAAAAACTCTATCTTGCCTTTTCCAGCAGAAGCGTCTGAAACGGTTGTTGATTTTTCATTAGAACGAAAATCATTTCCATCCATAGAAGCAACATTGGTCTTGGAATCTTTGGACCATTTACCCATTGAGTGTGGATTGCTCTTGGCATAATTTTTAACCGAAGTAGCTGCACGACGATCAGAGTTACCTTGTCGTAAAACCGGGTTTACGGCACTACCTTTACAAACATCAAATTTAGCTTTGATTGCTTTTTCTTCGTCAGTCTTAGGCTCTTCAGGGTAGTCAGGCAAATCATAACCCTGGGACTGGAGTTCTTTTACCGCCCCTTGAATTTGTGGGTTAGATGCACTGATATTCGGCAACTTAATGATGTTTGCCTCGGGTTTCATAACCATTTCTCCCAACAATGCCAAATCATCGGGTTGTTGCTGTTCCGGTTTCAATCTTTCGGGAAACTGAGAAATGATTCTTCCGGCAAGGGAAATATCCATAGTACCAACATCAAGCCCGGCTACCCCAGTAAATGCTTGTATAATTGGTAAAAAAGAACCACTTGCTAGTTCAGGTGCTTCGTCAACTTTGGTATAAACTATATCTGCCATTTTTCTTTCCCTATAAAAATTTTAAGTTAGTCAATTAGTCCATATTAATATTAAAAAACGATAGAAAATATCTGGTAAGGCGAATTAAATTATGCTTATTAGGAGACGAATAAGCTAAAATATAAGTTGTATATTGTCAAGCAAATTTGGATGGGACAAAAATCATACTTTGTAGTTGATTTCGCCCATCAGAAGTAGTCCCCCTTATTTATTCTTTAGTCTCTCTGACTCTTCAAGTATTTACGACCAATGAATGCGTTAATGTCGCTTGCTTTCCTGTGTAAAATTTTAATATATATGTAAAACTGTGTTTTGGTTCTTAGAAGGAGTCAAACTTGTATTTTACAAATAATTCTTTATTCTCATAGATTAAGTATCCATAATTTTATCCCTTTTCAATGAATACATTGACTAACGATTACCGACTAGCGATAGATTTTAATACTGTGGAGAGCGTTCCCGAAGATCCCAGGAAACGTTTGCCCTATTTCCATTCCTTTAAGGAATTGATTCAAATTGAAAAGGTAAAGATCAAAGATTGGCACCGTTCTGGAGCAGGCGGATGGGAGGTAATTCAATCACAAACCAGTTTAATCGATGAGGTGGTCCGGCACGTTCTTCTTTCCATGACTCAGTTGGAACAATATAAGTCCAAATCGGTATTAGAAGATTTTTGCCTGATTGCGGTCGGAGGTTATGGGAGAGGGGAGCTCAATCCACTTTCCGACATCGATCTACTTTTCTTACTACCAACAAGGCCAAAGCTTATAACCGGCACCTTTATTCAGGATGTTTTGTCTGTGCTATGGGGATTCGGTATGGAAATTGGTCACAGTTCGCGCACCATCAAAGATTGCATTAAGCTGGCCAATGAAGATTTAACTATAAAAACATCGATGATTGAAACCAGGTTCTTGATGGGCGATCAGACCCTTTATGGCCGTTTTACAAATTCCATTAATAAAAATGTTCTGCAAAAGGGTGTTAAAAAATTTTTAAATTCAAAGTTAAAAGAAAAGTACACACGTTATGGAGATAATGAGGGGGTTGTGTGTCACCCGGAGCCGGACATCAAAAATGGCCCGGGTGGATTGAGAGATTACCACAATGCCCTTTGGGCGACGGCAGTTCGGTTTGGCGTAAATTCTTTTAGGGAGATCGAGGGTGCTCAGGTTATTTCTCCACAGGAAATTGAATCTTTATATAACTCGATAGATTTTACTTTGCGTGTGCGAAATGAATTACATTATTTGACAGAAAAAAAGACGGATGTGCTATCTCGGGAAATTCAAAAAGACCTTGCTGCAAACCTGGGATACCTTGCTTCCTTTGATGGGCAACCCGTTGAGGACTTTATGCGCGATTATTATTTGCACGCTACTAATATCTATAACTTCTCAGAAAATCTTTTTGAGCATTGTCTTCAGGCCAAACAACCTTTCATGCAGGTTCTTACCGATCTAACGAAAAAATCTTTGGGGAACGGATTCTGTATCTCGGGTTCGGCACTAATATATGAAGGAGACCAAAAAAATGATTTTAAAAAGGATAAATCCCTTGTCCTGAAAGCTTTGGGGCTTTGTCGTAAATATTCCATTTCACCTGACTACCAACTTCGAAGGCAATTGAGGTTGCACAAAAAACTAATTATTGCCGAACACATGGAGGGAGAAGAAGTCAGAAACTTTCTTTATTCAATTCTTGGAGATAGCGACTCGCATAAAACTCTGAGGTTAATGCATGAAACGGAAATTCTAGAACAAGTGTTGCCGGAATTCGGATTGGCTCATTGCAAGGTCAACCATGATTTTTATCATCACTTTACAGCAGACGAACATTCGCTGCGTATCATCCGGTTTCTGGAGGAACTAGAAGTATCGACGTTGAGCAATCCTACGGACCTAGCTTTTTTATATGAAGAATTTTCGCATAAAAAAACACTAAAATTCGCAGCACTTTTACAATCTGCCGGAACCCTTTCAGATATGGATGGGGAGTCTGGTTTGAAGGAGTTTATAAATTTCATCAGTGAGAGATTGTATTTGCAAACAGAGGAAAAAGAGTTGCTAGAATTTTTAATAAAGAACATTTATGAAATGGTGGAAACTGCCTTGCATCAGGATATCCACCAACCGACAGTAATCCAGAAATTCGCTAAAACAGTGATAAACCATGAACGTCTTACGGCATTATATCTTTTCAGCTTTGCAGAATTACGTGCCGTTGCACCTGGGACATTAACAGCTTGGAAAAAACTTTTGCTCTCCGAACTTTACGAGCGCACTTTAAAATATCTTAGCGATCCGGAATCCCTGGATCAGTATCCACAAGCTACAAGGGTGGGTGTTTTCAAGGCCCTGCATGGCGAATTACCCGTTGCTGATATTGAATCCCACCTTCGGCTTATGCCAGAAGACTACCTAATGACCGCATATTCTGAAGAAGTGGCTTTGCATATAAGATTGATCCGTTCGCTGAAAGACAAACCTTTTATATTGCATCACGAATTCAATGAAGAAGGAAAGTTTCATAACCTTACACTATCGTGTGTTTCTGGGCAGGAATCGTTCAAAAAACTGGTAGGTGCCTTAACAGCAAAAAGCTTAAATATTCTGGGAGCTCATATCTACTTAAAGAAAGACGGATATGTCATAGTCTCGGTCCAAGTTGAAGAAAGCGATATTGCAACGGGAAGCAATTTTGAAATCTGGAAAGAAATCAAACTCAATCTAGCAAAATTGTTTTCGAAAGAAACTAATTTAAAAAATATGATGCGTTCACGTACCCGTTATGCGGGCGAGCAAAAGGGCTTAGATAAAGCCATCGTTCCGCGAGTTCAAGTGGAAAGAGAAACCACAGGCACCTTTACTATTATTCGTGTGGAAGCCCGCGATCATATGGGAATGCTTTATAAGATTGCATCTGTTTTTGCAGATTTTGGCATTCTTATCCATCGGGCAAAAATTTCTACTAAAGGAGATCGAGGTATCGATGTATTTTATGTTTCGCTGAAAGATCAACATGTCACTTTCAACAAGCTTATGAGCCAGTTCAAAGCAAATATGATCAAAATATTAATGATCGAAAGACTTGAAGACGTTCCCTAACCAAACCACCCTCGGTTGGAATTTGTCTGACTAGTTGAAGCCCGAAAATTATTATTGAGCAAGAGTATTAGTGAGTTATAAATAATGAAAATCTTTTTTTCTTGGGTAGGAGTTTTTATTTGGTTTTTCATTCTGGTTTTGCCGAAAGCTTTTTCCAATTCGCTGGATTCTGAAACTGGGCGGGACATTTTTTTTAAGCATTGTAGGGCCTGTCACGGAGATAAGGGGGACGGAAAAACCTTCGCCGCGAATGTATTGAACCCCCCTCCAAAAAATTTTACCTCAGAAAATTCGAAACAAGAACTGACAGAAGATCGGATGATTCAATCGGTTACCGAAGGAAGAAAAGGTACTGCCATGATGCCTTGGAAGTCTCGACTGACTCAACAGGAAATTCATGCGGTGGTGCTATATATTAGGAAAAATTTGATGCAATTAGAATCACTGGTGGAAATAGATGGGCGCTGATAAAAAAATAAGGCTTAGGATTTATAACTGCTCAAAATAAGCTGAGGGGTTCTATCGATAATTGTTTTTGGATATATTACGACTTTAAGTTTCTAAGGGAAGTTTTTGAAGGAAAACAATCCTTGTCTCTGCTTATCTATGTCGTTCTGTGGGCAAAGTTTTACTTTTTCACTTCTTTTCCCAGTTTGTTTTCTATGGAGGCCATTTTTGATTCCAATCTTCCTGATTTGCCTTCACGGTAATCAATTTTTATACCGCAGGTGATACGTTTAGAGTCCGAGCGCATGGTTTCATAACATTGTTTGACCACACCCATAACCTCATCGAATTCGCCTTCCAATACCGTCCCCATCGGGTTTAACTTATAAGGCACCCCACTTTCATCGATAATTTTTAAAGACCGGCTAACTTGGTCACTTACACTTTCCCCTTTATCCATAGGACTCATGCTGAATTCCAGCAAAATCATTTGAATGACCTCACAATAGAAACGGGTTATTAAGATAGAGAAAACCTTGTATAAGGTATGGTTCCCATAAAGAATATCCTTGCATATTAGGATGGAATTATGAAATGATCAAGCTATCCCATACATCTGTTGAGGGAAATCCAAGAAAAGGTGGTAAACGTTTTTGCCAAAGCTCGAAGATCTGCGCCAGCAGATTGATAAAATAGATGATCAGCTTTTAAAGCTGATTAGTCGCCGTGGCCTTTTAGCCGAAAAAATAGGTAAAGAGAAGTCCCTTCAGGGGCAGACTGCTCATTTCCATGTTCCTCAACGTGAACGTTCCATTCTTGATAGGTTGAACGACCAGAGTAAGGGTCCGTTTCCCCCATCTGCTATCAATTCTATTTTCCGTGAAATTTTTTCTGCAACATTGGCATTAGAAAAGCCTTTGAGGGTTGCTTTTCTGGGTCCGGAAACTACATTCAGTCACCAAGTTGCAATCAAGCATTTCGGTCATTCCTGCAAGTTTAATCCATGCCTTAATATTGAGAGCGTTTTCTCTGAAGTTGAGCTTGGGAATTCAGATTATGGAGTGGTGCCTGTAGAAAATTCCATCGAAGGTGTTATCAACCGAACACTTGACTGTTTTGTCGATTCGCCGCTTCATATTTGTGATGAAGCTCAACTAGCCATTTCTTTATTCTTGTTGGCAAACAATACAGATCCTAAAAAGATAAAGACCGTTTATTCACATCCGCAACCTTTGGCGCAAAGTCGTAATTGGCTTAGCTGTAACCTACCGGATGTCGAACAAATTCCAGCTTCTAGTACGGCTCAGGCAGCGGAGCTTGCAAAACGGGACAAGAATTCAGCGGCAATAGCCGGGCAGTTAGCGGCTGAGGTTCATCAATTAAAAATTATTGCCAAAAATATTCAGGATCGTGCTGAAAATCACACGCGGTTCTTGGTTATTAGCAGGGATCAAGCCAAAAAAGCCAGAAGGAATAAGACATCAATTATGTTTTCCATTAAGGATGAAGCAGGGTCGCTTCTAAAAACGCTGGAACTGTTTGCAAATAACAAAATTAGTTTAACCAAAATTCAATCAAGACCTTTACGTAACAGGCCTTGGGAATATCTGTTTTATATCGACTTCCTAGGGCATATGGAGGATAAGGCTGTTGAACGTGTTTTCAAAACTCTTGGTAAGCAGACATTGTTATTTCGAGTTTTGGGTTCTTATCCTGAGCAGGGGTTGAAAAAAGCATGAAGCTATTTGAAAAGATGACCATCATTGGTGTTGGTCTTTTGGGAGCATCTTTGGCTAAAGCTTGTCGTAGATATAACCTTGTCGAAGAAATTTCAGGGTTTGGTCGAAATCGTGAGAATTTGGATAAAGCCAAATCTTTAGGCGTCATAGACCATTGTGCCAAAAACTTAGCAGAGGCCGTTAAAGATGTCGACCTTGTAGTTCTTTGCACACCCGTTTCCAAAATCATTCCGTTGATTGAGAGTTTATTACCACATCTAAAACAAGGTGCTGTGATTACCGATGTGGGTTCTGTAAAAGGACCCTTGGTCAACCAAGCGGACGATTTGATGCCAGAAGGCATTTTCTTTGTTGGATCACATCCCATTGCCGGGGGGGAAAAATCAGGATTGGAAGCATCGCGGGAAGATTTATACCTCAATGCAAAATGTATTTTAACGCCAACATCTAAAACCGATACGCATGCGTTTGGAAAAGTAGACGCGCTTTGGAAAGCGGTGGGAATGGAGACGCTAACACTCGATGCAGACGAACATGATTTTGTTTTTGGTGCGGTGAGCCATCTGCCTCATATCGTCGCTTATGCCTTGATGAATACTCTGGGAGCTTTGCGTACCAAACAGGATCGTGAAGTCACGGCCTATTCGGGAGCAGGACTGAAAGACATTACTCGTATAGCGTCCGGTGATCCCGTGATGTGGCGTGATATCTGTCTCACGAATCAAACTCATTCCCTGGACCTGATAGACCGCTACCAGAAAACGTTGAACGACTTGCGTAGCGTGATTGAAAAAAATGACGGTAAGGCTTTGGAAGAAGCGTTTGCCGCGGCTAATAAATACCGGATGAAATTAATTTAACTCTATGATCATCGCCATTGATGGACCGGCAGGTAGCGGTAAAAGCACTATTGCAAAATTTATAGCGAAGAACCTTAATTACCGCTATATCGATACTGGAGCCATGTACAGAGCAGTTGCCTGGTCTGCAAAGAATGAAGGTATTGACCTAGATGATGAAAATGCTGTGGGTCAATGGGTAGCAGAGTTGAAAATTGAATTTGTAGCCAACCCGGAAGGGCAACAAGTAAAGGTCAACGGAGAAAATACTGCTGGGTTACTAAAAAATGAAATCGTGGGGCGGGGTGCCGCAAAAGTCGCAGCACAAAAAAGAGTTCGAGAAATCCTCGTTGCCAAACAGAAGGAAATAGGTCAGTCAGGGAACGTGGTGATGGATGGTCGTGACATTGGTACCCAGGTGTTTCCAAATGCGGAATTAAAATTCTTTATGGATGCGGATGCAGAAGAGCGTGGCAAAAGACGATATCTGGAATTGAAAGAAAAAAATATGAATGTCGATTTGGAAAATATCATTGCTGAAGTAAAACTAAGGGATCACGAAGACAAGACTCGTACTATTTCACCGCTTCACCCTGCAGAAGATGCTATTGAAGTTGATACTACGAAATTTACGATTGAAGAAGTCATAGATCAGGTCATGAAACAAATTAATTTAAAGCAAAACAGTTAATTTTTATCAAACAACCATATAGAAAGTGAGAATCAGCAGGTCATGAAAATAACCAAAGAACTTTTAAAAAAAATGGACGAGGACGACAAAACCGAGTTGGGAGATTTGACTCCTATCGAAGAAGCCTCTTATCAGGAAATGGAGACTTATTTTAATCAAAGCCTCGGCCGATTCAAGGCTTCCCAGATCATCATGGGGAAGGTCATCGCCATTTCCAAAGGGCTCGTTACAGTTGATGTGGGATTTAAATCAGAGGGCATGATTTCTCTATCCGAGTTTCCTGAAAGTGGAAAAAACCTACAGGTCGAAGACGAGGTGGAAGTCTTTATGGAAAAGGTCGAAGACAATGATGGCAATGTTGTTCTTTCCAAGGAAAAAGCTAATAAAATTAAAATCTGGGATGATCTGGTTAAAAATTATGAGGCCGATGAAATCATTCAGGGTACAGTTATAGCGAAGGCAAAAGGCGGAGTTACAGTTGATATCGGGTTAAAAGCTTTTTTGCCAGGATCGCAAATCGACCTTCGCCCCATTCGCAATCTTGAGAAATTGATTGGCGAAAAATTTGATATGAAAATTATCAAGATGAACAAAAAACGCGGCAACATTGTTCTCTCTCGCAGAATTCTCTTGGAAGAACAGCGCAAACAGATTCGCACGGGTACTCTTGAGAAAATGGATGAAGGTAACCTTATTGAAGGGGTTATTAAAAATATTACTGAATATGGCGTGTTCATCGACTTGGGCGGAATCGACGGGTTGCTCCACATCACTGATATGTCGTGGGGCAGAGTTAACCATCCCTCCGAAATGTTTTCGATCGGTGACAAGGTAACGGTAGTGGTTTTAAAATACGATAAAGACAAAGAACGTGTCTCTTTGGGGCTCAAGCAAACGAGCCCGGATCCATGGGTGGATGTGGATTCCAAATTCCCAGTTGAAACAAAAATTAAGGGTAAAGTGGTCAGTGTCACTGATTACGGAGTTTTTGTCGAACTTGAAAAAGGCATCGAAGGCCTTGTGCATATTTCAGAAATGAGTTGGAGCCGTCATGTAAAACACCCAAGCAAAATGGTTGCTATCGGTGATGAGGTTGAAGCTCTTGTTCTCACATTGGATAAAGAAAAGAAACGAATTTCTCTAGGAATGAAACAAATCGAGCCCAATCCATGGGATAAAATTGAAGATAAATATCCCATTGGTACTGAGGTCGAGGGTACAGTACGAAACCTGACCGATTTTGGTGCTTTTGTCGAGTTGGAAGATGGTGTAGATGGATTGATTCACATCTCTGATCTGAGTTGGAAAAAAATTAAGCATCCTTCTGAAGTATTAAAGAAGAAAGATAAAATTAGCTCTGCTGTACTTAGTATTGATAAAGAAAACTGCAGAATTTCTTTGGGTATCAAACAATTGTTGCCCGACCCATGGGATGAAATTGCGGGCAATTACCCAATTGGAACAGAAGTTTCAGGTAAGATAATTAAGGTGACAGGCTTTGGTGCCTTTGCTGAATTTGGAGATGGGCTTGAGGGTTTAATACATGTATCTCAATTAAGCTCAAAAAATATAACCGCACCCGAAGAAGCTGTTAAAGTGGATGATGATATTAAAGCAAAAGTGATTAAGGTTGACACAAACGATAAAAAGATCGCTTTAAGCATCAAAGCTTATGAAGAAAACCTGGATCTTTCGCAAATTGAAAAAGAACAGGTCGATATGGAAGTTTTTAAAGAAGAGTGAAGGTAGAAACCCGATCTCTATAGAGATCGGGTTTTAGTATGGAAATTTTATCCAAGTCGGAGAGGCCACTTTTGAAATCTTTTATTAAATGGACATTAGGTATATTCGTATTCTTTTTTGCAGCATCCATATTGGGTGGCTTTATGCAAGACCGCTGGAAAACCTCAAACAGCGAAATCGCTTTGGTTCATATCAAAGGTGTATTGATGGATTCTTCTGGGATAGTCCGACAACTTTCAAAGTATCGCCGGGACTCAAAAATTAAAGCCATAATTCTTAGAATAGATTCTCCAGGCGGGGCGGTTGCTCCCGCACAGGAAATCTACTATGAAATCAATAAAATAAAAGACTCTAAAAAAATTGTTTATGCGTCTTTGGGTAGCGTGGCTGCATCTGGTGGCTATTATATTGCTTGTGCGGCGGATTATATTTTAGCAAACCCTGGCACACTGACAGGAAGTATAGGCGTTATTATGGCTTTCAGTAATATGGAAGAGCTAGCAAAAAAAATAGGCTTGCGGCCCGCGGTGATTAAAAGTGGTGCATTTAAAGATACAGGCTCTCCGCTCAGACCAATGCAACCCAAAGAGCGCGAGCTATTGCAAAATGTAGTGAACGATGTACATCAGCAGTTCGTGCAAGCGGTCTCTTTGGGTAGAAACCTACCTGAGGATAGGGTCAAACTGTTTGCCGATGGGAGAGTTATGACTGGGAAACAAGCCTTTGAATTTAAATTGATTGATGAGTTTGGTGGGCTGGAAAAAACTATAGAGATGCTTGGAAAAAAAATTGGTATTGTGGGTTACCCCAGTGTTGTTGAAGAAAAAGAAGATGTTCCCCTTATGGATTGGCTGATGCAAAGTGTTATTTCAAAAAACCTCACCCAATCTCTTGTGCCAGCATCTATACCCCGGCTGCAATACCTTTGGTTTCCCTAATAAAAATAAAATCTTACCTTCTTCCAACTACATGTAATATATCGTTCTTTCCCTTGCTGGTTTCTAAAGTACTAACTCTAATAACTTTATGCTTTCAGAAATGGATTTTCAGTTTAAGAGAAAATCTAAAAAAGGTTTTCTATCAAATAGCTCAAGCTCGATACCAAATTATTTTATAACTACCTTTTAGCAGGGTATATTTACAGTAAAAATACGAAATAATTCGTGTTTTTATCTGATAAGAGATTCTGCTATATTCTGCTTAACTCAATTAAAATAAGGGGTTGACTTATATACTCCTAATGCTATAATCCTCACAATTCGATTTTGATTATCAATAAAATTGATGGCCCGGGGGGGGGATGAAATGACAAAGGCAGAGCTTGTAGAAAAAGTAGCTAACCAAATCAATCTTACTAAAAGACAGACAGAGGTTGTTGTTAACACAGTCTTTTCCAGCATTACCGATTCATTGGCCGATGGAAAAAAAGTTGAGCTGAGAGGTTTTGGGAGTTTTCGTATCAGACAAAGAAATGCAAGAGTGGGCAGAAACCCTAAATCAGGACAAAAAGTAGACGTTCCTTCCAAAAAAGTTCCTTTTTTCAAGGCAGGAAAAGAACTCAGAGAATTGGTTGACGAGCATAAATCAATAGAGGGTCAAGAAAATCAATAGCCCAGGAATAGGGTGGTGCGAGTCTTTTTTTAAACCCTACTAGATTATCTAATCTAGACAACAAACGGTAAGCCCTCTCCTTTTTGTATATTTTTCATTAGTATAGTTCTATACCCTGTGAAAAGCAGGCTTGCACTCTGTTGTAAGTTTCCTCAACAATTTAATTTACTCCATTTTAAAAATTTATGTCAGGCAGCTCTTTCGGAAAACTGTTTAAAATTACCACTTGGGGGGAATCACACGGGCGAGGCCTTGGAGTTGTTATTGAAGGCTGCCCTGCAGGGTTGCCTATCAAGGAATCTGAAATTCAGCTGGAACTCAATCGTCGCAGAACCGGACAGAGTAAAGTGACCACCACACGAAAAGAAGGTGATCAAATTCAAATTATGTCTGGAGTATTCAAAGGCAAAACCACGGGAACCCCTATCTCTCTGTTAGTCGAAAACGAAGATGCCGATTCTTCTAAATATGAGCTGATCAAAGACTTGTACCGCCCGGGGCACGCCGACTATACCTACGATATGAAATATGGTTTTCGAGACTATCGCGGTGGTGGTCGATCCAGTGCACGTGAAACTGTGGGTCGCGTTGCTGCCGGCGCTATTGCTAAAAAACTCCTAGCACGTGAAAGGATCAAAATCATTGGCTTTACCCGACAGGTTGGAAAACATATCGCAAAAAATATTGACTATAGGGAAATAGAGAACAATATTGTCCGTTGCCCCGATAATAAAATTGCCGAAAAAATGATCAATTCCATAATGCGAGCCCGCAAAAAAGGGGATTCTTTAGGCGGTGTTGTGGAAGTAATTGCCCAAGGAGTTCCTGCGGGATTAGGCGAACCGGTTTTTGATAGATTAGATGCCGACCTTGCTAAAGCTGTTATGAGCATGCCTGCTGTAAAAGGTGTCGAAATCGGGGTGGGGTTCCAATCAGCAATTATGACAGGTTCTGAATGCAATGATGTTTTTGCAATGAAAAACAAAAAGGTGATAACAACCACAAATAATGCCGGTGGTATTCTTGGTGGTATTTCAAATGGTATGGATATTGTTATAAGGCTTGTTGTCAAACCTACCTCCTCTATCAATAAGGCACAAGACACAGTTACGCAACAGGGTAAAAAAGCAGAAATCAGGGTTGAAGGAAGACACGACCCTTGTGTTGCAACCAGAGCTGTCCCCATTGCAGAAGCCATGGTGGCTATAACCTTAATCGACCATTTATATAGAAACAAATCCGCCCAACTTTAAGCTTCCCCCCCATAAATGCAATTAATTGATATCGCTTTTGTTTGTAAATATTTTCTCCGGCGTTATAGGATCTCTTAGGACTTAGTTTTGCCTATGAAAGTTGGTTTTGTTCAAAATCATCCTCAGTTTGGAGATATTCAGGACAATTTGAGTCGAATCGAAGAAATGCTTGAGGGAAAAAGGGCGGACTTATTTGTCTTACCGGAGCTTTTCTCGACTGGATACCGATTCAAAAAAATGGATGAAGCTCATCAGTATGCGGAGCTTGTTCCCGGCGGTGTGGTTACGAGTTTTCTCACGTCTCTCGCAAAAAAAATAAACACATACTTTATTGCCGGGCTGGTCGAAATAGATGATGATCGAATTTATAACTCCTCGATCACAGTTGGGCCGGAAGGTTTCATCGGGCGTTACAGAAAAATTCATTTGTTTGATACCGAGAAAGCCTGCTTCCATGCTGGTACGGAAGCTCCTCCCGTATTTAATCTAAACGGAACTAAGGTAGGGGTTATGATTTGTTTCGATTGGAGGTTTCCTGAAATAACCCGTTCACTGGCTTTAAACGGTGCAGAAATTATTGCGCATCCTTCCAACCTTGTTTTGCCTCATTGCCCTCAAGCCATGATCACCCGGTGTCTTGAAAACCGTGTTTATGCTATTACTGCCAACCGGGTGGGGAATGAAAATCGGGTCCCTGACGAGGTTCTTCACTTTATAGGGCAAAGCCAAGTAGTCGATCCTGATGGAAATATATTAATTCGAGCATCAGAAATCGAGGAAGAAGTTCAAATTGTAGAAATCGATCTAGGAAAAGCCCGCGAAAAATTTATCAATTCAAAAAACGATATTTTCAAAGATCGTCGTCCCGATCTCTATAGTTAAAGATGATCATGCTGCATGTTTTGAAATAAAGTCATCATAGGTTAAAATGCTAGATCATTTAAAAAACTAATACATATTGGGTAGCTAAAGCCTGATATTTTTTTGAGAGGAAAGTATGGGAAACGAAAAATCAAGATTTCTTAAAAGGGATAATGGAACTGTTTATGACTCGTTGACCAGTGTGACCTGGATGGCCAATGACTCTTTACTGGAATTGGGAAAAGAGGTTTCCTACGCTGAGGCAGAGGAATATGTAAAACAAGCCAACGAGAAAAAAGTGGGCGATTACAGCGATTGGCGTATACCAACGATCCATGAAGCCTCTTCTATTTTCGATAAGGAAAAACTAAATAAAGATTCAAAGGGCGGAGATATTTTTTTGGATTCGGTATTTCCGCCAGGAGCCGCAAACTGTACTTGGACATCCTCAACACGGGGCAAAGAAGCCCAAATAATGTTTTATGCCAATGGTTGTCCATACTGGTACGAGAAAAACGACAAAACTATTTCACATTCCGTACGTCTGGTCCGCCGCGACGCCTAATAAAAAGACCAACATAGCAAAAACTATAACTATTTTTATTTTCTTAGTCTCTATTTTCCTGAAACGTAGTAAAGAACTATTCCGGTTGCGCGGTTTTAATATTTGGAACCTGTAAGCCAAAATAGGGAGTTAGCTCATTAGGTATCGATAATTTACGATAGAGCTTGTGAAATTCCTTGCTAGAAAGTTCAGGATTGAGCATTTGCTTGACTTGTTCTGTAGATACAAGTTGCTGGGAAGGTTCGTCAAAAATGGTGACTCCAACACCAATCCAGTGACCGTGGATAAACTGTTGCTGGACTAAACTTTCAACTCCCGTACTGTATTCCATGGCTTTTTTTATAACATGTTGAGCAATATGCACGGGGACGCATTTTCCGATAGCAATCACCTTAGAGGTTTCTCCCATGGGATAAACGCGGAGAGCAGTTCGAGAGTTTCCCAATGCGGTAAATTCTTTAAAAACAGCTTTTCGTTGTTTGCGGAATTTTTTAGAAATATAGCCTTCAATTTTAATTCGTTTTTTATCCAAAGGTTCGCAATTTTCTTGCGCCTGCGCTGAGTCACCAAAGAACAAACCGAGTATTATCAGAGTTCCAAGTACCTGTATTGTTAAATTTCCTGTATTTTTTTTATGCATCATATAGGGTCTTGTTTCTCCAGTTTAATTGAAATCCTTTGCTATAATAGAAGGGGCTAATTACCAAAAGATGGTAAAAAAATCGAGCCTTGAAAAGGAGTTGGCTGTTATCAATCCGGTTTAGTTTGATTTTTTCTAATGTATTCTTCGGCGCTTTGTTCGGTTGAAAAATAATATTCTTTGCCATTGACCATTTTTTTGATTGCTTCTGATTTAGGAATGTACACGCCGTTATTGGGATCCTGGACCATTTCCGTTGGACCAGATTCCTTGGAACTCGAAGATGGAAAAATCATGCGAGCAACAAGAATGATAAAAACAACTGCAATTCCAAACAATGCTAAACGGGCCATTCCTTTATTGTAGAGATAAAGGCATATAGATTCAACCTGCGATAATGCCAAAATTTTAGCTGAAAATTGGTTTTTCTACTTCATGAACGATAAACCTAAAAAAATTAAATCTAAGAAAAAATCTCTGGTGCCGGCAATGCGTCAGAAAGGCACGCTAGTTCCCCCCGACCCTTTTGCCGCCTACCTTCAGGAGGCGAAAAAATACCCGATCCTTACTGAAGAAGAGGAGAAGGAACTGGCAATTCGGTTACGGGAAACAGGAGATGTTGATGCTGCTTACCAGTTGACAACGGCTAATTTGATGCTGGTTGTAAAAATCGCCATGACTTTCAAGCGAGAATGGCAAAATGTCATGGATCTGGTTCAGGAAGGCAACGTTGGTTTGATGAAAGCAGTGAAAAATTTTGACCCCTTCCGAGGGGTTCGGCTGTCTGCGTATGCCACGTGGTGGATCAAGTCTTATATTTTGAAATATATTTTGGATAACTGGCGGTTGGTACGAGTGGGAACGACAAACGCACGACGGAAATTATTATTTAACCTGAAAAAAGAAAAAGAACGTTTGGAGAGAGAAGGGTTTGACCCTTCCACCAAGTTGTTGGCAGAACACTTCGGAGTTGATGAAGGTGAAATTATCGATGTTGAAGCTAGTATTGGTGCTTTCGATGTTTCGTTTGATACGCCTACCCATCCTGATAGTCCTATGACCCCAGCGCAATCTTTAAGCGATGGAAAGTCGCTTGAAAAAGGGGCTGAGATAGATCAGTTTCGGGAAATTCTTCAGCAAAAAATTGAAGGATTTAAATCCGAATTGAAACCAGGCGAAATTGAAATTTTAGAAAAAAGAGTACTTTCGGAATCTCCTCAGTCTCTACAGGAAATCGGCGATCAAAGAGGGGTAACGCGGGAAGCGGTGCGTCAATCAGAACAGCGGTTGTTAAAAAAATTCAGGATTTATATTGAAGAAGAAATGCCGGAAGCGGCGGATTATTTTAAAAATTGAGGAGAAGAAACATGGAAACCCGGACAGAAACGGATAGCATGGGGGAAATCGAGGTTCCTGCCCACTTTTATTATGGCGCTCAAACTGCACGGTCACTGATCCACTTTGATATTGGTGCAGAAACTATGCCTCGCGAACTCATCCGAGGTATGGGGATTCTTAAGAAAGCCTCAGCTTTGGTAAATGCTGAGTTAGGCTTGTTGCCTGAAAGCATAAAAGACTTGATTGCTAAAGCCGCTGATGAAGTTATCGATGGGAAACTCGATGACCATTTCCCTTTACGGGTTTGGCAAACAGGAAGCGGAACACAATCAAACATGAACAGCAATGAGGTCATTGCTAATCGTGGCATTGAATTGGCTGGGGGTGTAATAGGTTCTAAAGATCCGGTTCACCCGAACGATCATGTAAATATGGGTCAGTCTTCTAATGATACTTTTCCCACCGCGATGCATATTGCGGCAGTTGAGAGTATTCGTGAGGCTCTGATTCCATCTTTGGTTTCACTCACTAAATCGTTTAGAAATAAATCTACTGAATTCAAAGATATAATTAAAATCGGGCGAACCCATTTGATGGATGCAACTCCGCTTACATTGGGTCAGGAGTTCAGCGGTTATACCACTCAGTTAGAGTATGCTCTTGATCGTATCAATGGTTGTATGCCACGTATGTATCAGATTGCTCTTGGAGGAACCGCCGTTGGAACCGGTCTGAATTCACATAGAGATTTCCCGGAAAAGGTTGCAAAACAAATTGCAGATATTACCGGTTGCCCATTTGTGACAGCCCCAAATAAATTTGAATCGCTGGCCGCACACGATGCTATTGTTGAGGCAAGTGGTGTATTAAAAACCATCGCCTGTTCTCTAATGAAAATTGCCAATGATATCCGCTGGCTGGGGTCAGGACCTCGATGCGGTATTGGAGAAATAATTTTACCAGCTAACGAACCTGGAAGTTCCATCATGCCTGGCAAGGTAAACCCAACACAGTCAGAGGCAATGACTATGGTGGCTGCTCAAGTAATTGGCAATGATACTGCGATCAATGTTGGTGGCTCATCTGGTAATTTTGAACTAAATGTGTTTAAACCTGTGATGATTTATAATTTATTGCAATCGATTCGCTTGTTAGCCGATTCATGTCGCTCGTTCAATGACCATTGTGTTGCCGGGATCGAACCAAACAAAACCCAAATTGAAAAACATCTCAATGGATCACTTATGCTGGTAACCGCGCTTAACCCACATATTGGTTACGACAATGCTGCGAAAGTAGCTAAAAAAGCGTATCAGGAAAACACGACTCTGAAAGAATCTGCCGTTGCTTTGGGGTTATTGACCGAGGAGGAGTTTGATGAAAAAGTCCGGCCTGAAAAAATGACTGGGCCTAAATAAAGAACCTTTAAAAAGAGAATAAATTGAGGAGGTCTTAATGTTTAGTTTAGAGCACTTTATAGGCATGGTGGTTATGCTTGCCATTATACTCCCGATCATTTTTAAAAAAATGTACTGAGCATTGTAAAAAATTTTAACCCTTCGAAAAGATGTTTAAGTTTATGCTATCCATGTTTTATATATTCTGATGGGCAATTAAAAAAATGACTTAAGCCTTTGAAATGGGTTTAATCGGCGTATTCAAACATGCGATTGACACATTGCAGAGCGCGTTTTTGCGTGTCGAGATCGATTTTGATGATGTTTTTCGAACTGGGAT